>NZ_JBKGGW010000040.1:0-57178 GCF_052041945.1 Pseudomonas sp. SMN11 | reverse complement strand
CCGGCTTTTTCCGGCGAAAGAAAACCGTCAGCCTCGGGCGACCTCTGCCAGGTGCGCCGTTGCCTCCTCGCTTTTGAGCACCAGCACATCGCCTTCCAGCGCATCGAGCACCACTTCCGAGGTATTACCGATCAGGGCCCCGGAAATCCCGGTGCGCGCAACTGTGCCGATCACTGTGACAACGGCATCGAGCTGCTTTTCAAAATGGGGTATCAGCACATCCGCCGGCCCCTCTGCGACATGCAGGCGATCTTCACTGATGTCGAACTCGGCCTGGAACGCGCTGCAGGCTTCCCGATAGCGCTTTTCGATGGTCTCGCTCAACTGATAAACCGGGTCTGACGCGGATAGCATAGGGGAGGGGTGCGCACTGACGACATGCAGGTCGCCCTTGGCCAACCCGGCAATGGCATAGCCGTGGTCGATGATGCTGGTGTGCAGGCGACGATGGTCCTGGTCCTGGTTGCCCACATCCACCGCTGCGAGGATCACACCACCTGTCCAGGGCCGCTCACTCTTGACCATCAATACCGCACAGGGGCACTGACGCAGCAGCTTCCAGTCGGTCGGGGTCAGCAATGCCTTCTTCATGGGGTTATCCGGTCGATGTTCCTTGATTACCAGTTCACAACCTTCGGCCTGCTGCACGGCGATGATCGATTCATGCAAGGTCTCATGCCAGGTCTGCTCATGGCTCACGTTGTCATAACCATCATCATGCAACTGGCTACTGAGCAAACTGAGCAACGCACTGTGGTCATGCTTCTTGTCACACATCAGCAGATGCAGACGAGCACCGGTCACGCCGGCAATCAGCTTGGCCCGGGTCAGCGCACGGCTATGGGCATGTTCGGGGTCGAGGACGACGAGGATGCTACGGACAGCTTGCATGGGCGTGAACTCCCTTCAAAGGTTGCGACCAATGCTTGAATATAGTCGGCGCCTCCCGCATCGCCGCTTGATGTACATCAAGCATAGTCACTGGTGCTGCCCGCCGCCGTCGGTATAATCGCCGGTCCTGCCTGTCCAGTGTGGTTGTTCGTTAATGTCGCTGATCCCCGAAATCGATGCCTTCCTCGGCTGCCCGACCCCAGATGCCTGGATCGAAGCGGCCCTCGCCGACCAGGAAACCCTGCTGATCGATCACAAGAACTGCGAGTTCAAGGCAGCGAGCACCGCCCTCAGCCTGATCGCCAAGTACAACACCCACCTGGACCTGATCAACATGATGTCGCGCCTGGCCCGTGAAGAGCTGGTGCATCACGAGCAGGTCCTGCGGTTGATGAAGCGTCGCGGCGTGCCGCTGCGGCCGGTTTCGGCTGGGCGTTATGCGTCTGGCCTGCGCCGCCTGGTTCGCGCCCACGAGCCGGTGAAGCTGGTGGATACCCTGGTGGTCGGGGCATTCATCGAGGCCCGTAGTTGCGAGCGTTTTGCGGCCTTGGTGCCACACCTCGATGAGGAGCTAGGTACCTTCTATCACGGCCTGCTCAAAAGCGAAGCCCGCCATTATCAGGGTTACCTGAAGCTGGCCCACCAATACGGGGAGGAGGCGGACATCGCCCGCCGCGTCGAACTGGTACGCGCAGCGGAAGCGGAGCTGATCCAGTCTCCCGATCAGGAGCTACGCTTCCACAGCGGTATCCCGATGGCGCAAGCTGCCTGACGCCTAGTAGCGGCGCCCCAGCAGCAGGCCGATCACCAGGCCGAAGCCTGCAGACACGGCCACGGTCTGCCATGGATGGCCACCGATATAGTCCTGGGTGGCCTCCACCACCGGTTGCGCCTTGGCCCGCACCTGGCCGGCGGCCTCGCGCGCCTGGCGCAGTTTCAGGCTGACCTGCGCACGCAGGGTCTCAGCTTCTTCGCCAACCAGCGCGGCGCTTTCGTTGAGCAGTTTTTCCGATTCTTCAATCAATGCCTGCAGTTCACTGAACACCTGGTCCTTGATCTGATCACTGTCGGCCAGTGCGGCGGTTTTTCGGGCCATGAACACGTCCTCGTCGATGGGGGTGGTTTGAACAATGGATGCCTGCGCGCCAGGAAAGTTGCGACGGCTTTGCCGATGATGCGACGCCAGGGTGTAAGATAGCGGCCATTTTCAACAGGCAGGTACCTTCATGAGTTTCAATCTGGCCAACATGAGCTTCGAGGAACGGGCGCAGATCGAGGCAGAAAAGGCCCGGCTGTTCGAGATGTGGCAGAACAACCTGGGCAAGGCCAAGGGTGAAGCCGCGCGGCTGATCGCCGAAAAACCACGCCGCAAAGGCAAGTGGGCGGAATGGGTGCGTACCGAGCTGGACAATCTGTCGCCGCCGGAATACGCCAGCATGGTCCGCAGCGAAGTCAACAAGATGATGGCCGCCGCCAGCGCCAATCGCTGAACCATACCCCTACCAATACAGGCTGCCCTCCTTGGGCAGGTCCAGCTTGCCCTCGTCAGTGAAGCGCACGGTGCCCAACGGCCCGCCGGCGAGCTTGCCACGCAGCTTGTAGGGCATCCCTTGCAGCGAATCGAGCTTGCCCAGGCCATAGGCCTGGCGCAGGAAGGCGAACGCCGTGATGCTCACCGGCACCACGATCACGGCCTCGTCGTAGCGGCCGATGTGTCCTTGCTGGTCGCTTACACCGGCCGCCAGCGGCTGACCATTGACCTCCAGGTTCAGCGCAATGCCGTTGTAGTCGATGGCCGATTTGTTTGGGTTCTGCACCCTCATTTTCACCGCCATGCGCATTTCCAGCTCCTGCCCCGGCAGCGGCTCGATGCCGATCACGCTGATGTTCAGCGGGTCGCCGGCCTGGAACAGCGCGCAGGCGCTAAGCCAAGTGGCCAGCATCAGGACCAGCAGCAGACGAAGGGAGTGGCGTAAACGGGCAGCCATGGGTAAGGACCTTGCCGACACAGTAGTGCTTGCAGTGTGGCAAATGCGCGGCAACGTTGAAAGTGTTGGGTCTTATGAAAGATACTGTTTCTCATTAACGCCCGACAATTCCTCCTACTGGCAGTGCTTCTACCCCATGCTGACGTCTCCCGTGTCCGGTCTGCTGGCAAGTTTCCAGGAGCACTACGACGACCTGCTGCAGTTTCTTACCCGGCGCATGAGCGACCGGCAGCGTGCCGCCGACGTTGCGCAGGAGACGTACCTGAAGCTGGTGAAGATCGAAGAGCAGGCGGTGCCGGTGCTGCATGCGCGCAGCTTCATCTTCCGTGTGGCCGGCAACCTGGCCATTGACGCGCTGCGCCGTGAGCAGCGCATCGCAGCCAGCCATGAGGACAGCGATGGCGCAGGGGAGGTGGCCTGCCCGGCGCCAGCTCCAGAGGCGACACTGCTGGCCCGTGAGCGCCTGCAGATACTCGATGAAGCACTGCTGCAGTTGTCCAGTAATGCTCGCCAGGCGTTGCTGCTCAATCGGGTCGAGGGCCTGACCCAGGCGCAGATCGCGCAACGGCTGGGCGTTTCCGAGAGCATGGTGGCAAAATACATCGGCCAGGCCCTGCGCCATTGCCGCGACTGGCTCAAGCACAACCATGACTGATACCCCGACCATGCACGCTCCGCAGCCGATCAGTGACTTGTCCGACGATGCCCTCGACTGGCAGGTACTGTTGCACTCGGGCCATGCCAGTGCTACCGAACTGGCACGCTACCAGCGCTGGTGCCAGCTGAGCCCCGCACATGCCGAGGCGGCGCATGAGGCCGAAGCGCTGTGGCAGGATCTCGGTCATACGCAGGCTGCCCAAGTGTTTGAAGCAGCGCCCGCGCGCCGCCGCAGGCGCCATTGGGCAACGGGCATCGCCGCCTCCCTGGTGCTGCTGGTGGCAGTTTACGGCGGCTGGCAACAAGCGCCAGTGTGGTTGGCGGACTATCACACGGGCATTGGCGAGCAGCAGAGCATTACCCTAGCCGATGGTTCGCGGGTACTGCTCAACAGCGGCAGCGCGCTCAACGTGGCCTTTAGCGCTGGCGAACGCAGGGTGACGCTCGAGGCCGGCGAGGCCCTGTTCGAAACTACCAATGACCCACGTCCCTTCGTGGTCGAAACCGCCGGTGAGGCCGTGCAGGGTAGTGCGGCAACCTTCAGCGTGCGCCGTGACGGCCATGTGGTGCTGGCCAAAGGTGAAGCGCGGCTCGGCGATCACAGCCTGGCCATCGCAGCCGACGCCAGCGCGCAGACGGCCTGGCAGCGGGGCAAGCTGATCTTCAATGGCAAACCGTTGGGGCAAGTGCTGGCCGAGCTCGAACGCTACCAGCACGGCCGCATTCTGCTCTCCGACCATACGCTCTCGGCACTCGAAGTCAGTGGCGTATTCGACCTGAGCGAGCCACAGGCCCTGCTGCGCACGCTGGAGCAGCGTTACGGCCTCAAGGTCACCTACCTGCCGTGGCTGGCCGTAGTGCACTGAGCCTGTAAAAAATAATCGAAAATTTTTTCATTTGGCGCTGCAAGTTCGTGCAAGCCAGAACGTCGTAGTGGGACTGATCAGCAACCCATTCTCATTTACGACTTGTCTGGAAGCTCATTCGTGCCTCTTTTGCCCATGCCCACCCACCGTCGCGGCGGTCGCCTTCACCATGCCTTGATGTCCTGCAGTGCCCTGGCCATGTTCGCCGGTCCCCTGCAGGCATGGGCCGTCACAGACGTGCCAGCACAGGTTCAGGCGCGCCAGGTTCAACTGGAGCTGCCGGCGCAACCTCTGGATCAGGCTTTGACCGCATTCGCCGACCAGGCCGGCCTGCACTTGCTGTACACCACGGGGGATGTGGCAGGCCTGAGCAGCCCGGCGCTGCAAGGCAGCTACAGCATCGAACAGGCGCTGCAGCTGATGCTGGCCGGCAGCGACATGGCCTGGCAGTTCAACGATGCGCGCACGGTCACCCTGCGCAAGGCCGCGCCTGCGCCGCAGGCGGTCAACCTCAAGCCCATCGAAGTCAGCGTTGCCTCGCGCACCAGCAGTGCCATCAGCGAAATCCCCGGCACGGTGTGGGTGGTTGACCAACAGCAGCTGCGCGAACAGATCGACAGTGGTGTCAGCCTCAAGGAAGCCATCGGCAAACTGGTGCCAGGCCTCGACCTGGCGCCCGAAGGGCGCACCAACTACGGCCAGAACATGCGTGGGCGCAATGTGCTGGTGATGATCGATGGTGTCAGCCAGAACAGCTCGCGCGGCCTGTCGCGCCAGTTCGACAGCATTTCACCGTTCAACGTCGAACGCGTCGAGGTACTCTCCGGTGCCAGTGCGATCTACGGCGGTGGCGCCACCGGCGGCATCATCAACATCGTCACCAAGAAGGGCGAGCCAGGCCCGGCCCGCTTCGAAACCCAGCTGGGCGCCAGCAGTGGCTTCAACAACAGCGACGACCTGGCCACCCGCTTCGCCCAGTCGGTCAGTGGCGGCAACGAGCGAGTCAGCGGGCGCCTGGGAATCTCCGGCGAGCAGAACGAAGCGTTCTACGATGGTGCGGGCGATCAGATCTTCATCGACAACACCCAGACCGACCTGCAGTACAACCGCACCATCGACGTGCTAGGCACCCTCGGCCTGAAGCTCACCGATGAACAAAGCCTCGACCTGCTGGCCCAGTACTACGACTCCGGCAACCACGGCAGTACCGGTATCTACTTCCCCAACCTGAACTACAACGCCCCCTCCGACCTGGAGGATGCCGAGTTGCGCGGCGGCTATTCCTCGGACCTGGAGCCACGCACCCGGCGCCTGCTGCTCAACGCCAACTACCACCACACCGATGTGCTAGGCCAGGACTTCTACCTGCAGGCCTCATACCGCAAGGAAAACGACAACTTCTATCCCTTCCCGTACTACAACCGCGCCACGCCGACCGGTGCGCGCGGCGTGTACTTCGCCGCCTCGCAGCAGAACTTCGAGGTCACCAGCCTCAAGGGCCTGTTCGCCAAGCAGTGGGATACCCTCAAGCTCACCTATGGCGTCGACCTGGACCGCGAGCGCTTCAATGCCGACCAGACCACCTTCGATGCCCTGACTTCATCCGAAAGCGGCGGCCTGGACCTGGACAAGCAGAGCAAGGCCGAGCGCTATCCCAGCTATCGGGTCGATGGCGTTTCGGTGTACGCCCAGCTCGACTGGCATGCCACCGACAACCTCACCTTGTCTGGCGGCGCCCGGCGCCAGCAGATGGATGTGGATGTCAGCGACTTCAAGGGCGTGCCCGGTGGCAGCAACGACTATGAGGTCAACCTGTACAACGTCGGCGCCATCTATGACTTCAAGAACGGCCACCAGGTGTGGACCAACTATGGCGAAGGCTTCGACCTGCCGGACCCGGCCAAGTACTACGGCAAGCCTGGCCTGAGCGTCGCGGACAACCCGCTGGCCGGCATCAAGAGCCGCCAGGTCGAACTGGGTTGGCGTTATGCCGACCTGGATTGGGACGCGCAGGCGGCGCTGTACTACATCTGGTCGGACAAGATCATCAATGTCGACTCGCAAACCCTGACCATCAACGTCGAAGACCAGAAGAGCCGTGACTTCGGCTTTGAAGGCGCGTTGACCCGGCACTTCCAGACGGGCTGGGAGGCGGGGGGTACCCTTCACCTGACCCGTTCCGAGGAGGAAGATACCGACGGCGGCTGGATCAAGCGCGATGCCCGCTATGCCTCGCTGTCCAAGGCCACCGCGTTCGTCGGCTGGAAGGGCGATGGCCGCAGCGCGCGGCTGCAGGCCAACCATGCCTTCAGCCTGAAGGACGATGCCGACCATGAGATCGACGGCTACACCACCTTCGACCTTCTGGGCAGCCAGGACACCGGCTTCGGGACCTTCAGCGCGGGGATCCAGAACCTGCTGGACAAGCAGTACAGCACCGTGTGGGGGCAGCGGGCGACGTTGTTCTACTCGCCGACCTATGGACCGGCCTATCTGTATGACTACCAGGGCCGTGGGCGCACCTACACTCTGACCTGGAGCATGGCTTACTGATTGTCGTTGGCTCAACTGGCCCTTTCGCGGGCAAGCCCGCTCCTACAGGTTCAGCGTCTGCGCGGCCATTGTGGGAGCGGGCTTGTCCCGCGAAGAGGCCAGTTCAGGAGAACGCGTCCAGCAAATCCTCTACAAATGCCACCTGCGCCTCCCCAGGCACCTGTGCCCGATGCCGGGCCAAGGTGAAGGGCACTATAAAATCCAGCTCCGGATCCAGCGGCCGCAACATCCCCTGTTCTTCCCAGCTCGCCGCACAGTGACAGGGCAGATAACCAATATGCCGCCCTGACAGAATCAACGTCAGCACGCTCTCGATCTGCTCCGCCACTGCCATGCTGCGCCGGCTCTGGAACGACTCGCCGCCTTTGAGGAAGCGGTAGGGATGGCGCACCTGATCCGCCTCCAGCAACTGTTCATGGGTCACCTCGGCCGCATCGAACAGCGCATGCCCCTTGCCGCAGTACAAACGCTGCCGCTCCTCGAACAACGGCTGATAGTCGAACGCCGCCTGGTTGCCGGAAAAATAGCTGATGGCAAAGTCCAGCCGTTGCTCCAGCAGCAGCCGCTCCAGCTCCGCCGGGGGGGCGCTGATCAGCTCCAGCTGCACCGACTCCTCGCGCCCACGAAAGCGTGAAATGGCCGAGGCCAGGCGCAAGCTCACGGCCGCATCCTGGTTCTCGGCCATGCCCACCCGCACCGTGCCCAGCAGGCGCCCGGCCACGCCGTTGGCCTGCTGGCGGAACAACTCGATGTTCAGCAACAGGCCTCGTGCCGCCTCCAGCAGCAACTCGCCCTTGTCGGTCAGGCGAAAGCCGCCTTTGCCGCGGCTGCACAGGCGGTAACCCAGGCGTGTTTCCAGTTGCGCCATGCGCTGGCTGATGGTGGGTTGGCTCAAGCCCAGAACGCCTTGGGCAGCACTGAAGCCGCCGGCCTCTACTACAGTGACGAACAGCCGCAGCAGGTGCAGGTCGGGGTCGTGCAGTTGTCCGAGCATCACATTGCTCCCGATGAATGTCAGCTTTGCAAACTTGCCATTCTTGCAATGTTACCCGGCTGGCATGCTGGCGGCATCCACCCATTTGCCGAGGTGCCCGTCATGCGTCGATCGCTGTGCCTGTTGTCCCTGATCCTGGCCCTGCCGCTGCAGGCCGAAGAAAAGGTCGTCAATCTATACAGCTGGGCCGACTATGTCGCCCCGGAAACCCTCCAGCGCTTTGAAAAGGAAACCGGCTACAAGGTGCGCTACGACACCTTCGACACCACCGAAGTCCTCGAAACCAAGCTGCTCACCGGCCGCAGCGGCTACGACGTGGTCGTGCCGTCCGCCACCGTACTGGCCCGGGCGCTGAAGGCCAATGCCCTGCAACCGCTCGATGCGCAAGGCATGCCCGGTTACGCCAACCTCGACAAGGACCTGCTGGCCAAGCTGGCCGAGGCCGACCCAGGCAACCGGTACGCGGTGCCTTACACCTGGGGCACCCTGGGCCTTGGGGTGAATGTCGAGGCAGTGCGCCAGCGCCTGGGCGATGTGCCGCTGGACAGCCTCGACCTGCTGTTCAAACCCGAGTACGCCAGCCGCCTCAAGGAGTGCGGCATCGCCATGCCGGACTCGCCCCAGGAAGTGATCGGCGTCGCCCTCAACTACCTTGGCAAGGACCCCTACAGCCAGGACAAGGCTGACCTCGCGGCGGCGCAGAACCTGCTGAACCAGCTGCAACCGTCGATCAGCTACGTTGCCAATGGCCGGCAGATCAACGACCTGGCCAACGGCAGCGTGTGCCTGGCGCTGACCTACAACGGCGATGCAGCCATGGCCGCCGACCAGGCGCGCCGCGCCGGCAAGCCGTTCGAGCTGATCTACCGCATCCCCCGTGAAGGCACGCTGGTATGGCAGGACAACCTGGTCATCCCCAAGGACGCCCCGCACCCGGAAGCTGCCCGGGCGTTCATCGCGTTCATGCTGAAACCGGAGTCGGTGGCAGCGCTCACCAATACGCTGTTCTTCGCCAATGCCAACCAGGCGGCCACACCGTTGGTGGATGAAGCCGTGCGCAACGATCCGGATATCTACCCCCCTGCCGACGTGCGTGAGCGCCTGTATGCCGACCGCAGCATGGCGCTGTCCGACCTGCGACAGCGCAACCGGCTGTGGACGGCTTTTCGCAGCCGCCAGTAACCGATAACCCTAAAGGAGCCCAACCGTGGAACAAGCCCAGAACAACGACCAGGCCATGACCCGCGACAGCCTGTACGGTACCGCTGCGGAAAGTACCTACGCCGGTATTACCAGTTTCTCCCGTCGCCGCTACAGCCGCGATTTGCGCGGAGTGGATGTGGTGGTCAGCGGTGTGCCGTTCGACACCGCCACCAGCAACCGCCCTGGCGCGCGTTTCGGGCCGCGTGCAATCCGTGCCGCCTCGGTACAGCAGGCCTGGGCGCGCCACTGGCCCTGGGCCTTTGACCCGTTCGACCACTTGGCAGTGATCGACTATGGCGACTGTGCCTTCGACAGCGGCACCCCGCAGTCGGTACCTGACAGCATCCAGGCCCACGCCGAAAACATTCTTGAAGCCGGTTGCGCCATGCTCACCCTGGGCGGTGACCATTTCATCAGTTACCCGCTGCTCAAGGCCCATGCCCGGCGCCATGGCCCGCTGGCGCTGATCCACTTCGATGCGCACAGCGACACCTGGCCGGACGAGGAGGGCCGCATCGACCATGGCACCATGTTCTGGCATGCCGCCCGCGAGGGCCTGGTCGATCCGTCCTGCTCGGTGCAGATCGGCCTGCGCACCACCAATGACGACAGCCAGGGCTTCGCCATTCTCGATGCCCGGCAGGTGCACCGCCAGGGCACCGAAGCGATCATCGCGGCGATCCGTCAACGGGTCGGCGACCGGCCGGTGTATCTGACGTTCGACATCGATTGCCTCGACCCGGCGTATGCACCCGGCACTGGCACCCCGGTATGTGGCGGCTTGAGCACGGTGCAGGCGCTGGAGATCCTCGGTGGCCTGCGCGGCATCAACCTGGTGGGCATGGACCTGGTGGAAGTGGCGCCGGCCTATGACCACGCCGATATCACCGCGCTGGCCGGGGCCACCTTGGCCATGGAGATGCTGTGCCTGTACGCGGCACGGCACAAGATCGATGCCGCCCGGTGATCGGCGGGCCTGATGCACCCTGGCATCAGGCCCATACTGAAACATCAGGAATCGCATTCACACTTTTGCCGCGAACCCTTCGCGCCTTAGGCTATCCAAATGCCCAAGGTGCGCTTTTTCGTACAGGAGGTGAAGCATGAAACTCACAATGCCAACCTTGATCATCGGCTTGACGCTGGGCCTGCCGCTGCAGGCAGCGCCTACGCAGCCCTTGCAGCTCGCCGCCAGTAACAACAACCCCTACAACAGCCCGATCCAGCGTGCCAATCCCAATAGTCGCCAGGGCAGCATGCCGGCCACTCCGCCTGTTCGCGGCCCGTCCACCCAACCCATCTACCGCACGCCAAGCCTGGATAACCGCGGTATCGGCAATGGCGACAACATGCGCCGCCAGCAGCAGGCGCCCAACCTGGAGCCGACGCGGCCATCGCGTGATAGCCAGCGTGTGCCCTGACCCCATAGCGCATAGCGCGACCCCATAGATAGAAAGGAATCCTGCATGACCCGAACCCACTGGCTGACCACCCTGACCGCCGCTGCGCTGCTGCCCTTGCTGGCCCATGCCGCCCCTGAGCAGCAATTTCCCAGCGAAGAGGGGCAACTCACGGTCAGCACCGTGGCCGATGGCCTGCGCAACCCTTGGGCGCTGGCTTTCCTACCGGGTGGCAAGGACATGCTGGTCACCGAGCGCCCAGGCAACCTGCGCGTGGTGAGCGCCGAGGGCAAGGTCGGCCCACCCGTCAGCGGCGTGCCCAAGGTCTGGGCCGAAGGCCAGGGCGGCCTGCTCGATGTGGTGCTGTCGCCGGAGTTTGCCAAGGATCGCACGGTGTACCTGTCGTATGCCGAGGAGGGCAGTGATGGCAAGGCCGGTACGGCAGTGGGCCGTGGCCAGCTGTCCGAGGACCGCGCACGGCTGGAAAACTTCAATGTGATCTTCCGCCAGCAACCCAAGCTCTCCGAAGGCAATCACTTTGGCTCGCGGCTGGTATTCGACCGCGACGGCTTCCTGTTCATCGCCCTGGGCGAGAACAACCAGCGCCCGACCGCCCAGGACCTCGACAAGCTGCAGGGCAAGGTCGTACGGATCCTGCCCGACGGCGAAATACCGAAGGACAACCCCTTCGTCGGCAAGCAGGATGTGCGCCCGGAAATCTGGTCGTTCGGCCACCGCAACCAGCAGGGCGCGGCACTCAACCCCTGGACTGGCAAGCTCTGGACCCATGAACACGGCCCGCGTGGCGGCGACGAGATCAACATCCCGGAGCCTGGCAAGAACTATGGCTGGCCGATCGCCACGCACGGTGTCAACTATTCGCTGCTGCCGATCCCCGAGGCCAAGGGCAAGCATGTCGACGGCATGGTCGACCCGCACCATGTCTGGGAGAAATCGCCCGGCATCAGCGGTATGGCTTTCTATGACAGCCCGACCTTCAAGGCCTGGGATCACAACCTGTTCATTGGCGCGCTGGCGACCCAGGAACTGATCCGCCTGCAACTCGATGGCGACAAGGTCGTCCATGAAGAGCGCTTGCTGGGTAACCTGAAGGCGCGCATCCGTGATGTGCGGGTGGGGCCGGATGGCTACCTGTATGTGCTCACCGATGCCAAGGATGGTGAGTTGCTGAAGGTGGGGTTGAGCGAGGGCTGAAGCAGGATATTGCCGACGATCGGGTCAGTGCAGAGAATAGGGCTCTGACAGGCCAAGTGAACTGCCATGCCCATTGACCCGCAAACCCTCTACCATCAAGCCCTCAGCGAGCAGGGTTATGCCCAGGACCCGGCTCAAGGCCAGGCAGTCGATGCACTGCAAATCTGCTTCGAAGCCCTGGAGCATGGTCATACCCCCCAGGGCCTGTACCTCTGGGGCCCGGTCGGTCGCGGCAAGACTTGGCTCATGGACCTGTTCCACCGCTGCCTCAGCGTCCCGTCCCGGCGCCAGCACTTTCACCATTTCATGGCCTGGGTCCACCAGCGCCTGTTCCAGCTCAACGGCACTGCCGACCCGTTGAAGGCGCTGGCGCGGGAACTGGCCGGGCAGATCCGCGTGTTGTGCTTCGACGAACTGTTCGTCAGCGACATCGGCGATGCGATCATCCTCGGCCGCCTGTTCCAGGTGCTGTTCGATCACGGGGTCGTGGTGGTCGCCACCTCCAACCAGCCACCGCAACAGCTTTACCGCGATGGCTTCAATCGCGAGCGTTTCCTGCCGGCCATCAGCGCCATCGAGCGGCACATGCAGGTGCTTTCGGTGGCCGGCGAGCAGGATCATCGCCTGCACCCGGGGGCACAGCGCCAGCGTTACTGGGTGGCCGAGGCGGGGAGCAAAGGCGGCGCGCTCGAAGCCGTTTTCCAGCAGCTCAGCCCGGATGACCGCGGCAGCAACGCACCCCTGCTGATCGGTACGCGGCAGATCCAGGTGATCCGCCGCAGCACCCAGGCCATCTGGTGCCACTTTACCGAGCTCTGCGAACGGCCGTTGGCCGCCATGGAGTTCATGGCCTTGTGCGATCAGTTCCCGGCCATCCTGGTCGAGGGTATCCCGGCCTTGGGCGGTGAACAGCGGGCCGGGCGCATCGCCCGTGGCACCGAAGATGGCGCAGCGCGTGTCGCGGCAGGTGACCGCGAATTGCCGATGCTGTCGCCCAAGGATGACGCCGTGCGCCGCTTCATCGCCCTGGTGGACGAATGCTACGACCGCCGGGTGGCCCTATACCTGGAGGCGCAGGTTCCGCTCGATGCGCTCTACACTCAAGGGTATCTGGCGTTCCCGTACCAACGGACCCTGAGCCGGCTACGGGAGATGCAACTGCAACGCTTCGCCTGAAGGAGCCAAACCATGGAGCCGCTGTCGCATCATCTGCTGACCCAGGCCTACAACAATGGCTGGGCCAACCACCGCCTGTACAAGGCCTGCCTGCAACTGACCCACGACGAGTTCGTCGCCCCCCGTTGCAGCTTCTTCCCGTCGATCAAGGCCACCCTCAACCACCTGCTGACGGTGGACTGGTTCTATCTGGACATGCTCGAGTGCGAACAGCGCGGTGAGGCGCCGAACCCAGATGGCGACCGCTTCTTCGAGCCGGAGCAACCGTTCGCCACCTGCACCGACCTGCATGCCGAGCAGGCCCAGGCCGATCATCGGCTGATCGCCTATTGCAGCCTGCTGCAGGACGATCAGCTGGCGCGCTACGTGAACATCGTGCGGCCCGAACGGATCCAGCGCGAACAGCGCCTGCGCTTGCTGGCGCACCTCTTCGAGCACCAGATCCATCACCGTGGGCAGGTGCATGCGATGCTCAGTGATACGGCAGTAAGGCCGCCGCAGCTGGATGAGTTTTTCTGTGAGGAGGAAGCCGACCTGCGGGCGCTGGACTTTGCCGAACTCGGCTGGAGCGAACCGCAGGTCTGGAAGGGTTAACGGCCGAGCCACTCCACCAGCGTGCGGTTGAAGCGCCGTGGTTCCTCGATCTGCGGCGCATGCCCCATGCCTTCGAACGTCACCAGTTCGCCCTGAGGAATCAGCTTGGCGACCTCTGGACCCAGTTCCTTGTACTTGCCCAGCTTGGCCTTCACTTCAGGCGGGGCGATGTCGCTGCCGATCGCCGTGGTGTCCTGGTCGCCGATCAGCAGCAGGGTCGGCATCTTCAGGTCCTTGAACTCGTGATACACCGGCTGGGTGAAAATCATGTCGTAGATCAGCGCCGAGTTCCACGCTACAGCCTCATGCCCCGGCCCCTTGTTCAGCCCCACCAGCATCTGTACCCAGCGCTCGTATTCGGGCTTCCAGCGCCCCGCGTAGTAAGTCTTGCGTTCATATTCGCGCACGCCTTCGGCATCGAGCTTGAGCTCGCGGGCATACCACTGGTCCACCGTGCGGTAGGGCACGCCGAGGGCTTTCCAGTCTTCCAGGCCGATGGGGTTGACCATCGCCAGGCGCTCGACCTGCTGCGGGTACATCAGCGCGTAGCGGGTGGCGAGCATGCCCCCGGTGGAGTGGCCGAGCACGATGGCCTGCTTGACGCCCAGCTGTTCGAGCAGGGCATGGGTGTTCACCGCCAGCTGCTGAAAGCTGTACTGGTACTGGGCCGGCTTGCTCGAGGTGCAGAAGCCGATCTGGTCCGGGGCGATCACACGGTATCCCGCCTGGCTCAAGGCGTCGATGGTGGTCTCCCAGGTGGCGGCGCAGAAATTCTTGCCGTGCATCAGCACCACGCTGTGGCCATTGGCCTGGCCCTGGGCCGGCACATCCATGTAGCCCATCTGCAAGTGCTGGCCCTGGGATTGGAAGTCGAAATGCTTGAGTGGGTGAGGGTAGCTGAAGCCTTCGAGCTGTTTGCCGTAGGTGGGCGATTCGGCGGCGATGGCCGGGGCGCCGATGAGGCAGGCCAAGGCCAGGGCGGTTGCGCGCAGCATGGGGGAACTCCGTGTCGGACCATGTAGGAATTGGCGACGACTGTAGCAGTCAGTGGACCACCTTAAACGTTAAAGGTGTTACCAGGCATGAAACCAGCCCAGAGTAATCATCGCCAGGACGATGTAGCGCCCCCCTTTGGCCAAGGTCACCAGCAGCAGAAAACGCCAGAACGGTTCACGCATGATGCCGGCAATCAGTGTCAGTGGATCGCCGATCACCGGCATCCAGCTCAGCAGCAGCGACCATTGCCCCCAACGCTGGTAGCGCTGTTGCGCGCGCTCCAGTTGGCTGGCGCTGAAGGGGAACCAGCGCTTGTCGCGCAGGTGCTCGATGGCCCGGCCGAGCAGCCAGTTGACCACCGAACCGAGCATATTGCCCAGGGTGGCCACCAGCAGCAAGATCAACCAGGCTTCGGGTTGGCGCAGCAGCAGGCCGACCAGTACCGCCTCCGATTGCAGAGGCAGCAGGGTAGCGGCACCGAAAGCGCTGAAAAACAGCGCCCAGAGGCTCAGCATCAGTAGCTGGCGACCACGGTGTCCTGGCCATCCTGGGTCACGCCGATGACCTGGTAGGCATCCTTGTGGTCATCCATTTCCATGCCGGGCGACCCCATGGGCATGCCCGGCACGGCCAGGCCCTTGAGGTCGTTGCGCTTGGCCAGCAGGCGGACCTGTTCGGCGGGCACATGGCCCTCGACGAATTTGCCGTCGATCACCCCGGTGTGGCACGACGCCAGGCGCGGCGCCACGCCCAGGCGCTGCTTGACGGCGCTCATGTTCGGCTCGACGTGGTCGTTGACGCTGAAGCCGTTGTCGCGCAGGTGGCTGATCCAGGCCTTGCAGCAGCCACAGTTGGGGTCGCGATAGACATCGATGGTTTCGGCCGCCTGGGCCAGGCCGGTAATGGCCAGCAGGCCGAAGGTGATCAGGTGTTTACGCAGCATGGTCGAACAACTCCTTAGAAACGCAGGCGTATGCCTGCCACCAGACGGGTCTGGCCGAGGTCATCGCCGTCCTCGCGGGCCTGGCTGGCGCGATTGCCGTGCAGGCGTTCGAAGCTTACCCCGACATAGGGCGCGAAGCCCCGGCTGATTTCGTAGCGCAGGCGCAGGCCGACTTCGCTGTCGGCAAGCCCGGCGCCCTGTTCGTGGCCGGCATCGTTGCGGCCGTAGAGGTTGGCTTCCAGGTTCGGCTCGAGGATCCAGCGGTTGGTCAGCAGGATAGCGTAAGCGGCCTCCAGGCGCAGTGCGCTCTGTTGTCGCTCGCCGGCATAGGCGGTGGCTTCCAGCTCCAGGCCATACAGCGGAGTGCCCTGGATACCGAAGGCGGCCCAGGTCTGCCCGCTGGCCGGCTTGAAGTCCTGGCGCAGGCCGCCTACCAGCTCCCACCACGGGCTGATCGCATGGCCCCACAGCGCCTGCAACTCTGCCTTGTGGGTCGTGCCCTGTTCCCGTTCGCCCTCGCTGCGCAGCCACAGGCGATCGATGTCGCCACCGACCCAGGCCGTGGCGTTCCACTTGAGGGCGCTGCTGCTTTCGAAGTTCTGGTATTCCAGTTGATCGACGATCACTGCCCAGTTGAGTGCGCGATCATGCACTTGATGGCCTGGCAGGGGCGCGAAGGCGGCCTGGCGGTCGGCGTCGGTCAGCACGGGCAGCGCCGTGCGCGGTTGGCTCGGTGCGTTGGCCTGATTCATGTGGCTATGGCTCATCTGGCCATGGTTCATCTGACTGTGGTCCATCGGCATGGCGCCATGGTCCATGTGCTCCACGCTGGCGGCCATGGCCCGTTCGCTGGCCAGCAGCGCGGCCAGGGCGACACCCGTGACCAGGCGCCGGGTGTTGATCTCATTCATCGACCCGTACCTCGCGGAACATGCCGGTCTCCATGTGGTAGAGCAGGTGGCAGTGGTAGGCCCAGCGGCCCAGGGCGTCGGCCGTGACTCGGTAGCTGCGGCGGCTGCCGGGCGGCATGTCGACCGTGTGCTTGCGCACCCGGAAGCGCCCATGTTCGTCCTCCAGGTCGCTCCACATGCCGTGCAGGTGGATGGGGTGGGTCATCATGGTGTCGTTGACCAGGGTGATGCGCACCCGTTCGCCGTAGCTCAGGCGCAACGGCGCGGCATCGCTGAACTTGACCCCGTCGAACGACCAGGCGAAGCGCTCCATGTGCCCGGTCAGGTGCAGCTCGATATCCCGCGAAGGCTCGCGGCCATCCGGGTCGGGGTAGGGGCTGCGCAGGTCGGCATAGGTCAGTACCCGGCGGCCATTGCCGCGCAGGCCGATGCCAGGGTCGTCCAGGTTGGCGCGGGGGGCCATGGTCTGCATGTCGACCAGCGGGTTGCCGGTTTCGCTGTCGGGGTGGTCCTGCATGCTGCCCATGCTGCCGTGGTCCATGCCGGCCATGGCGCTATGGTCCATCGCCGCCATGTTGCCGTGGCCCATGTCGGCCATGCTCAGCACGGGGCGCGGGTCAGGCGCTGGCACCACGGCCTGCAGGCCCATGGCGCGGGCCAGGGTGCCGCGGGCGTAGCCGCTGCGGTCCATGCTCTGGGCGAACAGGGTGTAGGCGGGCAGGTCGCCGACGGTTACCAGCACGTCGTAGGTTTCGGCTACCGCGATACGCAGCTCGTCCACGGTCACCGGCGTCACCGGCAGGCCGTCGGCGGCGATCACGGTCAGCGTGAGGCCCGGAATGCGGAAATCGAAATAGGTCATGGCCGACGCGTTGATCAGGCGCAGGCGCACGGTTTCGCCGGGCTGGAACAGGCAGGTGAAGTTGCCGTCCGGGGGCTGGCCGTTGAGCAGGTAGGTGTAGCTGGCGGCGCTGATGTCCGCGAGGTCGGTCGGGCTCATGCGCATGCGCGCCCAGGCCAGGCGCTCATCGACGGTATTGCCCCACCCCTTGTCGGCGACGTCGCTGACAAAGTCGCCGACTGTGCGCTTGTGGTAGTTGAAGGCGTCGGACTGCTTCTTCAGGGTCGCGAGCAACGCTTCGGGCGCCTGGTCGGACCAGTCGCTGAACAGCAGCACATGGTCACGCTGATAGGTATGCGGCTCGGGCTCGCGCGGCTCGATGACGATCGCGCCATACACCCCGGCTTGCTCCTGCAGGCCGGAATGGCTGTGGTACCAGTAGGTGCCGCTCTGGCGCAGGGTGAACCGGTACAGGTAATCGCCACCCGGCGCAATGCCGGCGAAGCTCAGGCCCGGTACGCCGTCCATGTTGGCCGGCAGGAGGATGCCGTGCCAATGGATCGAGGTGCCCTGGTCGAGGCGGTTGCGCACGCGCAGGGTCACCGTGTCGCCTTCGCGCCAGCGCAGCAGCGGGCCGGGCAGGCTGCCGTTGATCGTCAGCGCGGTGCGCGGCCGGCCGGTGATGTTGACCGGTGTCTGGCCAATGAACAGCTCGAAGTGCTGGCCGGCCAGCTCGCGGCCATCGCTGGCCTGGGCCAGCGGCCGCCACAGGCCCAGGCCGGCCAGTGTGGTGGCGGCGCCCAAGCCTTTGACGAAGGTGCGGCGGGTAGGGTTGCGCGACATGGCGTGGCCTCATGCGGAAGAGCCACGATCCTCGCCGGTTGCGCCTGTCAGCTGGCTGAGGCGCAGATTACAGCCGTGTCAGGCAGCCTGTTCAGCGTTGCCCAGGTCGCGCATCAGCAGGCCGTACTCCAGCGCAACCTGCTCGGGAATCGGCAGGTACACCACATGGCCGTCGCCGGGCGCCACATCGATGGCGTGCTGTTGGCGGTCGAACAGGCGGTGCAGGTCGAAGTGGTAGTTGCCACGCGGGGTCATCAATTCCAGGTGGTCACCTAGGGCGAAGCGGTTCTTCACCTTGACCTCGGCCAGGCCATCGACGCGCACCCCCGTCAGTTCGCCGACGAATTGCTGGCGCTCGGACAACGAATTGCCGCGTAGGTAGTTCTGGTACTCGTCGTGTACATGGCGGCGCAGGAAGCCTTCGGTGTATCCCCGTTGCGCCAGCGATTCGAGGTTGTCCATCAGGGCCAGGTCGAACGGCCTCCCGGCGGCAGCGTCGTCGATGGCCTTGCGGTATGACTGGACCGCCCGGGCGCAGTAGAAATGCGACTTGGTGCGGCCTTCGATCTTCAGCGAGTGGACGCCCATGGCTGCCAGGCGTTCGACGTGCTGGATGGCGCGCAGGTCCTTGGCGTTCATGATGTAGGTGCCATGCTCGTCCTCGAAGGCCGGCATCTCGCTGCCAGGGCGATTGCCTTCCTGCAGCAGGAACACCTGCTCGGTGGGCGCTCCGACGCCCAGGGTCGGCTCGACCTCGCGAACGATGTTTCCGCTGGCATCTTCCGTGGCCGGCGTGGCTTCGTATTTCCAGCGGCAGGCATTGGTGCAGGTGCCCTGGTTGGCATCGCGCTTGTTCAGGTAACCCGACAGCAGGCAACGGCCGGAGTAGGCCATGCACAACGCGCCGTGGACGAACACTTCCAGTTCCATGTCCGGTACTTGCTGGCGGATTTCCTCGATCTCCTCCAGCGACAGCTCGCGCGACAGGATCACACGGCTCAGGCCCAGTTGCTGCCAGAACTGCACGCTGGCCCAGTTCACCGTATTGGCCTGCACCGACAAGTGCACCGGCATCTGCGGAAAATGCTGGCGCACCAGCATGATCAATCCAGGGTCGGACATGATCAGCGCATCGGGCGCCATCGCGATAACCGGTGCCAGGTCCTTGAGGAAAGTCTTCAGCTTGGCGTTGTGCGGCGCGATGTTGACCACCACATAGAAGCGTTTGCCTTGGGCATGTGCCTCGCTGATGCCCAGCGCCAGGTTGGCGTGGTCGAATTCGTTGTTGCGCACCCGCAGGCTGTAGCGCGGCTGGCCGGCATAGACCGCGTCGGCACCGTAGGCGAAGGCATAGCGCATGGTCTTGAGGCTGCCGGCGGGGGCAAGCAGTTCGGGCTTGGCGGGTAGGGTCATGGGCGCACCGGGGCAAAGGCGCGGATGCTAAAGGCTGGGCGGGGACGGGGTATTGATTTGAATCAAGGTCAGCGTGGCACTTTTGCGCAGGTGGTGTGCACTAATAACCATGACACCCAAGGAGCAGCCATGAATCAAGACGCCCTGCAGAACAAAGCCCTGGCAGTACTCCTGACACTGGTGACCATCGCCTTCGTGTGGATCCTGCTGCCGTATTACGGCGCGATCTTCTGGGCGGTGATTCTCGGCATCCTGTTTGCGCCGTTGCAGCGTCGCTTGCTGATTCGCTTTGGCCGCCGCCGCAACGTGGCGGCGGGCTGCACCGTGCTGGTGTGCCTGCTGGTGGCGGTGCTGCCGGTGATCGTCACCAGTGCCTTGCTGGTGCAGGAAGGCGCCACGCTGTACCAGCGAATCGAGAGCGGGCAGCTGGACATCGCCGGCTACGTCGAGCGCGGCAAGGACATGCTCCCGGCCTTCGCCCAGCACGGTCTGGACCGCATGGGCATGGGCAACCTGGACGGGCTGCGCGACAAGATCACCAAGTGGGCCACCCAAGGCAGCCAGGTGCTGGCCAGCCAGGCGTTCAACTTTGGCCAGGGCACCTTCGAGTTCCTGGTGAGCTTCGGCATCATGATGTACCTGCTGTTCTTCTTCCTGCGCGAGGGGGCCGACGTGGCGCGCCGGGTACGCCTTGCCGTGCCGCTGCCGGAACACCAGAAGCGCCGCCTGCAACTGAAGTTCAACCGGGTGGTACGGGCCACGGTCAAGGGCAATGTGCTGGTGGCCATTACCCAGGGGGCGCTGGGTGGTTTCATCTTCTGGGTGCTGGATATTCCCAGTGCGCTGGTCTGGGCGGTGCTGATGGCGTTTCTGTCGCTGTTGCCGGCGGTGGGGGCAGGGATTGTCTGGGCGCCGGTGGCCGCGTATTTCCTGCTCACCGGGGCGATTCTGCCGGGGGTGATCCTGACGGCGTTCGGAATACTGGTGATCGGCCTGGTGGACAACCTGCTGCGGCCGATCCTGGTGGGCAAGGACACGCGGATGCCCGATTACCTGATTTTGGTGTCCACCCTCGGCGGCTTGGCGGTATTCGGCCTCAATGGCTTCGTGATCGGGCCGTTGATCGCGGCGTTGTTCGTCTCCAGCTGGGCAATTTTTGCCGCGACCAAACCGCAGGTGCAGTTACCCTCCTGAGGCACCTGTTCAGCGGAAGCTGTACGAAACCCCGGCGTAGACGCCAAATCCTTCGCCAGGTGTCGAGCGGGCTACGTCCTGCCCGGCATCGTCGTACCCTGGCGTCACGGTTGCCGCGTAGCGCTTGTTGGTCAGGTTGCGCAGGTCCAGCCAGGTCTGCCAGTCCTGCTTCGGCGAATCCCAGCCCAGGCGTGCGCCGAGCAGGGCATAGGCGTCGGCGTGGTAGCTGTTGGCGTAGTCGACCTGCACCTTCGATGCCATCTGGGTGTTGACCCCGGCGTAGAACCCGCTTGGCCAGTCGTAGCGCAGCTCGGCCTGGTAGTAGTGCATGGGAATGCCAGGCAGGCGGTTGTCGTCGAATTTGTCGTCATCGCGGTAGTGGAAGTCGCTGAAGGTGTAGGCCTGGCGCAGGCTCAGCTTGCCAGTGCCGGCTTGCTCCCAGAGGATGCTGTCCAGGCCGGCCTCGAGGCCCTGGTGCACGGTGGGGCTGGCGTTGAACTCCTTGAACGGCAAGCCTTGCACGACTTCCACATTGAGCAGTTCATGACGCACCTGCGAGTAGTACCAGGCCAGGTCCCAATGCCCCAGCGCCGAATCGCCGCGGGCGCCCAGTTCCAGGGTGGTAGCGGTCTGATTCTGCATCTTCATCGGCTGGTTGTTTACCGGTGCACTCCACACCAGCGACCACGGGTGCGGTGGTTCCACCGAGCGGCTGAGGTTGCCATAGACCTGCAGATCCGGGCGAATGTCGTAACGCAGGCCCACCCGTGGCGCATAGTCCCAATCATGCTGGCTGACCTTGCCACCACTGGCCGGGTAAGTGACGTCGCTTTCCCGACGGGTGTAGATCATTGCCAGACCCGTGGTCAGCCACAGGTTCGGGATCAGTTCCAGGTCATTACCGGCATGCAATACCGTGTCCGAACCCTGGTAGCTGAAGTCGCGCGTACGTGCGCCGACCACATCGTTGACCCGCGAGAACTGCGAGGCGCCACTGTTGGGCAGGTGTTTGGTGGTGCGCCAGCCGAGCGTGGTCTTGCTCTCGTGGCCGAGCAACGTGTCACGCCGGAAGTAGTTCAGCGTGCCGCTGACATCGGTGTAGGCCACCTTGAGGCGCATCGGGCCTTCGCGCAGGTCCATCGGGTAGTCGTGATAGACCAGCCCGGCCTCCAGCCGCGAATCGTCATCGAGGAAAAAGGTGGTCTTGTTGCCCACCCAGGTGCTGCCGGGTTGCGGGCGACTGTCGTTGCGCGACAGGTAGCTTGGGTTGGCGGCACGTGGATCGTGCTTGATCTGCTCTTTGGTCAAGCGCCCGGCCAGCTCGTTTTCGGTTTCCCGATAACGCAGGTAGAAGCGCGTTTCCAGGTTCGGGTTGAAGCGGTAGCCGACGTTGGCGGCAATGCCTTTCGAGCTGCCGCTGCTGTGTTCCTGATAGCCGTCGTATTCCGAGTCGGTCAAAGCCAGGTAGTAGTCGAGGTTGCCCAGCACCTGCCCGGAGCTGATCTGCCGGTGCTGGTAGCCGCGGCTGCCAACTTCATAGCGCACCTGCAGCGGCGCGGCGTCGTAGCCGGTGTGGGTCACGTAGTTGATGGCCCCGCCCAGGGCGAGGGAGCCCTGATCGAAGCCATTGGCCCCGCGCAGCACTTCGGCGCGGCTCAGCCACAGTGGTTCGAACAGTTCGTAGGGCGTACCGCCGGGGCCGGTCAGCGGCAGCCCGTCGAACATCGTGTACACGCCCGAACCGTGGGCGCCAGGCGCGCGGTTGATGCCCGAGCCACGGATCGACAGCTTGATGCCGTCATTGCCCGCCGACTGGGCGAATACACCGGGTTGGTAGGCCAGCACGTCCTGATTGCTGGCGACCCGACCTTGCCCCACCTTGTCCATGTCCACCAGGTTGCTGGCGCCTGGGATCTCCCGCAGGCGCTCGGCGGCACTCTCCAGTTCGGTCTGTTGCTGTTCCTCGATCAGTACCTGGTCGAGTTCGATGCGGCCGGCGGCCTGGGCGGCGCTGGTGGCCAACAGGGCCAGCAGCGAAAAGGAGAGGGTGGGGCGCATTTCGGAGGTTCCAGATCGATAAGCGGGATTCTGACGCTGCAAGTGTCAGACGAAGCACAGCTTTCGTTCTGTAACCCGGAAAAAGAAAAACCCCGCCGAGGCGGGGTTTTCCGTATTGCCTGGCGATCAGCCGAGCAGTTGCAGGCCAGCGTGCTGAACCATCTCCAGCAGTGGCTGCGGGTACACGCCGAGGACGAAGGCGAGAATGGCGATGGCCAGCAGCATCACGCCGCCGGTGCGCTGTTCCCATTTCAGCGGGGCGTCGTGGCGACGCAGGTTCGGCTCGACAAGGTACAGGGTGACCATGACGCGCAGGTAGTAGTACACACCGATGGCGCTACCGATTACCAGGGCACCGACCAGCCACCACAGCTGCGACTCGACGCCGGTGGCGATGATGTAGAACTTGCCGATGAAGCCGGCGGTCAGCGGGATGCCCGCCAGCGACAGCATCATCACGGTCAGCACCGCGGTCAGGTACGGGCGGCGCCAGAACAGGCCGCGGTACTCGTACAGCGCATCGGCGTCGCGGCCGCCGTAAGGCGAGGACATCAGGGTGATGACGCCGAAGGCACCGAGGCTGGTGATCACGTAGGTGACCAGGTACACGCCCATGGCTTCCAGGGCCAGGCCCTTGCTGGCGACCAGGGCGATGACCAGGTAGCCGAAGTGGGCGATGGACGAGTAACCGAGCAGGCGCTTGAGGTTGCTCTGGGTCAGCGCCAGCAGGTTACCGATCAGGATCGAGGCCACGGCGATCACGCCCAGGACGGTGCTCAGCACGCCGCTGCTGGCGGCAGGGGAGAGCATGAACAGGCGCACCACCACGGCGAACACGGCAACCTTGCTGGCGGTGGCCAGGAACGCGGCGACCGGCGCCGGGGCGCCTTCGTACACGTCCGGGGTCCACAGGTGGAACGGTACCAGCGAAAGCTTGAAGGCCAGGCCGACCAGCATCATGCCCAGGCCCAGCTGGGCCAGCAGGCTTGGCATGCTGGTGGCGGCCAGCGCCTTGCCCAGCTGGTCGAAGGTCAGGCTGCCAGCGTCGGCGTACAGCAGGGCCATGCCGAACAGCAGGAAGGCCGAGCCGGCGGCCGACAGCACCATGTACTTGATGCCGGCTTCCAGCGAGCGCTTGTTGAAGAACGCATACGCCACCAGGCCATAGACCGGTACCGACAGCAGCTCCAGGCCGATGAACAGGCCGGCCAGGTGGTTGGCGCTGACCAGCACCAAGCCACCGAGGGCAGACATCAGCAGCAGCAGGTACAGCTCTTCACGGTTGCCCGGGAAGCCCTTGGAGCCTTCGCCGAGGTAGGCGTGGGCGAGGGTGACGCAGGCCAGCGTGGCGACCAGGATGATCGCCATGTACAGGCAGGCGAACTTGTCGATGGTGACCAGCGAGGTCACCGCTAACGGCGCGACCTTCAGCGCCGGCAGGATCGACAGCAGGGCCAGGTTCAGGCCCACGGTGGACAGCAGGAAGGTCTGCGAGTGGTTGCGCTTCCAGGCGATCGCCAGCATCACCACCACCGTGGTGATGGTGGTGATCAGCATCGGCGCCAATGCGATGAAGTGTTGAGTGGTGAATTCCATAGCGCTCTTACCGGGCCGAAGCGAGTTGAGTGAAAGCGGAACCGAGCCACTGCTGCACACCACTCATGGTGGCGGCAGAGGTGTCGAGGAACGGCTGTGGATACACGCCCAGCAGGATCAGCAGCCCGGCAAGGCCGAGGACCATGATCAGCTCGCGATTGTCCATGCCGGCCAGCACGGTGTCGGCCTTGGCCGGGCCGAAGTAGGCGCGGTGGATCATGATCAGCGAGTACACCGAACCGAACACCAGGCCGGTGGTGGCGATCACGGTGATCCACGGTACGTGCACGAAGCTGCCGATCAGGATCAGGAACTCGCCGACGAAGTTGCCGGTGCCTGGCAGGCCCAGCGACGCCGCGGCGAAGAACAGGCTGATGGCCGGCAGGTAGGCGATGCGGTGCCACAGGCCACCCATCTGGCGCATGTCACGGGTGTGCAGGCGCTCGTACAGCTGGCCGGACAGGATGAACAGCGCGGCAGCCGACAGGCCGTGTGCCAGCATCTGGATCACCGCGCCTTGCAGGGCCTGCTGGCTGCCGGAGTAGATACCGATCAGCACGAAGCCCATGTGCGAGACGCTGGAGAAGGCGATCAGGCGCTTGATGTCGGTCTGCGCGAAGGCCAGGAAGGCACCGTAGAAGATGCCGATCAGGCCCAGGGTCATGGCGATCGGCGCAAACTCGGCCGAGGCGTTCGGGAACAGCGGCAGGGCGAAGCGCAGCAGGCCGTAGGCCGCAGTCTTCAGCAAGATACCGGCCAGGTCCACGGAGCCTGCGGTCGGTGCCTGGGCGTGAGCGTCAGGCAGCCAGGAGTGGAACGGCACCACCGGCAGCTTCACCGCGAAGGCAATGAAGAAGCCCAGCATCAGCAGGTATTCGGTACCGGCTGGCAGCTGTGCCTTGAGCAGGTCGCTGTAGTTGAAGGTGATCACGCCAGTGTTGCTGTAGTTGACCAGTACCAGGCCCAGGATCGCCACCAGCATGATCAGGCCGCTAGCCTGGGTGAAGATGAAGAACTTGGTCGCCGCGTAGATCCGGGTCTTCTTTCCGTCTGCCGAGCTGTGACCCCAGAGCGCGATGAGGAAGTACATCGGCACCAGCATCATTTCCCAGAAGAAGAAGAACAGGAACAGGTCCAGGGCCAGGAACACACCGACCACGCCGCCGAGGATCCACATCAGGTTGAGGTGGAAGAAGCCGACGTGGCGCTGGATCTCTTTCCACGAGCACAGCACCGACAGCACACCGAGCAGGCCGGTGAGCAGGATCATCAGCAGCGACAGGCCGTCGAGGGCCAGGTGGATGCTGATGCCGAAGCGCTGGATCCATTGGACTTTGTATTCCACCGCCCAGTGGGGTTCGGCGCCTGGGGCAGGGGCCAGGGTGTAGTCGCCGTGGGCCCACAGCCACAGGCCGATGCCGAGCAGCAGGGACATGGTCAGCAGCGCGATCCAGCGCGGCAGGGTGGCGCCGAAGCGCTCACCCAGCCAGCACAGCAGGCCGCCGATGAAGGGGATCAGGATCAGCCAAGGCAAAATCATGACGGGTTGGTTTCCTTTCGCAGAGTCGCAAGGTTCGCAAAGTTCATGGTCATACCGCTGCCACTACCACAGCGCCGAGTACCAGCACTGCGCCAACGGCGATCGAAGCGGTGTACCAGCGCAGCTGGCCAGTCTCAGTCTTGCTCATGGCGACGTTGCCGCCGCGAGCCAGGCGAGGGATCAGGCCGATGCTGCGGTCAACCGGATCCTTGCGCAGGACGTGGCTGATCAGCAGGTAAGGTTTGACGAACAGCTTGTCGTAGATCCAGTCGAAGCCCCAGGCGGCGAACCACCAGGCCGACAGCACACGACCGATGCCGCTGTTGGCGACCGCGCTGACGAAGCTGCGCTTGCCGAGGAACAGCAGGGCCGACAGCAGGATGCCGGCGATGGCGATGGCACCGGAGGTAATCTCCAGCGCGTGCTTGGCTTCGCCACCAGCATGGCCGGCGCTTTCCGGCAGCACACCTGCCAGCGGTGGAGTGATCCAGGCGCCGACGAAGGTCGACAGCACGATCAGCACGCCCAGCGGCAGCCAGTGGCTGATGCCGTGGCCAGCGTGGGCTTCGGTCTTGGCTTCGCCGTGGAAGGCGATGAAGATCAGGCGGAAGGTGTACAGCGAGGTCATGAACGCGCCGACCAGGCCGGCGTACAGCAGGCCGGTGTTACCGCTGGCGAAGGCTTCCCAGAGGATCTCGTCCTTGGAGTAGAAGCCCACGGTCACGATCGGCAGGGCTGCCAGGGCAGCGCCACCGACTACGAAGCTTGCGTAGGCCAGTGGCAGTTTCTTCCACAGACCGCCCATCTTGAAGATGTTCTGCTCGTGGTGGCAGGCAACGATCACCGCACCGGAGGCAAGGAACAGCAGGGCCTTGAAGAAGGCGTGGGTCATCAGGTGGAAGATCGCCGCGTCCCAGGCGCCAACGCCCAGGGCCAGGAACATGTAGCCGATCTGGCTCATGGTCGAGTAGGCGAGGATACGCTTGATGTCGGTCTGCACCAGCGCGGCGAAGCCGGCCAGTACCAGGGTCACGCCACCTACCACACCCACCAGGTGCAGGATGTCCGGCGCCAGCAGGAACAGGCCGTTGGTACGGGCGATCAGGTAAACGCCCGCGGTCACCATGGTTGCCGCGTGGATCAGTGCCGAAACCGGGGTCGGGCCTGCCATCGCGTCAGCCAGCCAGGTCTGCAGCGGCAGCTGGGCCGACTTGCCGACCGCGCCACCCAGCAGCATCAGGGTTGCCAGGACCATCCAGGTGTCGCCAGCCTGGAACTTCTGCGGTGCCAGCACCAGCAGTTCCTGCACGTTCAGGGTACCCAGCTGGGCGAACAGGATGAACAGGCCGATGGCCATGAACACGTCGCCGATGCGGGTGACGATGAACGCCTTGAGTGCCGCGTTACCGTTGTTGCGGTTGCTGTAGTAGAAACCGATCAACAGGTACGAGCACAGGCCCACACCTTCCCAGCCGAAGTAGATGAACAGCAGGTTATCGCCGAGGACCAGGAACAGCATGCTGGCGATGAACAGGTTGGTGTACGAGAAGAAGCGCGAGTAACCGGCTTCGCCACGCATGTACCAGGAGGCGAACAGGTGGATCAGGAAGCCGACACCGGTGACCACGCCGAGCATGGTGACGGACAGGCCGTCGACATACAGGGTGAAGTTGGGCGCAAAGCCATCCACCGACATCCACTGCCACAGCAGCTGGCTGTACGCGCCGCCCTCAGGTGGGGCGACGTTGAATTGCCAGATGACATAGGCGGCCACGGCGGCCGAGAGGCCGACCGAGCCGACGCCGATCAGCGCGGACAGGTTCTCCGAGAACCGCCCGCGCGAGAACGACAGCAGCAGGAAGCCGATGAGGGGGAAGACGAAAGTCAGGAAGATAAGGTTCATCCGCGCATCTCACTGGCAGCATCGATGTCGAGAGTGTGGAAGCGGCGATACAGTTGCAGCAGGATCGCCAGGCCAATGCTGGCCTCGGCGGCTGCCAGGCTGATCACCAGAATGAACATCACCTGGCCGTCGGGCTGGACCCAACGGGCACCGGCGACGATGAACGCCAGGGCAGAGGCGTTCATCATGACTTCCAGGCTCATGAGCACGAAGAGGATGTTGCGGCGGACCATCAGGCCAACCAGACCTAAGCAGAACAGGATGCCGGCGACTGCCAGACCATGCTCGAGAGGGATTGCACCCATGATTTACTCCTTCGCCTCGTTGCGGCCCAGGTGGAAGGCGGTGACGGCTGCAGCGAGCAGCAGCATCGAGGCCAGTTCGACCACCAGCAGGTACGGGCCGAACAGGCTGATACCCACTTCTTTAGGGCTGACGGTGGTACCGCTGATGGCCGCGCCGCTCGGCGAGACGAACAGCACGTACAGCAGCTCCAGCAGCAGCAGGGCGGCCAGGATCACCGGCCCGGCCCAGATGCCGGGCTTGAGCCAGCCCCGCTCCTGGGCGACCGAGGCCGGCCCGAGGTTGAGCATCATTACCACGAACACGAACAGCACCATGATGGCGCCGGCGTAGGCGATCACTTCCAGGGCGCCGGCGAACGGCGCACCCAAGGCGAAGAAGATCATCGCGACGGAAATCAGCGAGATGATCAGGTACAGCAAGGCGTGCACGGGGTTGGTGCCGGTCACCACCCGAAGGGTGGAGACCACGGCGATCCCGGATGCGAAGTAGAAAGCGAATTCCATCTTTCTGTCCTTATGGGAGCAAGCTCTTCACGTTGATCGGCTCGGCTTCGTTCTGTGCAGCGCCCTTCGGCTTGCCAGCGATCGCCATACCCGCAACACGGTAGAAGTTGTAGTCAGGGTTCTTGCCGGGGCCGGAGATCAGCAGATCTTCTTTCTCGTACACCAGGTCCTGACGCTTGAACTCGGCCATTTCGAAATCCGGAGTCAGCTGGATTGCGGTGGTCGGGCACGCTTCTTCACACAGGCCACAGAAGATGCAGCGCGAGAAGTTGATGCGGAAGAACTCCGGGTACCAGCGGCCGTCCTCGGTCTCGGCCTTCTGCAGCGAGATGCAGCCGACCGGGCAGGCCACCGCGCAGAGGTTGCACGCTACGCAGCGCTCCTCGCCATCGGGGTCGCGGGTGAGGACGATGCGGCCGCGGTAGCGCGGCGGCAGGTACACGGGTTCTTCGGGGTACTGCAGGGTGTCGCGCTTGCGGAACCCGTGGGAGAACACCATTGCCAGGCTGCGCAGCTGGGTGCCGGTGCCCTTAACGATGTCGCCGATATACTTGAACATGGGTCAAATCCTCACTGGGCCGCGACGGCTGGCGTGTTGTAGAGCACGATCGCAGCGGTCACCAGCAAATTGATCAGGGTCAGCGGCAGGCAGAACTTCCAGCTGAAGTCCATCACCTGGTCATAGCGTGGGCGCGGGATCGAGGCGCGCAGCAGGATGAACAGCATGATGAAGAACGCGGTCTTCAGGGCGAACCACAGGAACGACAGTTGCGGCAGGATGCCGAACGGGCCGTGCCAGCCGCCGAAGAACAGGGTCACCAGCAGCGCCGAGATGAGGATGATGCCGATGTACTCACCGACGAAGAACATGCCCCATTTCATGCCGGCATACTCGATGTGGTAGCCGTCGGCCAGTTCCTGTTCCGCTTCCGGCTGGTCGAACGGGTGACGGTGAGTCACGGCGACGCCAGCGATGAAGAAGGTGCAGAAGCCGAAGAACTGCGGAATGATGAACCACAGGTTCTGTGCCTGGTATTCAACGATGTCGCGCATGTTGAACGAACCCACCTGCACCACCACGCCCATCAGCGCCAGGCCCAGGAACACTTCGTACGACACGGTCTGTGCCGAGGCACGCAAGCTGCCCAGCAGGGCGTACTTGTTGTTCGACGACCAGCCGGCGAACAGCACCGCGTAGACCGACAGGCCGGCCATGGCGAAGAAGAACAGCAGGCCGATGTTCAGGTCGGCGACGCCCCACAGCGGGGTGATCGGGATCACGCAGAAGGCGATCAGCAGGGCACTCATGGCCACCACTGGCGCCAGGGTGAAGATCATGCGATCGACGAAGGGTGGGTTCCAGTCTTCCTTGAAGAACATCTTCAGCATGTCGGCAGCGATCTGGAACATGCCGAACGGGCCGACGCGGTTCGGACCGTAACGGTCCTGCCACCAGCCCAGCAGGCGCCGTTCGACGAAGCTGAGCAGCGCGCCGCAGACCACCACCGCGAGCAAGACCACGACGGCCCGGACCACGGTGAGGATCACATCGATCACTTCGGGGGTGAACCAGCTCATTGTGCTGCCTCCTGCAGACCTTCGACGGATGCACCGAAGATGGCAGGCGGGATGCCGGCCAGGCCTTTGGGCAGGGCAACCAGGCCAGCGCCCAGTTCTTCATTGATGCGCAGCGGCAGGCGCAGGGCCACACCGGCAACGTTCAGGCTCAGCAGTGCGCCGTCGTTGACACCCAGGCGGTCGGCCTCGGACTTGGCCAGGCCCACGTAGGCGGCCGGGATGCGCTCCTGCACCGGGGCGGCGCGCGAGGAGCTCTCTTCGCTGCCGAACAGGTGGTAGAACGGTACCGCAGTCCAGGTACCACGGGCCGGGTTGAAGGCGCCCGGGATGGCGTTGAACCAGTTCAGGCGATCGCCTTGCGATTCGATCAGGCGCACGCCCGGGTCACCGGCACGCAGGTGGCCACCGACCTCGTCCTGGAACTTGTTCCAGGCTTGTGGCGAGTTCCAGCCCGGTGACCAGGCGAACGGCACCTGCTGACGCGGTTCGGCCGAACCCGAGTAGCCTTCCATGGAGAAGGCGAACGCGGTGTCCTTGTCTTGCGGGGTACGCGGCTCGTGCACGCTGATGTTGGCGCGCATGGCGGTACGGCCGGAGTAGCGCAGCGGCTCACGGGCCAGCTTCATGCCCTTGATGCGGAACGCGGCGCTTGGCGCGGCGTTGACGATGCCGGCCAGTTGCGGGGCGGCTTCGGCGCAGGCGCTGGTGACGTGGTCCAGCTGGGTCCAGTCGACCGGCTTGTTGAGCAGGGTGGCACGCAGGGCGTGCATCCAGCGCCAGCCTTCGTGAACCAGGATGCTGCTGTCCAGGTACTGCGGGTCGAACACCTGGAAGAAGCGCTGGGCACGGCCTTCCTGGCTGACCAAGGTACCGTCGCCTTCGGCGAAGGACGCGGCCGGCAGCACCAGGTGGGCGCGGTCGACCGTGGCGGTCTTGGAGTGGTCGGCGACGATCACCACCTTGGCCGCAGCGAGGGCAGCATCGACCTTGGCGGCCGGTACACGGGCGTACAGGTCGTTTTCCAGCACGACGATGGCGTCGGCCTTACCGCTGATGACGGCGTCCAGTGCGGCATCCACCGACTCGCCACCCATCATGGCCATGCCGAGGCTGTTGGCCTCAGGTACCACCAGGCTCAGCGAACCGTTCTTCTCGCGCAGCTTCAGGGCCTTGGCGATGTTGGCGGCGGCTTCGATCAGCGCCGGGTCAGCCAGCGAGGTACCGGCCACGACCAGTGGGCGCTTGGCGGCGACCAGGGCATCGGCGATGCGCTGGGCCAGGGCCTTGGCTTCGTCGTCCAGGCCGGCGACTGCCGGCGCGCTCGGGTCGATGGCGTGGGCCACGGCGAAACCGATGCGGGCGAGGTCAGCCGGGGCGGCGTGCACGCATTCTTCGGCAACGTCGTCCAGCTTGGTTTCAGCCAACGAGGCAATGAACAGCGGGTACAGCGCGTGCTGGCCGATGTTCTTCACGGCGGCGTCGAGCCACGGTTGAACCTTCATGGCTTCGGCCATGGCCTCGGCCTTGCCTTTGGTGGCCTGGCGCACGGCCAGGGCAACGCGGGCAGCGGTCTGGGTCAGGTCTTCACCGAGCACGAACACGGCGTCGTGGTCTTCGATGTCGCGCAGGGTCGGCACGGGCAGCGGGCTGTTGTTCAGCACGTTCAGGGCCAGGCGCACGCGGGCCAGTTCGCCAGCTTCCATACCGGAGTAGAAGTAGTCGGCGCCGACCAGCTCACGCAGGCCATAGTTGCTTTCGAGGCTGGCGCGTGGCGAGCCGATACCGACGATGGTGCGGCCGCGCAGCAGGTCGGCGGCCTTGTCCAGGGCAGCGTCCAGGCCCAGCTTGGTGCCGTCGGCCAGGTGTGGCTGGCGCGGGCGGTCCTTGCGGTTGACGTAGCCGTAGCCGAAACGGCCGCGGTCGCACAGGAAGTACTGGTTGACCGAACCGTTGAAGCGGTTTTCGACCCGGCGCAGTTCGCCATAGCGCTCGCCCGGGCTGATGTTGCAGCCGCTGGAGCAACCGTGGCAGATGCTTGGGGCGAACTGCATGTCCCACTTGCGGTTGTAGCGCTCGGAGTGGGTCTTGTCGGTGAACACGCCGGTCGGGCAGACCTCGGTCAGGTTGCCGGAGAACTCGCTTTCCAGCACGCCGTCTTCGACACGGCCGAAGTACACGTTGTCGTGGGCGCCGTACACGCCCAGGTCGGTACCACCGGCATAGTCCTTGTAGTAGCGCACGCAGCGGTAGCAGGCGATGCAGCGGTTCATCTCATGGGCGATGAACGGGCCGAGGTCCTGGTTCTGGTGGGTACGCTTGGTGAAACGGTAGCGGCGCTCGTTGTGGCCGGTCATTACCGTCATGTCCTGCAGGTGGCAGTGACCGCCTTCCTCGCACACCGGGCAGTCGTGCGGGTGGTTGGTCATCAGCCATTCGACGACGCTGGCGCGGAACGCCTTGGACTCGTCATCGTCGATGGAAATCCAGGTGCCGTCGGAGGCAGGGGTCATGCAGGACATGACGATACGACCACGGGTGTCGTTCTCGTCGGTGTACTGCTTGACCGCACACTGCCGGCAGGCGCCGACGCTACCGAGCGCCGGGTGCCAGCAGAAATAAGGGATGTCGAGGCCGAGTGACAGACACGCCTGTAACAGGTTGTCCGCACCGTTGACTTCGAGCGCTTTGCCGTCTACGTGGATAGTGGCCATTGTTCAAAGTTCTTCGTTGGCCCGCGTGAGCGGGCGTGGCTAATGGAAATCGGTGAGCTTGCGACACGCCACGATCGACTCGGGCCTGCCGGCAAGCTGGCGAGTGGCACGGACCACCCGCCTAATCATCTTGTTATGCGCCGACCACGATCGGCCCGCTGTTGTTAACGGAAAGGTTCGGGCGCAGGGTGTCTCCCGCGTTAGCGGGAGCAACACCGGCCTCGAACTCCGAGCGGAAGTACTTGATGGCACTGCCCAATGGCTCGACGGCACCCGGTGCGTGAGCACAGAAGGTACGGCCTGGGCCGAGGAAGTTGACCAGCCCCAGCAGCGTCTCGATGTCTTCGGCGCGGCCCTGGCCGTTCTCCAGTGCGCGCAGCATCTTCACGCTCCACGGCAGGCCGTCACGGCATGGGGTGCACCAGCCGCACGACTCGCGGGCAAAGAACTCTTCCATGTTGCGCAGCAGCGAGACCATGTTGACGCTGTCGTCGACCGCCATGGCCAGGCCGGTACCCATACGGGTGCCGACCTTGGCGATGCCGCCGGCGTACATCTGTGCGTCGAGGTGCTCGGGCAGCAGGAAGCCGGTACCGGCGCCGCCTGGCTGCCAGCACTTGAGCTTGAAGCCGTCGCGCATGCCACCGGCGTAGTCTTCGAACAGTTCGCGGGCGGTGACGCCGAACGGCAGTTCCCACAGGCCCGGGTTCTTCACCTTGCCGGAGAAACCCATCAGCTTGGTGCCGTGGTCTTCGCTGCCTTCACGGGCCAGCGACTTGTACCAGTCGTTGCCGTTGGCCACGATGGCCGGGACGTTGCACAGGGTTTCGACGTTGTTCACGCAAGTCGGCTTGCCCCAGACGCCAACGGCGGCAGGGAAGGGCGGCTTGGAGCGCGGGTTGGCGCGGCGGCCTTCCAGCGAGTTGATCAGTGCGGTTTCTTCACCGCAGATGTAGCGGCCGGCACCGGTATGCACGAACAGCTCGAAATCAAAACCGCTGCCGAGGATGTTCTTGCCCAGCAGGCCAGCAGCCTTGGCTTCGTCGATGGCGCGGTTGAGGTTCTTCGCCGCGGTGGTGTATTCGCCACGCAGGAAGATATAGCCACGGTAGGCCTTCAGGGCGCGGGCGCTGATCAGCATGCCCTCGACCAGCAGATGGGGCTGTTGCTCCATCAGCATGCGGTCCTTCCAGGTGTTCGGCTCCATTTCGTCCGCGTTGCACAGCAGGTAGCGGATGTTCATGGATTCGTCTTTGGGCATCAGGCCCCACTTCACGCCAGTGGGGAAGCCCGCGCCGCCACGGCCCTTGAGGCCGGAGTCCTTGACGCTCTGCACGATGTCGTCGGCGGACATCTGCGCCAGTGCCTTGCGGGCAGCGGCGTAGCCGTTTTTCGACTCGTACTCGGCCAGCCAGACCGGCTCGCCGTCATCACGCAGGCGCCAGGTCAGCGGGTGGGTTTCGGCCGTGCGCGCGATGCGGTTGGCCGGGCCGAAGGAAGTAATGGTCATACGTAACCCTCCAGCAGTTTGGAAACGCCAGCCGGCTGCACGTCACCGAAGGTGTCGTCGTCGATCATCAGCGCCGGGGCCTTGTCGCAGTTGCCCAGGCAGCACACTGGCAGCAGGGTGAAGCGCCCGTCGGCAGTGGTCTGGCCGAGGCCGATGCCCAGCTCGCTCTGGATCTGGCTGACCACCGATTCGTGGCCGCCGATGTAGCAGACCATGCTGTCGCACACACGGATGATGTGGCGGCCAACGGGCTGGCGGAAGATCTGGCTGTAGAAGGTGGCGACACCCTCGACGTCGCTGGCCGGGATGCCCAGCACTTCGCCGATGGCGTGGATGGCGCCGTCCGGCACCCAGCCGCGTTCCTTCTGGACGATCTTCAGGGCTTCGATGGACGCCGCGCGCGGGTCCTCGTAGTGATGCATTTCGTGCTCGATGGCCGAGCGCTCGGTTTCGCTCAGGGCGAAACGGTCTGTCTGGATAAGCGTGCTGTTCATGCTTAGCGGTCCACGTCAGCCATAACAAAGTCGATACTGCCCAGGTACGCAATGAGGTCGGCGACCATGCTGCCTTTGATCACCGAAGGGATCTGCTGCAGGTGCGGGTAGCTCGGGGTACGGATCCGGGTGCGGTAGCTCATGGTGCCGCCATCGCTCGTCAGGTAGTAACTGTTGATGCCCTTGGTCGCCTCGATCATCTGGAACGACTCGTTGGCCGGCATGACCGGGCCCCACGAGACTTGCAGGAAGTGCGTGATCAGGGTTTCGATGTGCTGCAGGGTGCGCTCTTTCGGCGGCGGCGTGGTCAGCGGGTGATCCGCCTTGTACGGGCCTTCCGGCATGTTGCGCAGGCACTGGTCGATGATGCGGATACTCTGGCGCATCTCCTCGACACGGACCATGCAGCGATCGTAGGCATCGCCGTTGTGGGCCAGCGGTACTTCGAACTCGAAGTTCTCGTAGCCGGAGTACGGGCGCGCTTTACGCAGGTCGAAGTCGCAACCGGTGGCACGCAGGCCGGCACCGGTGGTACCCCACTCCAGGGCTTCCTTGGTGTTGTACGCGGCAACGCCGATGGTACGACCCTTGAGGATGCTGTTTTGCAGGGCAGCCTTGGTGTACTCGTCGAGGCGCTTGGGCAGCCATTCGACGAAGTCCTTGACCAGCTTGTCCCAGCCGCGTGGCAGGTCGTGGGCGACGCCACCGATGCGGTACCAGGCCGGGTGCAGGCGGAAGCCGGTGATCGCTTCGATCACGGTGTAGGCGCGCTGGCGGTCGGTGAAGGTGAAGAACACCGGGGTCATGGCGCCGACGTCCTGGATGTAGGTACCCAGGAATAGCAGGTGGCTGGTGATACGGAAGAACTCGGCCAGCATGATGCGAATCACGTCGACCTTCTGCGGCACCTGGATGCCGGCCAGCTTCTCGACCGCGAGCACGTACGGCAGGTTGTTCATCACCCCGCCGAGGTAGTCGATACGGTCGGTGTAGGGGATGAAGCTGTGCCAGGACTGGCGCTCGGCCATTTTCTCGGCACCACGGTGGTGGTAACCGATGTCCGGTACACAGTCGACGATCTCTTCACCGTCCAGCTGCAGGACGATACGGAAGGCACCGTGGGCCGAAGGGTGGTTCGGGCCAAGGTTGAGGAACATGTAGTCCTCGTTGGCGCCCTGACGCTTCATGCCCCAGGCTTCCGGGTTGAAACGCGCCGATTCCTCTTCAAGCTGCTGCTTTGCCAGGGTCAGGCTGTAGGGATCGAACTCGGTGGCACGGGCCGGGTAGTCCTTGCGCAACGGGTGACCTTCCCAGGTCGGCGGCATCATGATGCGGCTCAGGTGCGGGTGGCCGGCAAAGTCGATGCCGAACATGTCCCAGACTTCGCGCTCGTACCAGTTGGCGTTTGGCCAGATGCCGGTCACTGTCGGCAGGTTCAGGTCGCCTTCGCTGAGCGACACCTTGATCATCACATCGCTGTTACGTTCGACCGACAGCAAGTGGTAGAACACGCTGAAGTCGGCAGCTGGCAGGCCACGGCGCTGGGTGCGCAGGCGCTCGTCGACGCCGTGCAGGTCGTACAGCATGCTGTAGGGCTTGGCGACGCCGCGCAGGAAGCTGAGCACTTCCTTGAGCTGGGCGCGCTTGACCCACAGCACGGGCATGCCGGTGCGGGTTTCCTGGGCGACGAATGCGTCGGCGCCAAAACGGTTGTGCAGTTCGACGACCACATCCTGGTCGTCAGCCTTGTAGGGCGGAATGAAAATAGCGTTGTCCGCTGTCATGGTCTCGGTCGCTTTGGGTCAGCGTTAAGAATGAAGCCAGGCCGCCGGCTCCATCGGGAGCGGGCGGCAGGTCGCTGGATCAGACTTCGTCGGGGCTGCGCAGGTTGGTTACCGCAATGCGCTGTTCACGACGCAAGTCTTTCTGGGCTGGCATCTCGGCACGGTAGATGCCTTGATCACCAACCACCCAGGAAAGCGGGCGTCGTTCTTGGCCGATCGACTCCTGCAGCAGCATCAAGCCTTGCAGGAAAGCCTCAGGGCGTGGCGGGCAGCCAGGCACGTAGACGTCCACGGGGAGGAACTTGTCGACCCCCTGAACGACCGAGTAGATGTCGTACATGCCACCGGAGTTGGCGCACGAACCCATGGAGATGACCCACTTCGGTTCGAGCATCTGCTCGTACAGGCGCTGGATGATCGGCGCCATTTTGACGAAGCAGGTACCGGCGATGACCATGAAGTCGGCCTGACGCGGCGATGCCCGGATGACTTCGGCGCCGAAGCGGGCGATGTCGTGGGGTGCCGTGAAGGCCGTGGTCATTTCCACGTAGCAGCAGGACAGGCCGAAGTTGTACGGCCAGAGGGAGTTCTTGCGACCCCAGTTGACCGCGCCACGCATCACATCTTCAAGCTTGCCCATGAAGATGTTCTTGTGGACCTGGTCCTCGAGCAGCTGGTCAGTGACGGTTTCCCGATCACCTACCGGGTATTGCTCGTTGGGCGCATCCGGATCGATTCTGGTGAGATTGTATTGCATTGCCAAAGCCTCATTGTTTCAGCTTCGCTTGCCGCTTGCGGCGACCTTCGGGTGCCCAGTCAAGAGCTCCGACGCGCCATAGGTAGACAAGACCAGCCAACAGAATTGCTATGAAAACGAGTGCTTCGACGAATCCGGTCCAGCCGCTTTCGCGGACGGACACAGACCATGCATACAGGAAGAGGGCTTCGATATCGAAGATCACGAACAGCATCGCGACCAGATAGAATTTGGCGGACAGGCGCAGGCGGGCGCTGCCGACGGGCAGCATGCCGGATTCGAAGGGTTCGTTCTTGGCGCGGCCCCAGGCCTTGCTACCGAGCAGGCTGGAGAGACCGAGCATGAAGGCACACAGGCCGACGACACCCAGAAGGAAGATGGCAAAGCCCCAGTTGTGGGCGATGAGTCCTGCCGAATCGGACATGCTAGAGATCCTTATACAGAGACCCAGCTCTGCAGTCTGAAATAAGTAGAGCGGCGACGTGGTGTCGCAGGTGCAGTGACCAAATGTCGCAGCTGAATCAATCGGGCTGATTTTATGGGTAAACCCGATGCAAGTAAAATTTCCGTTGCAAATTTATTCGTAGGATTTAGAACAAAACCCGCGCCTAACTGGCTGAAAGCCTTGAGATTCGGGCATTGCATACGGTTTTGTTAATTATGTTTCTTGCGAGTGGTAACGAATTACAAGCCTAGTAATGATAATTAATATCATTTGACTTGATGCCTTTGTATTTGGCTGTTCTGTGTCTTGTAAAGTTCATCTGCAGATTCCCCCTACTTGTAAATGCGAAAGACTCGTGTTCTAGCAGCTTCCGATACCGCGCGCACCGCTCTGGGTCAATACTTTATCGGTTGAGCCGTGACGGACTGACGATGCGATGGCCCACTGGCCGAGCCAGTAGGCGAGGATGATCAGGTGCGGCGCGGCGGCGAACGGCCTGACGAAGCGGTCGATGCCGATTAGGCTGTCGGAGAACACGAACAGGCAGGCGCCAATTGCGGCGACTCCGCTGCAGGCCAGCGCGCGCCAGAGCATGGCGCTGATGGCCAGTGCGTAGACCGCGACCGGGGCCAGCAGCGGGCCAAGGCCGTGGCTGGCCAGCACGCCGAACAGGGTGATGCCGGTGATGGCGCTCAACAGCAGTGCGGGCAGAGCGGGGCGCAGGGTCTTGCCGCAATAGGCGCGCAGGTAGGCCAGGTGGGCGCAGAGGAAGGCGGCCAGGCCAAACACGAACAGATCGGCAGGGATGGCCAGGAGGATGTCGCCCAATACCGAGAACGCCAGGCCGATGGTGATCCAGCGGCGGTAGGGTGTGGCGGGGGCGGTGTATAGCCAGGCAATCAATGCCATGACTGGAACGGGCTTGGCCAGCAGGCCGAGCAGGGCGTTGTCACTGGCCAGTGCATATAGATAGAGGGCGGCGGTAGCCAGGGCGAGCATCATCAGGTGGCTTGGACGGGGCATGGGCGGTCCTTGCTGCTGGGCTGCCACAAGCATAGCCCTGATCCTGGGTTTTGCGTTCTCAGGTCCGCTGCAATCCTTGTAGGAGCGGCCTTGTGTCGCGAAAGGGCTGCGCAGCAGCCCCAGCAATATGTGCATTAGCGCCAAAACCCTGGGGCTGCTGCGCAGCCCTTTCGCGACACAAGGCCGCTTCTACAGGTTGCGTGAAGCTCAAAAAAAGGCCCGGGGCTTTCGCAAGCCCCGGGCCTCTGTCAGCAACCCACTATCAGTGGAACTGCTCTTCCTCGGTCGAGCCGGTCAGTGCAGTCACCGACGAGGCGCCACCCTGGATCACGGTCGTCATGTCATCGAAGTAGCCGGTGCCGACTTCCTGCTGGTGCGCCACGAAGGTGTAGCCCTTGCTGGCGTCGGCGAATTCCTGCTCCTGCAGCTTCACGTAGGCGGTCATGTCGTTGCGGGCGTAGTCGTGCGCCAGGTTGAACATGCCGTGCCACATGTTGTGGATACCGGCCAGGGTGATGAACTGGTGCTTGTAGCCCATGGCCGACAGCTCGCGCTGGAACTTGGCGATGGTCGCGTCGTCCAGGTTCTTCTTCCAGTTGAAGGAAGGCGAGCAGTTGTACGACAGGATCTGGTCCGGGTATTCCTTCTTGATGGCTTCGGCGAAGCGGCGAGCTTCGTCCAGGTCCGGTTTGGCAGTCTCGCACCAGATCAGGTCGGCGTACGGGGCGTAGGCCAGGCCGCGGGCGATGGCCTGGTCGAGGCCGGCACGCACCTTGTAGAAGCCTTCACGGGTACGCTCGCCGATCACGAACGGTTGGTCGTACGGGTCGCAGTCGCTGGTCAGCAGGTCGGCGGCGTTGGCATCGGTACGGGCCAGGATGATGGTCGGCACGCCCGATACGTCGGCAGCCAGGCGCGCAGCCACCAGCTTCTGCACGGCTTCCTGGGTCGGTACCAGTACCTTGCCACCCATGTGGCCGCATTTTTTCACCGAGGCCAGCTGGTCTTCGAAGTGCACGCCGGCGGCGCCCGCTTCGATCATGTTCTTCATCAGTTCGTAGGCGTTCAGCACGCCGCCGAAACCGGCTTCGGCGTCGGCCACGATCGGTGCGAAGTAGTCGATGTAGCCGTCGTCACCTGGGTTCTTGCCGGCTTTCCACTGGATCTGGTCGGCGCGGCGGAACGCGTTGTTGATGCGCTTGACCACGGTCGGTACTGAGTCCACCGGGTACAGCGACTGGTCAGGGTACATGGACTCGGCCGAGTTGTTGTCGGCGGCGACCTGCCAGCCAGACAGGTAGATGGCCTGGATGCCGGCCTTGACCTGCTGCACTGCCTGGCCGCCGGTCAGGGCGCCCATGCAGTTGACGAAATCTTTTTCTGGGCGGAAGGATGGGTGGGCACCTTCGGTGACCAGCTTCCACAGTTTTTCTGCACCCTGGCGGGCAAAGGTGTGCTCAGGTTGCACGGAGCCACGCAGGCGAACGACATCGGCGGCGGTGTAGGTACGGGTCACGCCTTTCCAGCGCGGGTTCTCGGCCCAGTCTTTCTCGAGGGCTGCAATTTGCTGTTCGCGTGTCAGTGCCATGGAAATAAACCTCGTCGCATCGATCTTGGGTTAATTGTGCTGATGCTCGGGGCCGATCAGGGACTTGGCGGCTGTCCTGTCCGGGGGAGTGCGGCGGCGAACGCGAAGGCTCGAAGGGGAAGGAGGTGCAGGTCAGGCGCAGGTGTGCTCCGGCAGGTCGGCTCGTGGTTGCCTTGCTGCGGTGCTACGCGATTGCCATTACTGCGGTGATGCGCTTCCGTCCCTCGGGACAACTTCTTCGTTGCAGTCGCAATCCCGTCGAACCGCCTTGTGGGCCGTATAGACACGAGGTGCCTCCAGGGGTGGGAGGAGTACGCCTCGAAGGCCCTTGCCAGGGCCCCTGATTAGCGGGAGCGAGGCCATCATGCCTTTGGGAAAAAGACCCTGTCAACGGTTTTGTAGTGCTTTTTTCTACTTACTACATCTTTGGTCTAGTGCGACCTGGCGGTCAGTTTCAAGGCCTTTGGTCGAGGCCTTGAATTGCCTGGGTTCAGTCCAGAAGGTCGACTTTGACGCGCAAAGTCATGTTTTCACCCCGTTGTGTGCTGTACGTGCGACTTGACGGGGTGCGCTCGGCTTGGCTCTGCTGGTTGTAGCCGGCCAAGGTGATCCACTCGCCGAGCCTGCCACTAATTGTCGTGTCGGTACTTTGCACTTTCACTACATCGGCACGTTCCTGGCTCATTCGGTCATTATTGGTGCTTATTTGCAGACGAACCGTATCGCCGCTCAGGCTCGGCGTGACGTAGAAACCCTGGGTCACATTGCGGTATTCGGTGTTGCTCTGAATGCGCCCGTAGCCATCGGTGCTGGTACTGGTGATCGGGATGCTCTGGCCGATCTGGATCAGCGCTGGCTGGCCTTCGCTGGCCTGAATTTGCTGCAAGCCACCGTCGCGGTTGCTGGTGCCGTAGCGGATGACCTGGCCATCGCCGCGGGTGTCCTGGTAGTTGCTGTCATTGTTGTCGACGCTGATCAGCAGGCGTTTCGGGGCGGTGTCCAGCTGTTGCAGCAGGGCGCGCAGGTCGTCGATGCGTTCGGGGCTGGCATTCACGATCAGCTTGTTCTCGAAGGCGCTGACCGTGCCGTCGCGGCCGATGAAGGCCTGGGCGGCAGGCAGCAGTTCGGCGCTGCTGCGATGCTGCAGGGGCACCACCTCGGTGGCAGCCTGGGCGGTGAGGCTGGCGGCCAGCAGCAGGGCAGTGAAGAGGGGGCGTAGCGGCATGTCCATGATCTCCGCAGATGGAATCAACATGATGGCAAATTTGTCAGGAGTTTGCCGTGCTACGGGCTTTATCCTCAATTATCCGGCGAACTGTAAAATATAGTCCGCCGGATAATTGAGGATAAAAGCCGTGGCTCTGCGGTGGCCGCTGTCAGACAAATTCCGTAACATCGCGTCCCTTGATTTTCCGTACTGTCCGCTTGGACCGCACCACAGGATGCCCATGAAACCCGCCCGACTACGTGCCGACCTGCTCGCCGGCCTGACCACCTCGTTCGCCCTGGTGCCCGAGTGCATCGCCTTCGCCCTGGTAGCCCACCTCAACCCCTTGATGGGCTTGTATGGCGCTTTCATCATCTGCACCCTGACGGCGTTGTTCGGCGGTCGCCCAGGGATGATCTCCGGTGCCGCAGGCTCCATGGCGGTGGTGATCGTCGCCCTGGTGGTGCAACACGGTGTGCAATACCTGCTCGCCACGGTGCTGCTGAGTGGGGTGGTGATGATCCTGTTCGGCCTGCTGCGCCTGGGCAAGCTGGTGCGGCTGGTGCCGTACCCGGTGATGCTTGGTTTCGTCAACGGCCTGGCGATCGTCATCGCCATGGCCCAGCTCGAGCACTTCAAGGACGGTGAGCATTGGCTCAGCGGTGCACCGCTGTACCTGATGATCGGCCTGGTGGCGCTGACCATGCTGGTGGTCTACGTGCTGCCGAAGCTGACCCGTGCGGTGCCGCCGGCACTGGTGGCGATCCTCGGAGTTGGCGTGGCGGTGTACCTGCTTGACCTGCCGACGCGCACCCTCGGCGACATGGCGCACATTGCCGGTGGCCTGCCGCAGCTGGCGCTGCCGCAGGTGCCGTGGACCCTGGAAACCCTGAAGATCATTGCCCCTTACGCGGTGCTGATGGCCATGGTCGGCCTGCTGGAAACCCTGCTGACTCTCAACCTCACCGACGAGATCACCGAGAGTCGCGGCTACCCGGACCGCGAATGCGTGGCTCTGGGGGCGGCCAACATGGTCTCCGGCCTGTGCGGTGGCATGGGTGGCTGCGCGATGATCGGCCAGACCGTGATCAACCTCAGCTCCAACGGCCGTGGTCGGTTGTCGGGTGTGGTGGCCGGGGTGATGATCGTGCTGTTCGTGCTGTTCCTGTCGCCACTGATCGAGCGCATTCCGCTGGCGGCGCTGGTCGGGGTGATGTTCGTGGTAGCCCAGCAGACCTTTGCCTGGGCCTCGCTGCGGGTGTTGCACAAGGTGCCGGTGAGCGATGTGCTGGCGATCATCGCGGTGACCGTGGTGACCGTGTTCACGGACTTGGCCACGGCAGTGCTGTTCGGCATCGTCATCGCGGCAGTGAACTTTGCCTGGCAGCACGCCCGCGAGCTATATGCCGACAGCCACGTGGACGGGGAGGGGAGCAAGCATTACCAGGTGCATGGCACTTTGTTCTTTGCCTCGACCACGCCGTTTCTCAACCAGTTCAACCCCGCCAATGACCCTGCCAAGGTCACCCTCGATTGCCAGCATCTGAGCTTTGTCGATTATTCGGCGATTGCGGCGTTGAAAACCCTGCGTGAGCGTTATGCCAAGGCCGGCAAGCACTTGCGCGTGGTGCATCTGTCGGAGCGTTGCAAGAAGCTGCTGAAGCGGGCTGGCGAGCAGCACTGAAGTTCTGCGCTGCCTTTGCCGGCCTCTTCGCGGCACAGGAGTATGTCATTCCCCGCGGTTTTTTTTGACGATGCCATCGGCAATGCTCGCCGGCGCCTCGGCATAGCGGGTGAACTCCATCGAAAAGCTCGCCCGCCCCTGGGTCATCGAGCGCATCGAGGTGGCATAGCCGAACATCTCGCCTAGCGGCACCTCGGCGCGGATCACCTTGCCCGCCGGTGTCTCGTCGCCATCCTGGATCATCCCCCGGCGTCGGCTCAAGTCGCCGAGGATATCGCCCTGATACTCCTCCGGCGTCACCACCTCGACTTTCATCACCGGCTCCAGCAACACCGCGCCGCCTTTCTGCGACAGTTGCTTGGTGGCCATGGAGGCCGCGATCTTGTAAGCCATCTCGTTGGAGTCGACGTCGTGGTACGAGCCGTCGAACACCGCCGCCTTCAGGTTGATCAGCGGGTAGCCGGCCAGTACACCGTTCTTCATCTGCTCCTCGATGCCTTTCTGGATCGCTGGGATGTACTCCCGTGGCACCACGCCGCCGACGATCTCGTTGACGAACTCCAGGCCTTCCTTGCCTTCGTCGCCGGGGGCGAAGCGGATCCAGCAGTGGCCATACTGGCCGCGCCCGCCGGACTGGCGAACGAAGCGGCCCTCGATCTCGCAGGTATTGCGGATCTTCTCGCGGTAGGCCACCTGCGGCTTGCCGATGTTGGCGTCGACGTTGAACTCGCGTTTCATGCGGTCGACGATGATGTCCAGGTGCAGTTCGCCCATGCCGGAGATAATGGTCTGGCCGGTTTCTTCATCGGTGCGCACGCGGAACGACGGGTCTTCCTGGGCCAACTTGCCCAGCGCGATGCCCATCTTCTCCTGGTCGCCCTTGGTTTTCGGTTCCACCGCCACCGAGATCACCGGGTCGGGGAAGTCCATGCGTTCGAGGATGATCGGCTTGTCCATGTCGCACAGGGTGTCGCCGGTGGTGACGTCCTTCATGCCGATCAGCGCGGCAATGTCGCCGGCACACACGTCCTTGATCTCGGCGCGCTGGTTGGCGTGCATCTGCACCATGCGGCCGATGCGTTCCTTCTTGCCCTTAACCGAATTGAGCACGGCGTTGCCTGAACTGAGCACGCCGGAATACACCCGGGCGAAGGTCAGGGTGCCGACGAAGGGGTCTGTGGCGATCTTGAAGGCCAGGGCAGAGAAGGGCTCCTTATCGTCGGCATGGCGTTCCAGGTGCTTTTCTTCGTCGTCCGGGTCGGTGCCTTTGATCGCCGGGATTTCCGAAGGCGCGGGCAGGTAGTCGATCACCGCGTCGAGCATCAGCGGTACGCCCTTGTTCTTGAACGACGAGCCGAGAATGGTCGGGACAATTTCATTGGCGATGGTGCGCTGGCGCAAGGCGGCCTTGATTTCATCGACGCTCAGTTCCTCGCCTTCGAGAAACTTCATGGTCAGCTCATCATTGGCTTCGGCGGCGGCCTCGATCATGTGCGCACGCCATTCGTCGGCCAGCGCCTGCAGTTCGGCGGGAATGGCTTCTTCGCGGTAGCTGGTGCCCTGGTCGTTGTCGTTCCAGTAGATCGCCTTCATCTTCACCAGGTCGATCTGGCCGATGAAGTTCTCCTCGCTGCCGATGGCCAGCTGGATCGGCACCGGGTGGTGGCCCAGGCGCTGGTCGATCTGTTTGACCACCCTCAAGAAGTCGGCGCCCTGGCGGTCCATCTTGTTGATGTAGGCCAGGCGCGGCACATGGTACTTGTTGGCTTGGCGCCAGACCGTCTCCGATTGCGGCTCGACGCCGTCGGCGCCGCTGAACACCACCACCGCGCCATCGAGCACGCGCAGCGAGCGCTCCACCTCGATGGTGAAGTCGACGTGGCCGGGGGTGTCGATGATGTTGAAGCGGTATTTGTCGGCGAACTGCTTGGTCGAGCCTTGCCAGAAGGCCGTGGTCGCCGCCGAGGTGATGGTGATGCCGCGTTCCTGTTCCTGGGCCATCCAGTCCATGGTCGCGGCGCCATCGTGCACCTCGCCCATCTTGTGGTTGACCCCGGTGTAGAACAGGATGCGTTCGGTGGTCGTGGTCTTGCCAGCGTCCACGTGGGCGACGATGCCGATATTGCGATACAGCTCGATGGGCGTTGTACGGGCCATGGCGGACTACCTGCGGATGGGCGGATTCCCCCACGGTAGCAGAGCGGGGGAATCCTGCCCGACCGCCGGGCCGTCAGTCAGCCTGGGCTTGCAGCATCCACTGGCCGTCGATTTCGCGGGCCAGGCCGCTGGCTGGCAGCAGGGCCAGCAGGCGCTGGTGCAGGGCGGCTTCGGTGAAGGTCTTGAGTGTGGTGAGGTCCAGGGCGCCGATCAGACTGAGGTCGGCCTTGGTGTACGATAGCCAGGCCTTTTTCAGCACCTGGGCGACGTCGCTGCCGGCGGTGCTGGCGAAGCGGCGGTGCCACGGGCGGCCTTCGAAGGTGAAGTTGTGTGCGTGGCTGTAGGTGCTTTGGTCGCTGCCATCGGCGCAGCGGTGGCAGCGGCACGGGCCTTCGCCGAAGGCGTTGCGCAGGTAGCTGTTGAAATCCACGACGGGCTTGAGGGTCAGGCGTTTGTCGACCTCGAACAGGTCGGCGATCAGGGGTTCTTCGGCGCTCACTCAGGTGTCCTCGTGTGGTGTGGCGTGCATCGGCGGGCACCCTAACAGATCGGGGCGGGGGAGGCCATGTGGATCTGGTCGGCGGGTAGAGACAAGCGCCGAAGGCTGCCGTACTCTACGCGCCTTCATGCCTACACATCCCTTTGAGGTAACCCCGCTTGAGCACCAAGTACCCTTACACCGCCACCGTGACCATCAGCGCCGAAGACCGCGGAGGTGACACCGAAGCCTCGGAAAATCCGGGCATGCGCGTCGGTCTGGAAGCGGTAACCGAAACCCTGAAGAAGGTGCATTTCGTCGGTACGCTCGCGGCCCCCGAGAAAACCGCCACGCACATCTGCGTGACCCTGGAGAACGGCCTGACCTACTACGGCCCGATCGTCAACGGCCACGCCGAACTCGAAGGCGGCTGGATCGCCTTCGAGTCCGACATGCTCACCCCTGAAGAGCTGGGCCTGTAAGGCTCAGCTCAGTTCAGCCAGGCACCGCTCGAGGATATCCAACCCTTCCTCGAGCACCTCAGCCTCGATGGTCAGCGGTGCCAGCAGGCGAATGATGTGCCGCGCCTTGCCGCTGGGCATCAGCAGCAACCCCTTGGCCCGCGCCGCTTCCATCACCTTGGCCAACTGGGCTGGCGCCGGGCTGCCGTCGGCATTGACGAACTCGATGCCGCGCATGGCCCCGGTACCGGTCAGGCGGCCGATGTACGGGCTCAGGTTCGAGGCCTTCCAGCGGGCGTGGCGGCCGACGATCGCCTGTTCCTGGCGCTCCCCCCAAGTGGCGACGTTCGCGTCGGTCATCTGTGCCAGGCTCGCCAGCGCCGCCGCGCAGGCGATCGGGTTGCCCGAATAGGTGCCCCCCAGACCGCCCTTGGGCAGTGCCGCCATCAGGTCCTGACGCCCGACCACTGCGCCCAGCGGCATGCCGCCGGCGATGCTCTTTGCCAGCAGCAGCAGGTCCGGTTCGATACCCAGGCGCGGGAACGCAAAACGCTGGCCGGTACGGCCAAAACCGGACTGGATCTCGTCGATGATGATCAGGATCCCGCGCTCGTCACAGAAGCGCCGCAGCGCCTGGGCAAACGCTGGGTCAAGGGCGAGGAAGCCGCCTTCGCCTTGCACCGGCTCGAAGATGAACGCCGCCACCTCCTCCACCGCCAACTCGACGCTGAACAGGCGGTCCATGGCCTTGAGCGCCTGCTCGCAGGTCACGCCGGTATCGGGGCTGGGGTAGGGCAGGTGGTACACCGGCCCTGGCAGTTCGCCGACCCGCTGCTTGTAGGGCGCGACCTTGCCGTTGAGGTTGAGGGTGGCCAGGGTGCGGCCGTGAAAGCCGCCGTCGAAGGCGATGATGGCGCGTTTGCCAGTGGCGGCGCGGGCAACTTTCAGCGCGTTCTCGGCCGCTTCCGCGCCGCTGTTGGTGAGCATGCCGGCCAGCGGGTAGCTGACCGGGACGAACTGGCGCAGGCGCTCCATCAGTTCCAGGTACGGGCCATGGGGCGCGGCGTTGAAGGCGTAGTGGGTCAGGCGGCCGGCCTGGGCCTGGATCGCCTCGACTACGGCCGGGTTGCAGTGGCCCAGGTTGAGCACGCCGATACCGCCGACAAAGTCGATGTAACGTTTGCCGTCGGTATCCCAGACTTCGGCATTGCGGCCATGGGAAAGTGTGATCGGATGAACGATGGCGATGGATTGACTGATACTTTCCAGATTCATGGGCACGCGGACCTTGTTCGAGTTTCTTAATATCCAAGCGCGCCGCAGTATTATTCCGCAAACGAATTATTCGATTGCGATCATTCCCTGGATTCGCGAACTTTACCGATCACCTTCGGCCACCCGCTCGCGAATCCACTGTACGAAGGCCTTGACCTTGGGCACTTCGGCGGCGTGTTCGGCGTGGGCGATGAAATGCCGGCCATTGCTCGCCACCGGGTGGTCCCAGGCCACCACCAGTTTGCCTTCGCTCAGTTCTTCAGCCACCAGGTAGCGCGGAATCAGGGCAATGCCGCAGCCGGCGATGGCCGCGCGGATACACAGGTAGAACGTGTCGAAGCGCGGCCCGTGGTAGCTGTTCTGGCTATGCAGGCCCAGCCCCAGGAACCATTCGTGCCAGGCCTCCGGCCTTGATGCGCACTGCAGCAGCCGGTGTTCGGTGAGCGCCTCGGCGCTGTCGAAACGGTGCCGCGCCAGCAGCTCGGGTGCGCACACCGGCAGCACCTCCTCGCTGAACAGCTCGATGCAGGTGGCCCCCGGCCAGGTGCCCTGGCCGAAGAAGAAGGCGATATCGGCCTTGGCCTGCACCAAGTCGAACGGTTCCAGCTCGTTGCGGATGTCCAGGTGGATGCGCGGATGGCGGTCGCCGAAGCCCTTGAGCCTGGGCACCAGCCAGCGCGCACCGAAGGTTGGCTGGGTGGCGATGCGCAGCACCTCGGTCTCGTCACCGTAGCTGAGGATGTAGCGGCTGGAGATGTCGATCTGGGTGAGGATCTTGTTCACTTCGGTGAGGTACAGCGCGCCGGCCGGGGTCAGGTGCAGGCGCCGGCGAATGCGCTGGAACAGCGAATGCGACAGCATGTCCTCGAGCTGCGCGACCTGTTTGCTGACGGCGCTCTGGGTCAGGTGCAGCTCCTGTGCCGCACGGGTGAAGCTCAGGTGCCGGGCGGCGGCTTCGAAGCACTGCAGGGCGGTGGTCGAGGGCATCAGGCGTTTGGACATGGCAGGTGCGTACCGAGCAAAAAAGGATGAAGTTCATTCCATACTGGAATCATGTGCTTCGAAAAGGTCGTTTGTTGACCTCGCCCTATAGATTAATACTGACCTCGATCAATGATTACAACCGGTACGGCGAAGAGGAGGTAACTGCGCGACCGGCGATATAAAAAAACAAGAATCAGCAACACGACCTACAAGAATTCTGCTCCAACTTTTCAGCCGACGACGGCACTCAAGCCGCACGCCGGCCGACCCATTCGAGGGTTCTCCATGGCTTCGCTACACAACAACAAACAGCGTTCCTTGCAGCACGGCCTGACCTCGCGTCAGGTGTCCATGATTTCCATTGCCGGCATCATCGGTGCCGGCCTGTTCATCGGTTCTTCCAACGCCATCGCGACGGCGGGCCCGGCCATTCTGATTTCCTACGCCATGACCGGCCTGCTGGTGCTGCTGGTGATGCGGATGCTGGGCGAAATGGCCATCGCCAACCCCAACAGCGGCTCGTTCTCCACCTACGCCTCGGAGGCCATCGGCCCCTGGGCAGGCTTTACCATCGGCTGGTTGTACTGGTGGTTCTGGGTGCTGATCATTCCGGTCGAGGCCATCGCCGGTGCAGACATCCTGCACGCCTACTTCCCGGGCGTGCCGTCCTGGCTGTTCGCTTTCCTGATCATGGTCGTGCTGTCGGGCAGCAACCTGGTCAGCGTGAAGAACTTCGGTGCGTTCGAATACTGGTTCGCATTGGTCAAGGTGGTCGCCATCATCGCCTTCATCGGCGTCTGCAGCCTGGCTGTGTTCGGCTTCTGGCCGCTGGCAGAGGTGTCCGGCATCAGTCGCCTGTGGGACAACGGCGGGTTCATGCCCAACGGTTTCGGCACCGTGCTCGGTGGCGTACTGATTACCATCTTCTCGTTCTTCGGCGCCGAGATCGTCACCATCGCCGCCGACGAGACCGCCAACCCGAAAGACAAGATCCGCCGTGCCACCAACCTGGTGGTGTACCGCATCGCGATCTTCTACCTGGCGTCGATCTTCCTGGTGGTGTCGCTGGTGGCCTGGAACGACCCAAGCCTGAAGGCGGTAGGCTCGTTCCAGCGCGCGCTGGAAGTGCTCAACGTGCCGGGCGCCAAGTTGCTGGTAGACCTGGTGGTGCTGGTGGCCGTGACCAGCTGCATGAACTCCGGCCTTTATACCGCTTCGCGGATGCTCTATTCGCTGGGTGCCCGCGGCCAGGCGCTGAGTATGACCAAGCGTATTTCCGGTGCTGGCGTACCGACCGTGGCGGTGATCCTCTCGACCCTGGCCGGCTTCGTCGGTTGCTTCGTCAACTATGTACTGCCGGGCAAGGTCTTCGGTTTCCTGTTGTCCACCACTGGCGCCATCGCCTTGCTGGTGTACCTGGTGATCGCCGTGTCGCAACTGCGCATGCGGGCCCGCGCCGAACGAGAAGGGCGGCCGCTGGAGCTGAAGATGTGGCTGTTCCCGTGGCTGACCTGGCTGGTGATCGGCACCATCGTCATGGTCCTGGGCTACATGCTGTTCAGCGATGTTTACCGCTACGAGACGCTGATGACCGCTGGCGTGACCCTGTTCATCCTGCTGGTGTCGCTGACCCAGAAGGGCGGCAAGGTGGTTGCCCAGCCGGCTTGAGGTTTCTGCTTTAATGGGGGCGTTTCGCGCCCCCATTCCAACAAGCACAGGCAGCGTATGAACGATTACTCCCTTTCCCTCCAGGCTCTCGCCGCCCCCGAAGGCACCTGCTTCGGTTGTGGCTGCTCCCACCCTTCCGGCCTGCACCTGCACAGCCACTGGGATGCCGATGGCATCCACCTGTTGTGCCGACACTCCCCCGACAGCACTTATATCGGCTGGCCCGGCCTGGTCTATGGCGGCTTGCTGGCCATGCTGGTCGACTGCCATTCCAACTGGACAGCCATGGCCTACCACTACCGCGCCGAAGGCCGCGAAGCGGGCAGCTTACCGCGCATCGATTGTGTCACCGGCAGCCTCGGGCTGAACTACCTCAAGCCCACCCCGATGGGCGTGGAGTTGCTGCTCAAGGCACGCGTGGAAGGCGAGGTCGGGCGCAAGACCCGGGTCATCTGCGAGGTCTGGGCGGGAGATGTGCTGACGGTCAGTGCCGACTCGGTGTTCGTGCGGGTGGACACCGAAAAGCTCAAGCTCAAGGCGCACGGCCAGGCCAGCTGATCAACGGCGGGTGATGGTCAGCCAGCCGGGATGTCTCTACAGTGACGGTTCCCTCTCAAGCCCAAGGTTGAACATGACCGATCTGAGCGCTTTCCCCATCACCCGTAAATGGCCCGCGAAGCATCCCGAGCGCCTGCAGCTTTACTCGCTGCCCACGCCCAACGGCGTCAAGGTGTCGATCATGCTGGAGGAGATCGGCCTGGCCTACGAGCCGCACAAGGTCAGCTTCGACAACGATGACCAGCTGAGCCCCGAGTTCATCTCGCTCAGCGCCAACAACAAGATCCCGGCGATCCTCGACCCCAACGGCCCGGGCGGCCAGCCGCTGCCGCTGTTCGAGTCGGGGGCGATCCTGCAGTACCTGGCGGAAAAGAGCGGGCAGCTGCTGAGCCAGGATCCGGCCCAGCGTTACCAGACCCTGCAATGGCTGATGTTCCAGATGGGCGGCATCGGGCCGATGTTCGGTCAGGTTGGCTTCTTCCATTTCTTTGCCGGCAAGGAATACGAAGACAAGCGCCCGCGCGACCGTTACGTCAATGAATCGAAGCGCCTGCTGGGAGTGCTGGACCGGCACCTGAAGGGGCGCGAGTGGATGGTCGACGAGTACAGCATCGCCGACATCGCCATCTTTCCCTGGGTGCGCAACCTGGTGGAGCGCTATAACGCACGGGAGCTGGTGGGCTTCGATGAATTCAAGGAAGTGCAGCGGGTGCTGGCGACATTCCTCGAACGGCCAGCGGTGCAGCGTGGCCTGAAAATCCCTGCCTGATCCGCTCACACCGGCCCTTTTTGTAGGAGCGGCCTTGTGTCGCGAAAGGGCCGCAAAGCGGCCCCAGGATTTCAGCGTTAAGCACATATTGCTGGGGCTGCTTCGCAGCCCTTTCGCGACACAAGGCCGCTCCTACAACGCCTGTGTTTCAGTCTAGAAAATCTGGTTCAGCAGCCAGTACAGGCTACCGGCCAACAGCATCGCCGCCGGCAGCGTCAGCACCCAGGCCATCAGCAGGTTGATCAGCGTGCGCTTCTGGATCCCCGAGCCGTTGGCAACCATGGTCCCGGCCACCCCCGAGCTCAGCACGTGGGTGGTCGACACCGGCAGCCCGAACATGTCCGCCGCACCAATGGTGCACATCGCAACCACTTCCGCCGAAGCCCCCTGGGCATAGCTCAGGTGGGTCTTGCCGATCTTCTCGCCCACGGTCACCACGATACGCCGCCAGCCGACCATGGTGCCCAGGCCCAATGCGATGGCCACGGCGACCTTCACCCACAGCGGGATATAGCGGGTGGCATCGTCCAGCTGCGTCTTGAACAACAGCACATGGCTGCGGGTGTCGGCGTCGAGCGCCACCAGCTGTTGCTTCTCGATCAGGCGGATGGCTTCGCTGGTCAGGTACATGTCGTTGCGCACGTTGGCCATGGCTTCCGCCGGCACTCGCTGCAGCGAACCATAGCCTTTGACCTGGTCACCGATCATGCCGGTGAGCGCGGCCAGTGCCGGCACCAGCTGCGGGCTGGCCTTGGGCTCGGCGATGAAGGCGGTCAGCGCCTGGCGCGGATCGGCCGGGGCGGGCCCGGGATCGGTGCGCAGCAAAGCTTGGCGCGTGACTTCGGCAACGGCTGAGAATTGCAGCGCCTGCTCGCTGGGCATGGTCTTGTTCAGGGCATAGGCCATCGGCAGGGTGCCGACCAGGATCAGCATGATCAGGCCCATGCCTTTCTGCCCGTCGTTGGAGCCGTGGGCGAACGACACGCCGGTGCAGGTCAGGATCAGGATGCCGCGGATCCACCATGGAGGCGGCGTGCGGCCTTCTGGTGCCTGATACAGTTCCTTGCGCTTGACCAGCGCCCGCAGGGCCAGCAGCAACAAGGCTGCACAGGCAAAGCCGATCAGTGGTGAGAACAGCAGGGCATAACCCACCTTGCTGGCCTGGCTCCAATCGACGCCGCTGGTACCGTCACGCCCGTGCATCAAGGCGTTGGCCACACCGACGCCGATGATCGAGCCGATCAGCGTGTGCGAAGATGACGCCGGCAGTCCCAGCCACCAAGTGCCGAGGTTCCAGATGATGGCCGCCAGCAGCAAGGCGAACACCATGGCGAAGCCCGCCGAGGAGCCGACCTTTAGAATCAGCTCCACCGGCAGCAGGGCGATGATGCCGAACGCCACCGCGCCACTGGAAAGCAGCACACCCAGGAAATTGCACAACCCGGACCAGACCACCGCCACTGGCGCCGGTAACGAGTGGGTATAGATCACCGTGGCCACCGCGTTGGCGGTGTCATGGAAACCGTTGACGAATTCGAAGCCCAGGGCGATCAGCAGCGCCAGGCCCAGCAGCAGGAAGGGCGTGACGGTGGTGATTACCGTGCCGCTGGCGGTCACGTCCTGCTTGAGGTTCCAGGCGGTGTAGGCGATACCGGCCAGCAGCAGGCCGAAGAACAGCACGAGGGTGGCTCGCCCGGGTTTGTGCGAGAGTTGCGGGCGGGAATCGCTATGGCCCAGTGGCGGCTGGCTGGCCAGGGACGGGGTTGCCATGGGGGCTCCGATTGGCGTCGGCGAGGGTGGCTCTGAGGATAGAAACAATTCCTCGCCCGGACGTGACCTCGGTCAATGAATTACCTAGGCTCAAGACAGACGGTAAAGGCAGGAGAACCTCATGATTCGCTGCAAGCGCGTCTATGACGCGGCAGAGAAGGAAGATGGCCAGCGTGTGCTGGTCGACCGGCTGTGGCCGCGCAACAAGCGCAAGGACCAACTGCATGGCGAGTGGCTACGCGACGTGGCGCCATCCACTGAGTTGCGCAAGGCGTTCCACCAGGGTGAGGTGGATTTCGCAGGGTTCACCCAGCGCTATCAGCAGGAACTGGCGGCGCACCCGGAACACTGGTACCCGCTGTTGGACCTCGCAGCCAAAGGCAACCTGACCTTGCTGTATGCTGGCAAGGACACCGAGCACAACAACGCCCAGGTACTGGCAGCCTGGCTGGAAGACGAACTGGAGCGGCGCGGCCCGGGCAGCTCGCCGGTGTGCTATGCCCGTTGAGCTGATCGCCGCGAGCGATGCCTGGCGCACCTTTGCCCGCGACGTCACGCGACGGGCGATGTTGCCCTATTACCGCGAGTTCGACCTGTTGTGGATCGAGGAGGCCTTTGACGAAGCCTGGGGCTGGCGCGAGCAGTGGCTGGTGACGGAAGGGGAGACCGTGCTGGGTTTCTGCAGCCTTAGCCAGGACCGGCAGGCGTTGTTCATTCGTGAGTTGCACCTGTTGCCAGAGCAGCGTGGGCACGGGGTGGGCAGTCAGGTGCTGGACACGCTGGCCGAATGGGCGGCGCAGCGGCGTTTGCCGCTCTTGAGGTTGATGGTGTTCAAGAGCAACCCGGCGCGGCAGTTGTACTTGCGCCATGGGTTTGTCGAAATGGGCGAGGATGGTTGCTTTGTGAGAATGCAGCGGGTTATCGGTTGACCTCTGCCGGCCTCTTCGCGGGCTCGCCCGCTCCCACAGGATCACCACAATTCTGAATGCTGTGGAGTACCTGTGGGAGCGGGCAAGCCCGCGAAGAGGCCGGTGCAGTTACAGCAGATGCTGGATCACTGCTGCCTTACCCGCACCGTCTCACCCTGGCGAACCGTGGCCTCGAGCAGCTGCCCCTGCAAGGGCAACAAGTCTCCGATCAACAGGTTCTGCAACAACGGCTTGCCATCGAAGCTGTTGCCCCCCAGCACCACATCCTGCACACCCTCCACCCGCACCAGCGCCTTGCCGACCCGGCCCAGGCGGTTGCCGCTGAGTACCAGTGGCCCGGCCAGCGGCGTGGCATTGCGCAGGCTGATGGCATATTCCGCCGTGTTGCCGATGCGGTTGTCGAGCAGCGCCACGGCGCCCACCTCGCTGGCATCCACCGCGCTGCCCTGGCTGCTGGCCAGCAGGTTGTCATCGATTACCAGCGGTGTCGCTGCAGTGGGCCCCAGGTTGCGCAGCTGGATGCCATTGCCCCGGCTATCGCCGATGCGGTTGCCGGCCAGCAGCACTGCGCCCTGTTGCTCGCTGACTTCGATGGCGGCCTTGGTCGCACCGAGGATCAGGTTGCCTTCGACCAGGGCGCGGGTCTGGCCACGCAGGCGCACGCCGCTGTTGTTGTCGATGCCACGCAGCTGGTTGCCCTGCAGCTTGACCTGGCTGTTCTGCACATCGATGGCGTACTGCTGCGACTGCTCGAACTGGCTGCCACTGATGCTCGCCTGGCTGTGCTGCAGCTCCACCGCGCTGGACATCTCGCTGAACTGACTGTCGCGGATGATGACTGTGGCCGGGCGCGTGCTGGCGGCCTGCTGGGTGCTCAACGCCGTGGTCAATCCACGCGAGAGGTTGGCGTTGTAGCCCAGGCGCTTGAGCGTCGAGCCGATCACCTGGGTATGGCTGCCAGCCCAGGCCACCACGAATGGCCGCCAGGCGCGGTCGGTGCTACCGGGCCTGGCGCCGGCCATGCTCTCCAGCCTGGACTGGTTGAGCCCGAACCAGCCCTGGTTGATCAGCGCCGTGCCGGAGAAACTCGACAGGTACAGGCTGGTGCCTTCGAGCACCAGCCCGGCATCGCTGCCGATCATCAACGGATAGCTGAGCAGGTAGCCGTCCTTGTAGCGCTTGAGGATGCGCGGGTCGTTCATTGCGTCGTGCAATTGCGCCAGGGTGATGCTGCCACCACGCAGCATCACCACCTGCGGGTGGTGCGCCTGGTAACCGGCGATGGCGCGGAACAGGCCGTTGTTGACGAACGGCTCGAACGGCCAGCTGCCGGCCTGAGCAGAGAACATCGGCTGCAGGCTGACGCTGGCGCGCCCGGCCGGGCGTTGCCGTTCGGCCTGCTGGAAGGCCACGGCCTGGCGCACCTGCCGGCGCAGCTGGTCGGCCTTGAGCTGGCGTTGCTCAGCGGGCAGGGTGTCGACGGTCTGGTTGACCGGCAGCGATTGGCTGGCGGCATGGGCAGCGCCTGCCAGGCACAGGGCGGCCAGGCAGGTGAGGGAAAAGCGGGCGAGGGCAGCCATGGGTCAGCTCCTTGATCCGGGCATTGGGGGGTAGAACGCTTTGATCGGGCCGCCGAGCTGGCTGTAGTTGTCCACCTCGCCGTCTTCGCTGTCGTATAACTGGCGCGCCAGCGCATGGCCGGGGTTGCGCTGCAGGAACGGGATCAGCCAGGCCAGCTTGTACGGTGCCACGTCCGCCTGGGACTGGCCCTTGAGTTCGGGCAGGTCGCCGGGGTCGAGCACCGTGCGGGCAGCGAAGTTGGCCAGCAGGTCGAGGGTCTGCTGGTCTTCGTTGCTCCACGGCAGGCCATTGGCGCGTGCCGATTCGGCCAGCAGCACCAGCGGCACCAGCGCGTACTGGCTGTAGTTGGCCGCCAGCTTGCTGCGCGCCACTTCCAGCGGCAGGTAGGCGTAGTTGCCGTTGCTGGCACGCACGGCCTGGGCCAGGCCGCGGCGCAGGTTGCCATCGGCCCACTGGATGAAGTCGTCGCGGCCGACCAGCATGCCGGTGGCGGCCACGGCCCAGGCGGCCCAGTAGTCATGGTTGTTGAAGTACACACCGCTGGCGCGGCGCCGTGGGTCGTACTCGCGGATTACCAGATCGGCGAGGCGGGTGAACCAGCTGCGCTGCGTTTCGCTCAGTTGCAGCTTGCCGTCGGCTGCCGACTGGGTCAGCAGCACAGCACCGGCCATGGCCGCCAGCGCCCACTTGCGCGCGGCCATGCCGGTGCCGCTGGCATCCGGGTTGAGCAGGGCGCCGGCTTCGGCCCAGTGTTGCAGCCACTGGTCCTGGCAGGCCAGGGCCATGTTGGCGTCCTGGGGTTTCTTGGCGCCCTGGAAGCGTTTACTGGCGTAGATCAGGCCGCCGACGAACTGTTTGACCTGCTTGGCGATCTGCTCGCTGTTGGCATCGGGGTTGCTGCGCAGGGTCGACTTGCTGGCGTCGCGCTGGTCGTACTTGCTTTCCAGGTGCAGGCTGCCGGTGTAGGGCGCGGGCGGTTCCTTGGTGCAGGACAGGGTGCGGTAGTCGGCGACCATGGCCGACTGCGGGGTGCTGTGGGCGGGCCAGATGGATTGCGCCGCCTGTGTCAGTGGGCTAATCAGGAACATCATGAGCATCACTGGGGCTGCTTTGCAGCCCTTCGCGGGCATGCCCGCGAAGGGACGCAAAACGGACCCAACCAACAGTATCCCAAGCACCGCCA
>NZ_JBKGGW010000039.1:0-57654 GCF_052041945.1 Pseudomonas sp. SMN11 | reverse complement strand
GTGGGGGGCGGAAGGAGGGGGGGGGGGGGTTTCAAACCGGGGTCCCCCCGCTGCCCGAAGCGACTTGATGAAGATCAAACCGCCCCTTGCCCAGGCCCGCATGCTCAAGCGTCGAACGCTTCGTTGACACCCCACCCTTTGCCGGTGGCGCTATCTGCCAAAAGGTGAAAGATCATGCAAATAAGTAGCTTGCTTGTAATTGTCGCCGATGAAGATCGATACGATCCGGCTATCGAACAGGCGCTGGAGCTGGCGTTGGCAATCGGCGCCTCGGTGACCCTTGCCATCCAGCCAGCGCCAGCTGCACAGGCCAGACCCCTTGACGACCTGGATCGGCAGAAAAGCCTGGTCAGGGTCTTCCTCGACCGCGGCATACACGTGGAGCCCGAGGTCAGGCGAATCAAGCCCACGGCCAAAGCGGTGGTCAAACTGGCCAGGGCATGCGACGCCGACCTGGTGATCCTGCAGGCACCAGCGACCGGGGACGTCAGTTTCGGTCTCGAACTCATGCCGCTTGTGCCCTGCCCCGTGTTGTTCGCACGGGAACGAACAGCGCGTGACCAAGCCAAGGTGTTCGTCGCGGCGCCAGCCAGTTGCGAAGATCTGGACGACGGCGCCGCGAATGCCGCAGTCGTCGAAGCTGCGAGGCTCATAAGTCATGCGCGCAGGGCGAAGATGCATCTGTTCTGCGTTTATGACCAAACTGCCATGCTGCGTCACAGCGAGCACTACAGCCTGGCGGAAATCCCCTCGTATGAAAGCCTCGCAAGTGCATTCAAACGTTTCGCCACGCAATTAGGCGTCCCTAACATCCATCACCAGCTGATCGTCGGATCATCTGCGCAGACCCTTTGCGCGTACGCCAATCGCTGCGGCTACGACACCGTGGTGATTACCAGTCCTCACCGCGCCTGGCAGCTCGCGACCCTGGAATACCTGCTAACCAGTCTGAAATGCAGCTTGCTCGTGGTTCATGCCAAGGCGGGCCAGCAGGAGTTGGCTTTCCCTGAATCGGGGGAGCTTTTTCAATCGGTTTGACAGGTCATGAGTGAAGCAATTGACAACGGTCAAGTCAGCGCAAGGCCTGTTGTCGAAACTGAACTTCCTTGTTCATTCGACATAGAGGACATCGCCATGGCGCCCGCCGAGACTTCCCGTGTGCACACAACGCCTTCGTTCCCCAAGCCTTCGGGTGAATACTGGATCGAAGCCCTTGAAAACGGCGTTCACGTGCTGATCAGGCCCCTGCAGGCCAAGGACCGAGAACGCGAAAAAGCCTTCATCGAACGGCTGTCGCCCGAGTCGCGGCATTTCCGCTTCCTGTGCCAGCTCAAGGAGCCCGGTGAAGCCATGCTCGACCAGCTGATGAAGGTTGACCAGGATCGCCAGGCGGCCTACGTCGCCCTCGCACACGTGGATGGCGAATTGCAAGAAGTGGGCATTTCCCGCTACGCCACCGCTAGCGACAAGGACGAGTGCGAATGCGCCGTTACCGTCATGGACAGCTGGCAACACCATGGCTTGGGTCGCCTGCTGCTCAAGCACTTGATCGACCATGCCCGGGCCAAGGGCTTGCGGCAGATGTATTCGGTCGACGCAGCAGCCAACCACGCGATGCGCGACCTGGCCAAGGCGGCGGGGTTCACCACCGCCGCCGACCCGGATGACCCCAGCCAGGTCATCCACCGGCTCTCCCTGATCTGACCCAGGGCCGCCGCCCCCTGACGGATCAAGGCGCGGCGGCCCGACTACGGGAGGCACCCATGAACGGCCCTTCGAAGAAATTGATGGAAAAACTCTACGGCAAGCAGTATCAGGTCGACACTGCCGATATTGCGCCGATGCTTCATCAGTACGCCGAACCTTTGCCGGACCCGGATGCGCCGGCATTTGCAACGCTGCTCGACCGCTACGCTGACGCGTGTGTCATCCACTTCACGGTACAGCGCTTCAAGCGTTTCTGGCGGTGCGACCGGGACGGCAACCACGATCCGCGCCGGTGACTGGGCTCGCACAGCCTGGATAGCCGCCCTCATCGTGGCGCCGGTCGCCAGGCCATCATCGATGAGAATCACCACCTGATCCTTGAGCTGCAGGGCTGGCCGCCCTCCCCGGCAGGCCCGCTCGCGCCGCGCCAGCTCCTCGGTTTCCCTGGCAACCACGGCGTCGAACACCGCGGACATGGACACCTCCCGCGCCGCGATGGGCGCCTGTCATGGCAGCTTCCGATGGGGCCGTTGATGGCTTCAAGGCGTGACTGCACGCCCCTCCTCGGGCAACAGATCGAACCGCGTGAGGCAATGCTGTTCATCAGCGGAAGTCAGCGCCTTCAGGCCGCTCACTTCCTGCATCGGTGTCTCGAACAACGCCAGGCGGATCACCCCATTACGCTGGAGGAAGGTTTGCGCCAGGCAGGTGCAAACAGGCTTGCCGACCAACGCTGCAAGCTGCTCATTTTCAGGCGCCTGCACCTGTGCCTGCAGGTTGGCCGTGCAGTTTTCCACAATTTGCGCCACGGAGCGCCCGGCCAGCCATACGGTGGCACCGCCCAATACCGCCAGGAGCAACAGCATGCCCATCAGCACGTTCGACTCCCGGGTAATTGAGCGCAGGAAGGCCAGCCTGGCCTGCCAGCCCGTCTCCTGGCCGTTGAAAATGGCTTTGCCGACCGTGCGTTTGACGCCGCGCTGCACGGCCCAGCCCAGCGCCACACACAAGGCCAACAGGCTCAGCAGCACGGCCGGATCGCGCATGGGCATGCGCCAGCTCGGGCTCACGGCGCGGTAGACAGACACCGCGATGAGTAACGCGGCGATAGCCACGATCCAGCCCAGGCTGCCTCTGGGGCGGTGTATCCAGGCCCGTAGTTTCGCTCGTGCTTGCGTATTCATGACTAACTCCCGCGCCGGGTTCAGCGCACAGGGTCGATGGCAACGGTTTCCTGATACTCCGGGACGCACACCTGCCAGCCCAGCTCCAGGCTGATGCGCCGTCGCAAGGTGTCGGCGGCGTGTGGCTCGCCATGGATGACGTAGGTCTGCCGTGGTGGCCGGGTGAAACCGCGCAACCACTCCATGATTTCGTCGGCGTCGGCGTGGGCGGAGAGATTTTCCATGGCGTGCACCTGCGCCCGGATGGGCACGTCTTCACCCTGCAGGCGGACGCTGTGGGCGCCAGCGACGATATCGGCGCCGCGCGTGCCTCCCGCCTGAAAACCGGAGAACAGGATGCTGTTGCGCGGATTGGGGGCCAGCGCCTTCAGGTGGTGCAGCACCCGGCCGCCGGTGGCCATGCCACTGGCGGCAATGATCACCGCCGGCTCGCGCAGCTGGTCCAGGTGACGGGACTCATCGACCGTGCGGATGATCCGTGTGCCCTTGCACATCGCGGCGCACTCCGCCGCCGGTAGCCGATGTTCGTTGCGAAACTGCTGATAAAGGACAGTGGCATCGGTGGCCATCGGGCTGTTGAGGTACACCGGGATATCCGGGATCAGCCGGTCACGCTTGAGCTTGTAGAGGTAATACATCAGCAGCTGGGCGCGCCCGACAGCAAACGAAGGAACCAGGACGATGCCATGGCGCAGGAGTGTCTGGTTGATGACCTGGGCCAGATACTGCTCGGTCGATTCCGCTGGGTGCTGACGATCACCGTAGGTGGACTCCACCAACAGCACATCCGCCGTGCGGATCAGCTCCGGTGCCCGCATGACCGGGTCTTGCGGCCTGCCCAAGTCACCCGAGAAGACCAAGGTCTGGCCCTCGGCACTGATCTGCACCGTCGCCGCGCCCAGGATATGGCCAGCCGTGCGCAGCAGCAGGTCCATGCCCTCGGCAATCGGCGTTGCCTGATGCAGCTCCACCGGGCGCAAAAGTGCCAGCGCCTGCTTGGCATCCTGCTCGGTATAAAGCGGCCGCGCCGGCGTGTGTTTGGAATAGCCGTGGCGATTAGCATGGTCGGCCTGCTCTTCCTGCAGCCGTGCGCTGTCGAGCAGCAGCACTTCAGCCAGGGCGCAGGTTGCCGGAGTGGCATAGATCGGTCCGTTATAGCCCTCCCTGGCCAATACCGGCAGGTAGCCGCTATGGTCGAGATGGGCGTGGGTCAGCACGACCGCATCCAGCGCCCGCAGTGCCGGTGGCAAGGGCTCCCAGTTGCGCAGGCGCAGCTGTTTGTAGCCCTGGAACAGCCCGCAGTCCACCAGTATCCGCGTACGGTCGCGGGTCAACAGGAATTTGCTGCCGGTCACCGTCCCGGTGCCGCCGAGAAAGGTCAGATGCATGGCCAAGGCTCCTGGTTTTCGAACACATGAGGATGAACCGCGAGCACGCTGCACGGAGGGTGGCCGACGATGCGTTCTGTGGTGTCGCCGAGCAGCTTGTCCAGCCCCTTGGGCTGCACCACACCCATCACCACGGCGTCGATATCCAGGGCAGCGACCTGTTCGCGGATCACCTGCACCGGCCCGCCCTCCAGGAAATGGCGACGGTCCTGCGCCACGCCTTCGGCCTCGGCCAAGGCGTTGAAAGGTTCCTGAAGCGCCTCTCGCATCTCCTCGATCCACGCCTGGGTGACGTTCATGTCCGCGGCGAACACCCCGGCCAGGTTGTAGGCCGATAGCAGATGCAATGCGGCGTCGCACTGGAGTGCCAACGCCTGGCCGACGCGAATCAGCCCTCGATTGAACCGTTCCTGAACCTCTGGCGTCTCGCTGAAACAGGTATCCACGGCGACCAGAACGCGCCGAGGCAATGAAACGGCCGCTTTCGGCACTAACAGGGTAAGCCCCTTGAAACCGCGCATCAGCGCACTGTCCAGCGGGGTATCGAACAGCCGCGCCAGGGCCGACGCGGATTCGCTGTCCTTGATGACCAGATCCGGCTGCAGTTCGCTGATGTAGTCGATGGCCTCGCTGCGGATGTCGTCGGCGGCGAGGCTGTCGATCGTCAATGTCACACCGCTGCCGCGGTGCCGTTCGACCAGCGACCGCAGTTGCACGCAGTAGTGGTCGTACTGGCGTTTGATATCAGCCTCGTTCAGGCGCTCTTCGCGCAGCAGGTGCTCCTCGTTCGGTTCAAACAACCCCAGCACATGCACGCTGGCACCGCTGACATGCGCCAGCGCCAGCCCCCTGCGCAGCGCGGCTGAATGGGGATCGACTTGGGTAAGCAGCACCAGCAGTTGTCGAAATTGACCCATGATGAACCTCCGGGCTTGCGCGGCTGGGATGTGATGAGGGGATTTTCCGAGCGCTGGCGCGCTGGCGTTTGATGCAGATCAGAAACAGATGATCCACCCCGAACTTGACCATTGTCAGAACCACGGCGGCGCGCCACGTTACAACGGCTTCAGGCATCTATCCGGGAAATGGGGAGGCACCATGAACACGCAGCAGACAGAACAGCCGAATGCCTGCGAGCACTGGGTCGAAAAGCTGGATGACGGTACCCCCGTGCTGATTCGCCCGCTGCGCGAGGAGGACCATGACCGGGACAGGCGCTTTCTCAGCACAATTGCCTATGAGTCCCGACGCTTCCGTTTCATCGCCGGGCTCAGTGGCGGCCTGCCCAGCCTGGATCCGCAAGGGATGCCAGTCGACTACCACCAGCGCATGGCGTATATCGCGCTGGCTCACGTCGACGGCTGCCTGCAGCAGATTGGCGTCAGCCGTTACGCCGGCATACCGGGCAGCCCGCGATGCGAGTGTGCGGTAGCGGTGCATGAGGACTGGCAGCGCCAAGGCTTGGGGACGCGCTTGCTGCAGCACCTGATCGACGCGGCGCGGCGCAGTGGTTATGAGTGGATGATTTCCAGGGACTTGGCCAACAACTACGCCATGCACCGGCTGACCAAGGGGCTGGGGTTCAGCTCACGGTACCTGGGTGGCGATGTCAGCGAGATTCTCCACGAGCTTGACCTGCGAGCCTGAAAACAAGGCCCTTGCGGGCCTTGTACCTTAACCTTGGGAACGCTCGGGTGAAATCACCAGCACACTGCTGGACAAGCGATGCAATACCCGCTCGGCCGTACTGCCAATGAACCAGCCGATGCCATGGTGGTGATAACTGCCCATGACCAGTACGTCGATATCATTGTTGTCCATGAACACGGCCAGGACCTTGGCCGGATCGCCGATGCGCATGTGGCGGTGTTCGACGGCAATGCCATTGCGCTCGGCAAGGGCCTGGAAGGCATCGCTCTGGGCTTCATGGAGCGTCTGGGCGAGGTTGGAATCGAACAGGAAGGAATGCTCCCGGCTGCCGCCGGCATCCAGGTACATCGAACCCAGGTCGTAGGCATACAGCAATTCGATCTGCGCGTTGCACTGTAGCGCAAGTTTCAGCGCCTCGCTGATGATCTGATCATTGAAGCCCTCGAACTGGTCCTCGGGCCTGGACAGGTCCACGGCCGCCAGGATCCTGCGTGGCATCGCGTGGCTGGCCTTGTGCACCAGATGCAGCGGGATGCGGGTTTCGCGCAGCAGCTGGATGTCCAGGGAGGTGAACATGGCACGCGCCCACCAGGGCTCATGCTCGAATTCCTTGATCAACAGGGCGAATGGCTGTTCGCGCAAGTGCACCAGGATCTCGTTCAAGGGATGCTGCACCCACACCACTTCCGTGGTGACCGTTACACCGTTGCGCCGCATCGGCTGCGCCTGGTTTTCCAGCCATTCTCGGTGTTGCTGCACATAGGCTTCGCGCATCACTGCCAGCGCCTGGTCATTGACCAGGCCCGCTGTGGCCAGCCCTTCCACATAATCGAAAGCCACGATGTGCAGCGCCATGCCCTTGGCCTTGGCCAAGGCGGCGGCGCGGTCGTAGACAGGGGTTCGGCGCATCAGCGGCGATGCGATCAAAAGCAGTCTTTGCGGGGTTTCCATGGCACACCTCGGCGGTTGCGATACGTAACTGGAGCATCGTTCACCCGCGCTTTGCAGACTTGACGTTTGTCAACTGACGCCCCACGGACCAACGGTATTTCCCGCAGCACACAAACTTGACGCGGATCAACGTATCGCCGATTGCCGGGCGCACGCTACACCCATATCAACAACAATCTCCCGCCCCGGAGGCGTGCCATGGCCCTCATGAAAGCAGCGGTGTTCGTCGACAAGAACCGTATCGTGCTGGACGAAAAGCCCATACCCGACATCGGCCCCCTGGACGCCTTGCTACGTATCACCACCACCACGATCTGTGGCACCGACGTGCATATCCTGCGCGGCGAGTACCCGGTGGCCAAGGGGCTGACCGTCGGCCACGAGCCGGTGGGTGTGATCGAAAAGCTCGGCTCGCAGGTGCAGGGGTTCCATGAAGGCCAGCGGGTCATCGCCGGCGCCATCACCCCCAGCGGCCACAGCAACGCCTGCCTCTGCGGGTGCAGTTCGCAGGACGGCGTGGGCACCGCCCATGGTTTCAAGGCCATCGGCGGCTGGAAGTTCGGCAACATCATCGACGGCTGCCAGGCCGAATATGTCCGTGTACCGGACGCCATGGCCAACCTCTCGCCCATTCCCGATCAGCTCAGCGACGAGCAGGTACTGATGTGCCCGGACATCATGTCCACCGGTTTTTCCGGGGCCGAACGCGGTGGCGTGACCCTGGGCGACACCGTGGCCGTGTTCGCCCTGGGGCCGATCGGCCTGTGCGCGGTCGCCGGGGCCCGGTTGCTCGGCGCGACCACCATCATTGGCGTCGATACCGTGGCCGAGCGGATCAACGTCGCTCGGCACATGGGTGCCGATCACATCGTCGATTTCAGGCAGGGCAACGTGGTCGAGCAGATCATGGCGCTCACCGGCGGGCGCGGCGTGGATGTGGCCATCGAAGCACTGGGCACGCAAGCCACCTTCGAGGCGGCGCTGCGAGTGCTGCGGCCGGGCGGCACCTTGTCCAGCCTGGGCGTGTACAGCGCCGACCTGCACCTACCACTGGGCCCGTTCGCCGCGGGCCTGGGTGACTACCGCATCATCACGACCTTGTGCCCCGGCGGCAAGGAACGCATGCGCCGGTTGATGGCGGTAGTCGCCAGTGGCCGGGTCGACGTTTCACCGTTGGTGACGCACCGCATGCGCCTCGATGACATCGAAGCCGCCTACGAACTGTTCGCCCACCAGCGCGATGGGGTAATGAAAGTGGCGATCACCCCCTGACCCTCGCGCGCTGGAGGCAAGGACGCCTTTGTTTGCGTCGTTCCGCAGTTTCTTGCCCATGCATGCTTCGGAGGCACCCATGAACGTCTACGTCGAGAACAATACCGAACAGAACCGATGCTGGGTCCGCATGGACGACTGGCGAGTGAGTTTCAGCACCGCCGCTGAAGCCCAGCAGTTCGTCGAGCGGCTCAACGCCCGCCTCAACGCCCCCCATTCGCTGGACATGTTGGCGGACTGGTCGCCCCGCTCCGGTGCTAGCGGCCGGGTGGATGTGCGATGTGCGAAGGAGGCCTGAACATGTCTGGCCAATTGAAAGTCACGCTGCTCGATCCGCCTGCTTTGTTGCACACGCCCCCACCGGTTCACCTGAAACCGCTGGTCACGTTGTGCCGCGATTGTCGGGTCAGCGGCTTGTGCCTGCCCACCGGTCTACCCCTGCATGACAACAGTTGCCTGGGCGCGCTTATCGGGCCGCGCATGCGCATCCGCAAGGGCGCAGCGCTGTTCAATGCCAATGCGCCCTTGAGCACGCTCTATGCCGTGCGCTGCGGCAGTTTCAAGACCAGCCTCAACAGCGCCGAAGGCCAGGGTGTAGTGATCAACTTCTGGATGCCAGGTGACGTGCTCGGCCTGGACGCCATAGCCACCGACCACCACGTATGCGACGCAATCGCCCTGGAAGACAGCGAAGTCTGCCCGGTGCCCTATCGTCGCCTGCAAGCGCTGGCACGCGACTTTCCGGTCTTGCAGCAAAGCCTGAACCGCTTGATGAGCCGGGAGATCGTGCGTGAGCACGAGCGTGTGCTGATGCTGTGCAACCTCACCGCCGAGCAGCGCCTGGCCAGTTTCCTGATCAATCTGTCCAGGCGCTTCGTCAACCGTGGCTACTCCGCCCATGGCTTCATGTTACGCATGTCGCGCGAGGACATGGCTTCGTACCTTGGCCTGCGCCTGGAGACCGTATGCCGTTCGGTCGCCCGCTTGCGTGCGCAAGGCATCGTCAGCCTGCGCGGCAGGCTGGTGGAAATACTCGACATGCCAGCATTGATGGCGATCGAGCAAGGCGGCCCTGACGGTGAACGCAAGCAATGCCTGAAAGCGCCATGCTCGACACGCTGAATGTTGGCCATGGCGCCGTGGCCTTGGGCATCGGGATGCTCGTCAGCATTCAAAGGTCAGGGCAACTCTCCCTCGATGATGATCACCTCACGCTGGGAAGCCTTGGTTGCATACGCCTTGGCCTGCACGTACAGCGGATCGTTGTAGCAGGCTTTGGCCACCGCCAGGCTTGCAAACTCGACGACGAGTACGCGTTTGCTCAGACGCGCCTCTACCAATGCCTCGGCACCCATCACCTTGATCCTGGCCCCATATTTTTCACCGATTGGGGTCCAGAGACGCCCGTACTCCGCCTGCGCATCCTGATCGACAACCTCACCACCAAAGATATCCAGTAGCCCTTCATCTGCGGTTTCCTTGCTAGACATTTATTGAGGTTTGCACATATCAACTGCGAATTGTGACCTGTAACGAGCCAGGCTCGGGAGCACCATGAACGATGAGGACATTCATGGCTGGGGCTTTTCCTTGATGGTCCTCCCACACGCAGGTGGCGACAGATGCCCCGCGCGCCCTTTGCTCAAACTGACAATCAGGATTCCGGCCAAGGCCAGGATTGCCCCAAAGGCGAAGCCTGGACTCATCTCTTCGTCTAACCAGAATGCCCCCATGAGCACACCGAAGAGTGGCGTCATGAAAGACATCACGCCAAGACGCGCAGCGAGATAGCGCCGGAGCATCCAGAACCAGATCAGGTAGCTCGCAAAGGATACCGCGACTGTCTGAAAGGCCAGGCTCAGCCAGACAGCGGGAGTGAAATCCGAATCGATCTGACCACTCGCGCAAGCAACCGGCAGCAGGACAAGGCAAGCACCTGCCAGTTGGTAGAACAGCGTCTGGGTAGCCGGTGCTTCACTGAGCTTGCTCACACGAACCGCCACGGTGGTGAAGCCTAGGGCAGCACCTGCGCAAAGCCCCATTACATCACCCGAAAGACTGTTCATTGCATCAACTGCTGAAGCCCCTTCACGAGGAGCCAGGAAGGTAATTGCAATGCCTGCAAATGCCACGGCCATGCCCGTCCATTGCCAGTGATTCAAGCGTTCCTCTGGCAAACGAAAATGCAGCCCCATGGCCACGAAGAGTGGCGCGGTGTAGAGGAAGACAGCCATGTGTGACGCACTGGTATAGCGCAGCCCTTGTGCAATGAACAGAAATTCTGCAGCAAACAACAGGCCTACTGCCAAGCCGGCGCGATGCCATACCCCAGGGAGCCACGGCTCTCGACTCCAGAGTTTGCCCGCTACCAGCACAAGGATCGCCGCAACGCCGGAGCGAAGTGCTATCTGGGCCATTGGCGGAACATCGTGGGCAACCACCTTGATGGCAACTTGCTGAGCGCCCCACGTCAGGCAAAGCAGCACCATTAGCCCTGCAGCCATACCATCCACCGGTTTTCGTATTGCCATGGTCAATCGCATCCAACGTATTTTGATGGAGCGATTGTCTTGGGCTGGCCGACGCGCTACAAATCATCTGTTTTGCATCCATGAGAGAGAAAAACTGCACCATGCGAGCAGATACTCCCCTGAAGGCTGTTGCTTGCTTCGACGCGGTCATGCGAACCGGCAGCGCAACGCTGGCCGCTCGGCAACTGTTTGTCACGCCGGGAGCGGTAGGCCAGCAGTTGCGTAAGTTGGAAGCGTGGCTGGGCATCCCACTGTTCATCCGCAGTGTTCGAAAGCTCGAGCCAACAGAGCAGGCACTACGGTACTGGGAGCAAATCAAGCCTGCGCTGCAGCAGATCGACGAAGCCAATGCAGGCATTCGCAGTGATCGAACCTGGGAAGTACGGATCAGCCTGCCTCCGGCCTTGGCCAACTCATGGTTCGCCAAACGGATACCCGAACTGACAAGTGAATACCCAGCGCTGGAACTGCACCTCAATGCGTCGGTGGAACCTGCCGACCTTCAAGCAGGCGAGTTCGACCTGGCTATCCGTCATTTCGACGGTGAGCATCCGGACCTGGATGCTTTCCTGCTGCTCGGTGACGAGGTCAGGGTCTACTGCAGCCCCGAATACCGGGACCGGTTGAACTTGGTGCGTCATGAAGACATGCCTGGCTCAACGCTGCTTTACACCACATCACACGCCTACTGGTCGCGTTGGCTGGCACAGATCGGGATGTCCTTTGATGGGATAAACAGACGCTTGAAGTTCGATCAGTCGGAGCTCGCCATTGATGCTGCAAGACGCAGCCAGGGCATGTTGCTCACTAGCCCATGGCTGGTTGAGGAAGACGTCCAGCAAGGCCGTCTGATCCAGATCTTTCCGATCGGCCTGCGAACCGAGAAGGATTACTACCTGATCAAAGCCAAGGGCAGATCGCTTGGCCAGGGAGCGCAACTGCTCTACGACTGGCTTAAATCCAAAGCCTCGCTAGCCTGACTGTTCTACTGCGATCAGGCCCCGGAAGGCAGCGAGGCCAGTGCCTGAGCGGGAACATCGGCAACCACGCCCTGCTCGATCAGGCCTTGTATCAAGCATTGCATCGACTCGATGCAATGCCGCTGGGCCTTCGGTGAGCCACCACCGAGCACGGTCTTCGCATCACGCAGCACGATCCTCTGGATCGGTGGCTCCAGCGCCATTTCGAGGTAGGCGCGGCAGCGCCGGCGAAAGCCGTCCCAGGCAACTTCGTCGGTGTCGCTGATGGCACGCAGCCGCTCATTCATCTCGGCGTCGATCTGATCGACGACCGCTGCCAGGGAGCCCACTGGTCAGCCCCTCGGAACAGGTCCGCTCTCGCGGGCCTCCATGCCAATACGAGCATAGGGAGGTCGCGGTCATGATTGATCAAACAACAGGCATGAGGGCGGGAGAACGTTACTGCGTGGAGAACGTAGAACGCGCTCACCAGTTCCCAGGCTTCTTTCTCGATGGAAAGTACTACCTCGGTCCCGAATTACTGACCGCAGTAGGCTGGCTGGAGGGCAAGCGCTTCATCTACGACAACCTGGATGCCGCAGGCGAACCCGTTTTTCCTGATCGCGCAGCGGGAGACATAGAAAACCTGACGCTGACCTTGGTGGATGGCACAGCACTGAAGCTTTCCAGACTGGAAGTCAGCGCCATGCCTGAAGACACGGACACAGCCGACACGGTGCCAAGCCGTGCCCAGAGTGAGGTGAAACCTACCGAAAATGCCCTGCCACCCAAGACGCGGCGACGGATCGAAGCCAGCGCTTTGACCCGCAAGGACAAGGTACCGCTACTGCTGAGTGCGGCAGTCATCGGTTTCCTGGCCGGTTTCATCATCACCCACGCGCAACGCAGGCGCCGCTGAAGCATTGCCTTTGAACTTTGCGCCTGCACGGCAACCTGATTACCTGCCGCAAGCCGGACGATACCCCGACTGAAGGAGCTTCTCCCATGCGAGACTTCCCGACGCCCCCTTCCCTTCGCAGCCTCAAGCCGTTCCAGGCTCACAACGCAGGATGGAACCTTATCCAGACTGCGGCGAGCAGTCGTATACCGGCCACAACCGCCTGGCCGGCAAGATTGCGCTCATCACAGGCGCTGACAGCGGAATCCGGGGCAGCCTGTTGAGGTCGCGCCGATCTACGTGCTGCTGGGCTCCGATGAGGCCAGCTACATCAGTGGTTCACGCTATGCGGTAACCGGCGGCAAACCGATCCTTTGAGGCGGGCATCGTGCAGGTCAAGGTCATGAAAGAGCTGCTAGATTCAGCTGATGCGCTGACAGTTCTTGCTGCCAACCGCCCCAATGTCACGATCGAGACGAGGAATATGCTGAATGCCCGGTAAGACGCCCACAACATTGTCCGTTGGCAACGAGGGTCTGGATCTCATCCTCAATGGCGGACTTCCTGTGCACAGGCTCTATTTGATAGAGGGGACGCCGGGTGCAGGCAAGACCACGTTAGGTCTTCAGTTCCTGCTGGATGGCGTGGCCAACAATGAGTCGGTGCTGTACGTGACACTCTCCGAGACTGCGGATGAGCTGGAGAGCGTCGCACAGTCGCACGGGTGGGACTTGAAGGGTATCGACGTGTTCGAACTGTCGCAAACAGACGAAATCTTCGGCGAATCAGCAGAGCAGACCATTCTGCATCCCTGGGAAGCCGAACTTGGCAATACCATCAAACTGATTCAGCAAAGGGTCGAGCAATCCAAACCTTCTCGCGTGGTGTTCGATAGCCTGTCCGAGATGAGGCTATTGGCGCAGGACCCTCTTCGATACCGCCGCCAGGTACTGGCACTGAAACAATACTTTGCAGTATTGAATATCACTGTTCTGTTGGTGGACGACCTGACGACCTCCCAGGGTGAACTGGATAATCACCTCCATAGCATCTGCCACGGCGTTATCACCCTGGAACGGATAACCCTTGATTTCGGCGCTGCACGTCGGCGGTTGCAGGTTCAGAAGTTGCGAGGCGTCGACTTCGTTGCTGGCTACCATGACTTCGTTATCGTCAAGGGAGGCTTGCATGTCTTTCCTCGCATGATCGCGGCAGGTCAACACTCGGACTTCCAGCTTGAGGCTATAGCCAGTGGTATGGATGAGCTGGACCGACTGCTCTCTGGAGGGCCGCTACGAGGCACCAGCACCCTGATCACCGGCCCTGCCGGCTCGGGCAAGACGACGGTGGCACTCGCCTACGTGGCAGCGGCGTGCGAGCGCGGCGAATACTGCTGCGTATACGAGTTCGATGAACGAGTGGGCACACTGTTAAGCAGAGCCGAAGCCATGGGCTTCCCGCTTCAACAGTACATCGCCAGTGGCACTCTGACGATAGAGCAAATCAACCCTGCCGAAATATCGCCCGGCGAGTTTGCATGGAGGGTTCGTACCGAGGTAGAGACCCGTAATGCACGGATGATGGTTATCGACAGCCTCAATGGCTACCTGGCCGCGATGCCCCAGGAGCAGCAGCTGATTCTGCAGATGCACGAAATGCTCTCCTACCTCGCCCAACATGGCGTGGCAACGTTCCTGATCAACGCGCAGAGCGGCCTGGTCGGCACGATGGCTACCAGCCTGAATATCTCTTACGTCGCTGACACGGTGATCCTGATTCGTTTTTTTGAAGCCCAAGGCCGTCTGCGCAAAGCGATCTCCATCCTGAAGAACCGGGGTGGAGCCCACGAGGATGCCATTCGCGAACTGAACATCGACAGCAAGGGCGTTCGCGTGGGCGAGCCGCTGACGAAGTTCAAGGGCATCCTTACGGGTACACCTGAGTATTTTGGTAGCCAAGCCCCCTTGCTGGAAGGTCGCACCATTGGACGCTAGCCGCCGTTCACCAGAACGGTCGTTGCTGATTGTGGCGCCCTTCCGTGGGGATGCTGCTGTACTGCAACGGGTGGCCGGTACCTTGTACCGGGTACAGGCATGCGCTGACCTGGACTCGCTCTCCCGGAAAATTGGCGATGAAACAGGCATCATCCTGATTACCGAAGAGGCCCTGACGGGAGACACCCAGGGCCTGGGCACCGCCCTGGCTGATCAGGCTTCCTGGTCTGACATTCCCATCCTGCTGCTCACGTCCAGTCGCAACAGCGCCGGCAAGGACATTGACGTGGTGCGTAGACGCCTGCCCGCCAGTGCATCGAACGTAGTGGTACTTGAGCGTCCCATGGGTTCATCTGCCTTGATGAGCGCCATCGCTGCCGCGTGGCAGTCACGCGCGCGACAATTCGACATGAGGGATCGTGTTTCAGAGCTCGCGCTGGAAAGAGAGCGCCTGCGCATTCTGCTGGAGAATGTGCCTGTCGGCATCAGCTTCGTCGACATCAACGGGCAATCGTTGATCAGCAACCCCCTTTATAACCGATACGTTCCGGATCGGGTCATTCCATCCAAAGGCGGCAGCGGGCAAGAGCACTGGGTATCAGTGGACAGTCACGGGCAGCGGGTCAAGCCAGACATGTTCCCTGGCGCGAGGGCGCTGCGCGGAGAAGCTGTCGATGGCGTAGTGTTCTGTCACAAGCCGGTGGGTCATGACGCGTCATGGATCCGAATGAGCGCTGTCCCGCTGTGGGGGACCCAGGGCGCGATCATTGGGGCGGCACTTGTCATCGTCAACATTACCGATCAGAAGCAGGCAGAACTCACGCTACGTGAGTTCAACGAGTCACTGGAAGCACAAGTCGCGTCCCGTACCCAGGCACTTGCCTTGGCTGTCGAGCAGCTCCACAGGGAAAGCCGAGAGCGTGAGCGGGCCGAGGACCAACTGCGACAATCGCTGAAGATGGAAGCCGTCGGGCAGCTCACTGGGGGTATTGCCCATGACTTCAACAACATGTTGACAGGGATTTTAAGCGCGCTCGACCTGCTTCGCCTGCGGCTTAAAAAAGGTAGCGTTGACGCCCTTGAGCGCTATATCGATGCCGCTCAGGCTTCCGCCACGCGCGCCGCGTCTCTAACCGAGCGCTTACTGGCGTTCTCCCGCCGACAATCGCTGGACGCCAGGCCGTTCTCGGCGAACGACCTGATTGGCGGCCTTTACGATTTGCTCAAGCGCTCCGCGACCGAGCAGATCCGGGTGTTGGTGAATTTGAGCGACCAGCTCCCTTGGGCCCTCGCCGATACCAACCAGCTGGAAAACGCTTTGTTGAACCTGGTCATCAATGCCCGCGATGCCATGCCTAACGGCGGGACGATCACAGTGTCGACACACGAAGTGTTGATTGCGGGTCAGGCCCCAACGGCCGATGAGCTCGCCGACGGCCGTTACATCCGGATTGATGTGGAGGACACCGGCACGGGCATCAGCGTTGAACTCATCCCCAAAGTCATCGAGCCGTTCTTCACCACCAAACCCATCGGGCAAGGCACAGGGTTAGGCCTCTCGATGGTCTACGGCTTTGCCAAGCAAAGCCGGGGAAAAATGGAGATTTCGAGCATTGCCGGTGAGGGCACGAAGATTTCCCTGTACCTCCCAACGGCTGACAACGCGCTCGAGCCACCTGTCGATACGGGCCACTCGGCCAATCACGGAACGGGACAACGCATTCTGCTGGTTGAAGACGATGAATCCGTCCGGATGCTGAACCGGGAGGTGCTCTGCGAATTGGGCTACGAAATTTTCGTTGCACGTGACGCAGAGGAAGCCTTGCACGTACTGATGACGATGGAGAGTGTCGACATACTGGTCACCGACGTTGGCCTCCCGGGCATGAACGGCAGGCAATTGGCCGAGATTGCACAGCAACGGTATCCCAGGCTACCGGTGCTGTTCCTGACAGGCTACGCCCAGGCAGCCGCTGACAGAGAGTCGTTTCTGGGCGAACACATGCGGCTGCTCACCAAACCTTTTACGCTACAAGCGCTCGCTGAATGCGTGAGCATGATGCTTGAGCCGAATGACGCACAACCTTAAGGATCGCGGTTCAGTCGCGGTAGCCGGGCGCTACACGGTCCAGCATGCGCAGCAAGGCCGTCCAGGCCAGGGCAGTGGCCCCCGGATCGGTCAACTCACCTTCTTTCAGCTCGCGCTGCGGCTCATTGAACTGCCGCTCGGTATGGGCGCAAATCTCATGGCTCGGCAGCAGCAACTGACCCGCCTGCTGGGCCGCGAGCTGTATCTCACAGGCTTTTTCCAGGTAGTACATCCTGAGGAACGCTTCGGCCACACTGCGCCCGCCAGCCAGCAGGCCGTGGTTGCGCAAGATCATCACATTCTTGTCTTGCAGGTCTGCGACCAGGCGTTGCTGCTCATCGAGGTCCAGGGCAATCCCTTCATAGTGGTGATAGGCAACCTTGCCGTAGAACTCCATGGATATCTGGTTCACGGGCAGCAGACCGCACTCCAGGGCGGCAACTGCACAGCCAGCGCGCGTGTGGGTATGCAGGACGCATTGAAGATCGTGGCGCGCACGGTGGATGGCACTGTGGATGACAAAACCGGCCGGGTTGACGGCGTACGGCGTATCACCGACTGGAACCCCGTCCAGGTTGATCTTGACCAGGCTGGAGGCGGTGATTTCGTCGAACATCAGCCCGTATGGATTGATCAGGAAATGCTGCTCCGGGCCCGGTATGCGCACCGAGATGTGGGTGAAGATCAAGTCGGTCATGCGGAAATGCGCGACTAGCCGGTAACAGGCGGCCAATTCCTCGCGCAGCGTTTGCTCGGTTGCGGTCATGTCGTTCGCTCCAATACTGATGTGAGCTCAGTATCGGTGAATTGAAACAAGCAACAATCGAATTAATTTCGCAGATCATGTAGTGTTAGTTTCACCAATACACGCTATGCAGGGGCCTATGCACTTCCCTTCAATGACCGCGCTTCGCGCACTGGATGCCGTGGCACGACTCGGCAGCATCTCCAGTGCAGCTGACGAACTCAGCCTCACACGGAGTGCGGTCAGTCACCGCATCGGCACGCTTGAGGAGCAGCTGGGGTTCGCCCTGACCGAGCGCATTGGCCGTGGCATCCGGCTGACGTTTCGAGGCGAGCAGTACGCCCGGGAGGTGCAGCAGATCCTCGAGCGCGTGCAACTGGCCGCAGCAGGTGAACAGGGGCAACAGATCGCGGGGCGCCTGTGCGTCAGTTGCAATACCGGTTTTGCCAGCGCCTGGTTGTGCCAGCACATCAACGCGTTCATGACGCTCCATCCTCAGGTCCAGTTCCACCTGATCTCGCCACGCACGCCGGCCGATACCAGTTCGAGCGAAGCGGATATCTTCATTGCCTACGGCACGGGTGACTGGCCGAATCTGCAGGTAATGCCGCTGATGGACCTGCACTATTTTCCGGTATTGAGCCCTCAACTGCTCTACGCCAACGGCGGTCTCCGGCATATCGATGACCTGTCGAACTTCACCTTGCTGCACATGAACGACTACACGGATTGGCGGGTATGGCTGGGGGCAGCGGGCCGCAACAAGGTCGACGCGTCATCCGGCGTCCTGTTCTCCGACGCCCCCTGTGCGCTGGCCGCCTGCCTGGCAGGCCAAGGCATCGCGATGGGCGACAGCCTGCTGAGCAGCGACGCACTGAGGCGTGGCGTGCTGGTGAGCCCGTTCGACATCAGCACACGGGCAAATCGTTCGTATTTTCTGGTCTGCCATCCGGCCAAGGCGCAGCGCCCCATCGTCAAGGCGTTCAGCGACTGGCTTATCGACACACTCGCCCACACGACGTAGGCAGGCCGCCTCACCTCGCTCAGCAGCGATGTGCTGCCATTGGGCGCGTGTTAGTGCATAGCACGTTCAGAGGACGGGTGACCTTCCCATTATCCCCGGGTCGCTTGCTGCAGCCAGCATCTCCTCAAAATGGGCCTGGGTAAGGGCACTCTAGAATTCTTCGTAGGGACGTGTACCTGGGCTCGTCCCACTCCACCTGAAAGCGAACTTATCGTCATCCTGATCTGAGTCAGCACTGGATCTCGGCGCCTGATCCAGCGTGGAGCAGGAACTGACGTTTGTTGTTTGCAAAATTTCATCGGCTGTTTACAATCGCGATCAATTCTTATCTGCATTAGTGATCGCGAGGAGTCAAGGATGTCGAACGGGCCGCAGCCGCCTGCCTCGATTGGCGACGACATTCACAGCCTTTACCGAGATCACAGTCAATGGCTGACGGGATGGATACGCAGACGTCTGGGTGACAACGAGCGGGCAGCAGACCTCACTCACGACACCTTCATACGGTTGATCAGCGGTGCGTTGACCCGCAGTCCTCAAGAGCCTCGGAGTTATCTTGCGACCGTAGCCAAGCGGCTAATGATCGATCAACTCCGTCGCCGCCAAGTGGAGCAAACGTATCTCGAGTACCTGGCCAATGAGCCGGCATCACTGACGTGTTCGCCCGAGCACCGTCTGATCGTCCTTGAAACATTGATGCAACTGGACACGATGCTCGATGGCCTGGGCAGCAAGGTACGGCAAGCATTTTTCTTCGTTCAACTGGACGGTCTCAGCTACAGGGAGGTCGCTGAACGCCTGAATGTTTCGGTCAGCTCCGTCACCAAGTACATTGCCAAGGCGACTGAACGCTGCCTCTTTTTCGAGCTGGACTCAGAAGCATGAGCTTGTCCGATCGGCACTTGGCCTTGCGCGCCGCCGCACAATGGCATGCCAGATTAGGTGAAACACCAGAGTGCCTGGTCACACGTCGTCAGCAGGAAGAGTGGCTTCGGCTTGACCCGATGCATCAATGGGCGTGGTCACGGGTAGAGCGTTTACAGTGCCGCTTGCAAGGCGTCCCCGCGGCGCTGGTTCGGCAAACGCTGAGCGAAGACCCGAGCACCATGGGGCGGCGTGCGCTGCTGAAAGGGTTGATGCTTGGTTTGGGGACGGCAACCGTCATTGGCGGTGGTTACATGCGGTCGCCGGAATGGTTTGCAGACCTGCGCACCCGCGTGGGTGAGCGTCGCAGTCTCACCCTTGCCGACGGTACTCGGCTTCATCTGAATACGGCCTCTGCCGCAGACATCCGCTACGACGCCGAAAATCGGCTCATTGTGTTGCACGCGGGTGAAATCCTCGTGGAAACCGCAGCCGATGCCCGCCCTCTGCATGTGCGCAGTTCGCACGGTGACATGCGAGCCTTGGGCACACGCTTCAATGTCCGGCTATTGAGTGACCGTACTCGGCTGACAGTACTGGAGCATGCGGTGGCGGTGCGTAGCGACAGCCTCAATCAGGCGACCATCGTCAAGGCTGGCATGCGCCTTGACTTTGACAACAGGCAACTGCTTTCACCACAGCCCGCTGACCTAAGTGAAAGCGAATGGAGCCATGGCCTTCTGGTAGTGAACGGCTGGCGACTTGACCGAACCTTGAGTGAACTGGAGCGCTATCGAACCGGTTTCATACGATGCAGCGATGCGGTGGCGGGAGTGCGCGTCTCCGGTGTATTCCCTTTGGACGACATGGAACGCACGTTGCTTGTCATCGGTCAGGCGCTGAAGCTGAAAATGGAAACACGCACCCGCTACTGGGTTCGCTTCTCGTAAGCCCTGAAAAAAGTTGCGATGCCATTGTCGATTTTTGAAACTCGTCCGTGCTTTCCCTTCAAACAGCCTGCCAATGGCAATTGAAGGAGCAGACATGCCACGCCTCACCCCACCCGCCAAGACCTCGCCACGCTCATTGCCCAGGCTTTTATTAGGTGCAGCAGTTGTAATCCAGGTCGGTTTTATCCAGCCGCTCACCGACAAGGCCAGCCAGACCTATGCAGAACAAGCGCTTCAGGCTTACCGGATTGCGCCTGGCCCGCTCGGCGCAGCATTGAACCAGTTTGCACGCGATGCCGGGGTCGTGCTTTCGTTCGAAACCGCATTGACCGATGGGCGTCACACTCCCGGCCTGCAAGGCCGCTACAGCGTGGACCAGGGTTTCGCAGTGCTGCTTCAAGGCACCGGGCTGGAGGCGCTCAGGACTGGAGACAACTATCTGTTGACGGAGAAAACCGCAGACGGTACTGCGTTGCAACTGGGCGCCACCAGCATCAATGCCAGCGGCCTGGGCGATACCACCGAAGGTACCGGCTCCTACACCACGGGGGCTGCCCGGACCGCAACCAAACTGCCGCTGTCGATCCGCGAAACACCACAGTCGGTCAGTGTGATGACCAGCCAACGTATGCGTGATCAGGACCTGGTGAGCCTGGAGGACGTTCTGGCCCAGGCACCTGGCGTGCTCTACAAGAAAAAGAGCAATGCTTCGGACGATGAGGTCGGCATCTTCTCGCGTGGCATGAAGATCGAAACGTTCCAGGTCGACGGCATTCCCACGGTATTCGAGCCCTCCATGAGCAGCCAGTCCAACGACATGGCGGTCTACGATCGGGTCGAGGTCGTGCGCGGCTCCACCGGCCTGCTCAGCGGTACCGGCCAACCTTCAGCCACCATCAACATGGTGCGCAAGCGGCCTACACGCGAGTTCGCCGCCTCGGTCCAGGGCAGTGTCGGCTCTTGGGACAATTACCGCACAGAGGTCGACGTTTCTGGCCCGTTGGTGGAAAACGGTACTGTGCGTGGGCGCCTTGTCGGTGCCTACCAGACCGCCAATTCCTTCACCGACCGCCTCAGCACCGAGCGGCAGGTGGCCTACGGCATCATCGAGGCGGACCTGAGCGAGCGCGATACAGTGAACTTCGGTATCGACTACCAGGTGCGCAATTGTGACGCGTGCGGATACTTCGGCTTCCCGGCGTTCTACAGCAATGGCCAACGCACCGACTTCAAGCGCTCGTTCAACTCTGCGGCGGACTGGAGCCATGCCGACCGCCAGCGAACCTCGATCTTCGGCACGTATGAACACCGCTTCGACAACAACTGGCTGGCCAAGGTCGCGGTCACCAATGTGCGTGACGACAATGATATCGAGTACGGCTGGTTCAGCAGCTTCGGCTACCCCAACCAACAGACCGGCGCCGGTACCGGGCTGTTCATGGCAAAGTGGCCGAGCAAGCCCGAGCAGAACTCGCTGGACGCCTATGTCACTGGCCCCTTCGACCTATTGGGGCGCGAGCACGAATTGGTGCTCGGGGTCAGTGCCATGCGCTACCGCAGCAATACCGGAGCCTATCCCCTGTGGTATGACCGCAGCGGAAGTGGCTGGGATCCGTCGATCCCTAATGTTTTCGAATGGCGTGGCGATATCGACAAACCGCCATTCGACCGCCAGGGCGATGTCAAGTACAGCCAGCGCCAGTACGCCGCCTACAGTACTGTGCGGCTGAAACCCACCGATGCTTTGTCGGTAATCGTCGGCACGCGCCTGAGCTACTTCAAGCTGGATCAGTCGGTGACCTACTATGGTGACCCCATCGACTATGCGCCGGGTGATGGCAAGAAACGAGAAAATGGCGAGCTTACGCCCTACGCCGGCATCGTCTATGACCTGAACGAGCATTACTCGATCTACGCCAGCTACACCAGCATCTTCAAGCCACAATCGAGCAAGACCGTCCAGGGCACCTTCATGGAGCCTACCGAAGGCGACAGCTATGAGGTGGGTGCCAAAGGTGAGTACTACGACGGCAGGCTTAACCTGACTGCCGCTCTGTTCGAGTCCAAGATCCGTAACTACCCTGTTGACTCAGGCCTGACCGACCCCAACTCGTTCGCCACCTTGGTGCAACCGGCCGATGTGAAAATCAAAGGGCTTGAGTTGGAAGTAGCGGGAGAAGTGCTGCCGGGCTGGCAGATGCAGGCGTCTTACAGCCACGTCAATACCTATTACCCTGAGGGAGTCGACGTCAATGTCGGCTTCCCGAAGAACTCCTTCAAGCTGTTCACCACCTATGACCTGACCGGTGACCTCAATCGCTTGACCTTGGGCGGCGGTATTCGCTGGGAAAGCGCAACCAGTTACGGCAACACCGAAGTGATTCCGGGTACTACCCTGGAGGCCAGTCAAGGCAGCTACGCCTTGGTTGATCTGCTGGCACGCTACCGGTTCGACGAACATTTCACCGGTACCGTGAATGTCAACAACCTGTTCGACAGGAAATACTACGCCAGTACCAGTGTTTACAGTGACCTTTATGGGGAACCACGCAGCGTGACCGCCACGTTGCGCTGGGAGTACTGAAAGGCGAGCTGGGGCATCTTTCTAAAAGGCAACAGGGTCGACCCGAATTCGCTAACCGACCCATTGCGGACGTTTACCGTGACATCGTCTGCGCCGATGAGATCGAGCGCCGCCCGCGCGGCGCTCCCGCTCCGAAGCAGCCTTTCATGGCTGGCTGCGGTAGCTGCGCGGCGTCATGCCCAGCTGTTTCTTGAAGGTCTTGGAAAAGTGCGCGGAATCGGCGAAGCCCCAGCGGGTGCCGATATCGGTGATCGAGCGATGCCCATAGGCAGGGTTGCGCAAGTCCTGAGCAGCCTTGAGCAGCCGCTCGCGCAGGATGTAACGGCAAACGCTGTCGCCACTGGCTTCGAACAGGCGATACAGCTGGCGACTGGAAATACCCAGCTCGTCGGCCAGGACAACGGGGGTCAAGCGCGGCGAGTCCAGGCGCTGCTGGATCAGCGACTGCACTTCGTGCAGGTGCAGGCCGGGCGAACTGTCACGCGCCCGGTATTCCAACACCGAGCCGAGCAGCCCCACCAGCGCGGCCTGCAGGCCGTCACCGTCTTCCGCGCAGGCCCACTGTTCGAGTTCGCCTTCGGCCACCTGCCGTACCATCGTCGCCAACAGCTGGCCGCAGGCGCCGGCGGTGGACAGCTTGCCGAAACGGCTGCAATCGAGGTTTTTCAAGCGCTCACGGGGCAGGTGAATGGACACATGGGAGAACAGCCCGCGCGGGATCATCTTCATCGCCTGCGCCGAATCCAGCAGTGCCATGTCACCTTCGCGCAGTTCCACCACCCGGTCGCCCAACTCGATGGACATTTCCCCTTGCTGCTGTAACACAAGGAAACAATGTGAGTCGCCATCACGCTCCGCCTCGCGCCCAGAACGGGCGATCGCATGGGCATTGCTACGGATGTGGGCGACCTGCGTGGTGCCCAGCAGCGAGGGGCGCAAATCGCCGATGAAAAGGCTCTGGCACTGGTCGTAGCGGGTTTCGAAGCGCCCGCATACTGCGTGGACACGCTCGTTCCAGACAGACATCGCTTGACCGTTCATGAACCACCTCTATCGGAAGCACGCGCCATATTAGTGCAATATTCACGTGATTCTGGGTAACAAAAAGACAGGTAAACGAAGCGCAAGCACATACCGCGCCACATTGCCCATCGTACCCTGCGGCCGAGCTTTCGTTGCGTGTAACGCAACAACATTGATCCACCCGGTCATTGAGCGCCTGGCCCGCTGCCCTTTAGCGTTCCCTACCGTTTTTGCCTCGTCTTTTATCCAGGAGGTACGCTTGATGTCCAACCACTACGAACTGCTGCGTTTCACCTTGCGCGTGCGCACACCCGGCCAGGCCTTGCCGCGCCTGCAGGAGGCCTTGCAGGCTGCCATCGAAGGCGTCGAGCTGATCGGCTGCTGGGTGTCCGAGATCGGCCCGCAGAACACCGTTGCCGTGCTGCGCCGCTTCGCCAGCGTCGAGGTCCAGGCGGCCGAACGCGAGCGCGTGCTGTTGGCCAGCGACGCCTTCGGCATTGGTGAGTTCGTGCTTGAGCAGCACATGGACGACTATCGCCTGTTCCCCTTTCTCGAGCCACTGGCCCCAGGCAAACATGGGCCTTTCTACGAGCTGCGCGAGTACGACCTGGTCACCTCGGGCCTGGCGCCAACCCTGGCTGGCTGGCGCAAGGCGGTCGGGCCGCGCACCGGGGAGCAGTATTCGTCGGTGTATGCCGCGTTCTACGCCACCAATGGCCGGGTGCCGCGTTACCTGCACATCTGGCCCTACGCCAGCCTGGAGCAGCGCCTGGATGTGCGCACCCGTGCCGTCGGCGATGGGGTATGGCCGCCGGAAAACTCTGCCCCGCAACTGCAGAAGATGAACTCGGTGGTCTATCTGCCTGCGGCCTTCTCACCGCTGCGCTGAGCCGGTATGCAACGCCGCTGCGCCTGGCGCAACAGCCGGTCAACGGCGGCCATGGCCGGGGCTTGCACGCCCTGGCGCCGGGCATGAACAAGCAAGGCGCCGGACAGCGCGTCGATCTCCATGCGCCTGCCGTGCTCAAGATCCTGGAGCATGGAGGGCTTGTGCCCGGCGTGCACGACAAACGCCTCCTCCACCGCCTGCACAATCCGCTGTCGATCCAGCGCAACGCCCACCGACTCGGCAATCGCGGCCGCCTCGGCAACCAATGCCAAGGCCAGCTCGCGGCCACGCGCGCAACGGCCTAGCTCGCCCACGCTCATTCCACTCAGGGCACACAGCGAGTTCAGGGCCGTATTGAAGGCGACCTTTTCCCAGATGCTCACTTCGATATCCGGGTCTACGATGCAGTTCATCCCGCCCCGGCGCAAGCCATCGATCAGAGCCCGCAACGGCCCGGCGTAATTCGTCCCAGGCAACAGCCCGCGCAAGCGCACCTCGCCACCACCGCAGCTGCGTACGCTGCCGGGTGCCAGCACATCGGCCGGGTAGAGGGTCATGCCGATCGCCAGGCGATGGTCGGCCACGTACTCGCGCAGCACCGGCACGCTGTCCAGGCCGTTCTGCAACGTCATCACCAAGGTCTGCTGGCCAAGCAGGTGCCGGCTCGACTGGATGGCCTGGCGGGTGTGATGACTCTTGGTCAACATCAGCAAGGCATCGAACTCACCCTGCAACTGTTCGGCACGAGCCACCCGAGGCCGGTACACGCGCGCACCCTGTTCGTCCTCCAGGCGCAGGCCATGGATACGCAGGGTGTCGAGCAAGCGCTCATCGACATCCACCAGGGTCACCTCGGCACCGGCGTCGATCAACCGGGCGGCAAACAGGCTGCCCATTGCCCCTGCCCCGATCACGGCAATCTTCATGTTGGGTTTCGTCCTTGTTGTCTGCACCATGAAAAAGCTCGCCGGGTCATCCCCGGCGAGCCTCATCTGGATAAGTGGCTGCCATTAAAGCTTCGGCAAGGTCACCGCGTCGCCCATCGGCTCGCGTTTGCCCGCCTGCTGCGAACGCAGCACCGCTGCACCGTAGATCGCCAGCACGCTGATCGAGCATGCACCGGAGAACAGCAGCACTGCCGTGTAGCCATAGGCTTCGATCAGCAGGCCACCGACCGCCGGCCCCACCGCCGCGCCGACCGACAGGCACAGTGCCCCCAGGGCCACCAAGCGGCCCGACAGGTCGAACTCGGCCATCACGCCGAAGGTGTAGGCCAGTACGAAGCTGATCGAGAACAGGAAGCACATCACCCCGGCCACGTAGGTGGTCAACGAATCGAACTGTGCCAGCAGCACCAAACCCGCCACCTCGGCCGCGATGATCACCGCCACCGGCAGGAAGCGCCCGGCCTTCAGGCCGACCGACGAGGCGATGAAGCCGCCGCCCGCATTGATGATGAAGCCCAGCGCCAGCACCGAGCCGATGGTGTCCGAAGACAGGCCGCTTTTCTTGCCCATCAGTTCAAGGAAGGCCCACACCGACATGATGCCGGTCAGGAACACCAGGCTGGCGAGCAGGCTCAGCCAGGCGATGGTACGGCTGTGGCGGCACACCACCGGCGCTCCGCCAGCACGCGCCTCCAGTTGCCGTGCGCTGCGGCGCGGCACCCACGGCAAAGGGACCACGCCCATCAGCAGCATGCTGATGACCAGTGTTACCAGCATGCCCTGGAAGCCCCACAGGGGCGCCACCGCGACCGGCAGCACGATCAGCAGCAAGGCGCCGGGCACGGTCTCCATGCCCAGCTTGAAGCCGAAGGCCCGCTCAGGTTGCGCGCTGTCGCCGAAAATGGTCATCGCCAGGGCATACAACGCACCGGTGCCGGCCCCGGCCAGGGCCATGAGCAACATCAGCGTCTCGTAGCTGGGATTGCCGAGCATGCCCGCCAGGGCGGCGACCACCAGCAGCGAGGACAAGGTGGAAATCACCCGCCAGCTCAGGCGCTGGATCCACAGCAGCGAGGCCAGGCCGAGCACCCCGAAACCGAGGTTCATGGCCATGGCCAGGCTGCCCAGTTGCTGTTCGCCATAGCCGAACTGCTCGGCCAGGGCGCCGAACAGCACCGGCAGCACATTGAGCAGCAGCGCCCCGCCGGCGGAAACCAGGCCGGCGCAGATGTACACGGAGGTTTTGTCAATCGGATTGGATGTTGTTGTTCTCATGGATTGATCCTGAATGGAGTGTGCCGAGCGGGTGCCCTGTGACCGCCACAGTGTGCAATGCCCGCAAGTACCCGGCATGTACCCCGTTGCCGCGCTTTTGGTCATGGCTGCCAACGCCGATGCGGCCCGAACGCCGATGAAAACGCGGCAAACCGCAGGCTAGAGCGCGCAGATCAAGATGGCTGCAGCCACCCCGTCATTCCTGACCAATTCGGGATAGCCGGGGGCCCGGGCGGGTTCCTAACATCGGCACCGTCGGCAGCAGCCTTCGCTGCCGGCCCTCTTCCTCCGCCCCGAGATGAGCCATGACTACAACTACAAAAATCGACTTTCTCTACCTGTCCGAGCAGGACATGATCCGCGCCGGCGTCACCGACATGTTGGCCTGCGTGAACACCATGGAGCAGATGTTCGCCCTGCTCCACCACGGCGACTACCGCATGGCCGGGCCGAACAGCGACTCCCACGGCGCGATGATCACCTTCCCCAAGGACTCGCCTTTCCCCAACATGCCCAAGCCCACGGCCGACCGCCGCATGATGGCGATGCCCGCCTACCTGGGCGGCGACTTCTGCACTGCTGGGGTCAAGTGGTACGGCTCCAACATCGCCAACCGCGAAAAGGGCCTGCCGCGTTCGATCCTGATGTTCACCCTCAATGATCCCGACACCGGCGCACCCTTGGCGCACATGTCAGCCAACCTGCTGTCGGCCTACCGCACCGGCGCCATCCCCGGTGTCGGCGCACGCCACCTGGCCCGCCGCGACTCGCGTGTGATCGGCCTGCTGGGCCCAGGCGTGATGGGCAAGACCACCGTGGCCGCATTCATGGCCGTGTGCCCCCAGGTCGACACGCTCAAGCTCAAGGGCCGCGGGCAGAAGAGCCTGGACGACTTCATCAGCTGGGTTGGCGACACCTACCCGCAGATCACCACCATCGAAGTGGTCGACAGCATCGAGGAGGTGGTACGCGGTTCGGACCTGGTGACCTACTGCACCTCCGGCGAAACCGGTGACCCTTCCACCTATCCGCTGGTGAAGCGCGAATGGGTCAAGCCCGGCGCGTTTCTTGCCATGCCGGCCGGCTGCAGCATCGACGCCGGCATGGAGCAGGCCGACGTACGCAAGGTGGTCGACAACACCGGCCTGTACGAGGCCTGGTTCGAAGAGCTGCCCAAGCCTGCGCACAACCATGTGCCGCTGGTGGGCGTGCATTTCATGGACATGATCGCCGAAGGCAGCCTGCCGGCCGAGCAGCTGGAAGACATCGGCAAGATCGTCGCAGGCGTTGCCCCCGGCCGCAGTAACGACGAGGAGATCATCATCATGTCGGTGGGCGGCATGCCGGTCGAGGACGTGGCCTGGGGCACGGTGGTGTACCGCCAGGCGCTGGAGCGCGGCGTCGGCGTACGCCTCAACCTGTGGGAAAGCCCGGCCCTGAGCTGATTCATACCTCCAACCATAAGGACAACGCCATGCTGCAGATCACCAAACTCAAGACCGGATCGAAGTACGAGACCCTGGGCAGCTACTCGCGCCTGGTGGCCGTGGACGACTGGATCTTCGTTTCCAACACCGCCGGGCGTAACCCGGCGACCGGTCAAATCCCCGAAGACCTCGAGGCACAGACCCGCCAGGTGTTCGCCAACATCGAAGCGGCGCTGAAGGCCGTGGATGCGACCCTGGCCGACGTGGTCTGCTCGCGGGTGTTCATCCAGAACCCCGAGGATGTCGCCAGCGTGATGACCATTGTCGGCGAAGTGTTTCGCGGCATCGACCCGGCCAGCACAGTCACCTGCCCGCCCTTGGGCGCAACGGTGTACCGGGTGGAGCTGGAAGTGACCGCCTACCGCGGTGCCTCCCGTGCCACCACCCAGCTGATCGACCTGTCGCGCTAGCCCGCCTTCGAGGAGAACCGTCCATGTCCCCTGTCATCGCGCCGGTGCACTGCGCAAACACGCCACCCAGCGCCACCACCGTGGTCATCATCGGCGGCGGCATCGTCGGCCTGACCGCTGCCCTGACCCTCGCCGAGCGCAACATCCCGGTGGTGGTGCTGGAGAAAGGCCGCATCGCCGGCGAGCAGTCCTCGCGCAACCTCGGCTGGGTGCGCAAGACCAGCCGCCACCGCGAGGACCTGCCCCTGGCCCTGGCCGCAGACCGGTTGTGGGCGCAAATGCCCGCCCGGGTCGGGCGCGAGGTCGGCTACCGGCAGGCGGGCATCCTGTTCGCCGCCCGGGAGCCCGGGCAGATGGCGATGCACGAGGCCTGGCTGAAGTCGGTAGAAGGCCTGCCGGTCGGTTCGCGCCTGCTGAGCAACGCCGAAATCGCCCAGCGCGTGCCAGGTGGGCAGGCCACCTGGGCCGGTGGCATCTTCACCGAAAGCGACGGCCGTGCCGAGCCAACCCTGGCCAGCAGTGCCATCGCCAAGGCCGCCATGGCCCGTGGCGCGGTGATTGTCGAGCATTGCGCCGTGCGCAGCGTGACCACCGCCGCCGGGCGCATCGACGGCGTGGTGACCGAACACGGCGAGATCCGCTGCGAGCAGGTGCTGCTGGCTGGTGGCTTGTGGTCGCGGCGCCTGCTGGGCAACCACGGGGTCGCCTTGCCAACCTTGCCGCTGAACTGCTCGGTACTGCGCACAGCGGCCATGGACGGCCCGACCGACATCGCCGTGGGCGGCCCGGACTTCTCGTTCCGCAAGCATATGGACGGTGGTTTCATCATCACGCAACGGGGTGCCCTCGATGCCCACCTTACCCTCGATCATGCCTTGCTCGGGCGACGCTACCTGCCGCAATTCCGCGCTCAGCGGGGGTTGTTGCGGGTTTCGTTCGGCAAGCCGTTTTTCAAGGACCTGGCGCTGGCGCGGCGCTGGTCGCCCAGCTCAGTCTCCCCGTTCGAACGCATTCGCACCCAAGACCCCGCTGCCAACCCGGCATTGAACCAGGAGGCGCTGAACAACCTCAGGGCGGCCTGGCCGGTGTTCAAGGAGGCGCGCATCGAACAGGCGTGGGCCGGCACCATCGACGTGACACCCGACTCGCTGCCCGTGATCGGGCACGTTCCGCAACTACCGGGGATGGTGCTGGCGACCGGTTTCTCCGGCCACGGCTTCGGTACCTCGCCCGCAGCCGGGCAACTGGCGGCGGACCTGGTCGATGGCAGCACCCCACTGGTCGACCCCACGCCCTACCGCCTGGAACGCTTTGCCTGAACGACGCTGTCCTGGCGAGCGGTGTGTGAAGGCAGTTCACCGAACAGTGCGCGGTAGGCGCCGGAGAAATGCCCGAGGTGGGTAAACCCCAGGTCGCTGGCCACCCGGGCAACGGTGAACTGCTCGGCGGCTGTGCACTGCAGCCGTTGACGCACGGCATTCAGGCGCACCGCACGCAGGTACTCGACCGGGCTCAGGCCGGTGACCCCGAGAAAACTGCGCTGCAAGGTGCTGCGGCTGACATCCAGCCGCTCGCAAATCTGCAGCACCGACAACGGCTCGTCCAGGCAATCCAGGGCCATCTGGTGCGCCTGGCGGACCAGGTAGGCGCTCACCGCAACATTCCCCCCTCGCCCCGCGCCATCTTGGCTGACTTGGTCCAGCAGCACCAGCATGCACTCCAGCAGCGAGTCTTCCAGCTGCACCTCCACCAGTGCTTCGCCCTGAAGCGCCGCATCGATCAGCCCCTGCAGTTGCAGGCGTATCGCACTTAAAAAAGCCGGGCTGACGTTCAACCGGGTGGCCCGGTTCAGCGCACGCAGTTCCTGCGCGCTGAACTCACGCTCGGCCAACTGTGCCAGACGATCGGCATCGACACTGACCGCCAGCAGGTCCATGCCCTCGGGCGCATGGACGAAAAACTCCTGACCACTGTGAAGAAGCGTGACATCCGCGCTACCCACGCTGCTGCCTTGAAACACCCCGGTACCCGCGCTGCCAGCGGGTAGCGCCAGGCAAAAGCGCCGCGCCGGTGCCGCGCCGTGCTGGACCACACGCTTGTCCAGGCATTCACGAAAAATCTGGAAGCGCTCGGCAGTGAGGTGCGTGAGCTCGGTGTGTGCACTGCCAGCGCTGATCTGGTCGTAGGTCTGCTGCCAGCCGAGGATCGCGCTGGCATGGGTGTTGACGTCGTTGAAGCAGTGGCGTTGGGCGTGCATGGCGTGACTGTTACCTCGAATGCATGCGCCATACGAAAGCAAGGAATGGGCCACTCGGTCGCAGAGTCAGATTGACGCACCCTCAAACTCGGCCATACAATCTGTATACACATTGTATTCTTCAAATACGAATCAATGCGTTTCCCAGATTTGCCGCAATCACCTTTGACTGAGATCGATGTAAATGGCAGTTACCCGCAGGAAAGTACTTATTGGTGCCGGCGTCGGCGCAGGTGTTGTCGCAGCAGGTGGCGCAAGCGCACTGCTCAATGACGGAATCCCGGCCGACCCGGCCTCGCTGGTGCGCGTCGATGCGCTGCCACGTGACGATTCGTCCCCTGGCTGGTTCCACACCAGCCGCGTGCGTCAACCCAAAGCCCCGCTGATCGGTGATGACCAGGCGCCCTGGGTCGTGATCGGTGGCGGCTTCACCGGCCTTGCCGCTGCTCGCCAGCTGGCTCTGAACTTCCCTCAGGACAAGGTGATCCTGGTGGAAGCACAGCAGGTCGGTTTCGGCACCTCGGGCCGTAACGCCGGCTTCCTGATCGACGTGCCCCACGACATCGGCGCGCCGGACTACATCGGTGACAAGACCAACGCCAAAAACATCCTGCACCTGAACCAACGCGGCCAGGGCATCCTTCGCGACCTGGTCGAGCAGCACAACATCGTCGACGCCCACCTGCGCCACTCCGGCAAATACCAGGCAGCCATCGAGGACAAGGGCATCGCGGTGCTCAATGCCTACCGTGGCGGCTTGGAAGCCTTGGGCGAAAAGGTCGAGCTGATAGAAGGCAACGAGCTGAAGGACCACATCGGCACCTCGTTCTACCGCAAGGCGCTGTATACCCCGGGCACCATGCTGGTTCAGCCTTCGGCACTGGTCAAAGGCCTGGCCGACAGCCTGCCGGAGAACGTCACGCTGTACGAAGACACGGTGATCACTGCGGTCGATTACGGTCAGAAGATCGTGCTGCACCACCCGACCGGTCGCATTACCGCCGGCAAGCTGATCCTCGGCAATAACCACTTCGGCCAGCATTTCGGTTTCTTGCAGAACCGCATGCTGCCGATCTTCACCTACGGCAGCCTGACCCGCCCGCTGACCCCGGCCGAACAGGCCAGCATCGGTGGCCAGGAGTTCTGGGGCGTGATCCCGGCCGACCCGTTCGGCTCGACTCTGCGTCGTACCCACGACAACCGCATCCTGGTGCGCAACAGCTTCAGCTTCAACCCTGACGGCCGCTCCAAGGATGGCTACACCGACAAGGTCCGTGCTTCCCACCGCCTGTCGTTCGAACGCCGCTTCCCGACCCTCACCGAGGTGCCGTTCGAGCACACCTGGGGCGGCGGCCTTGGCATGACCCGCAATGGCGCCGGCTTCTTCGGCGAGCTGCGCGAGAACGTGTATGGCGCACTGGCCTGCAACGGTTTGGGCACTGTGCGCGGCACCGCCACCGGCACCCTCCTGGCGAACATGCTGGCGGGCAAGATGGAGCCGCTGACCGAGTTCCTGCTGAGCGCACCGAAGCCAAACTGGAACCCGCCACAGCCCGTGCTGTCGATGGGCGTCAACTTCACCCTGCGCACCGGCCAGGCCAAGGCTGGCCTGGAAGCCTGATCCGGCAGGCTGGCGCTTCGCGCGCCAGCCTCTCCCCACCCTGACAATAGAGAACACCATGGGCATTTTTGACTGGAAACACTGGATCGTCCTGCTGGTCGTCGTGGTCCTGGTCTTCGGCACCAAGAAGCTGAAGAACCTTGGCGGTGACCTGGGCGAATCGATCAAGGGCTTTCGCAAGGCCATGAGCGATGAAGAGAAAACCCCGGCCGCGCCGATACCAGCGCCGCAGCAACAAAGCAGCGCGCAGCCGCAGCAGAACGCCTGAAGCATGTTCGGAATCAGTTTCAGCGAGCTGCTGCTGGTCGGCCTGGTGGCCTTGCTGGTGCTCGGCCCCGAGCGCCTGCCCGGTGCCGCGCGTACTGCGGGGCTGTGGATCGGGCGGCTGAAGCGCAGCTTCAATGCGATCAAGCACGAAGTCGAACGCGAGATCGCTGCCAGCGACATCCATCACCCGCCGCACAACACGCATAGCCTGCATCCGCCTGCCACGCCCGAACCGCCTCAACCGCCGCGAGCCCCATGAGCGAAAGAATCGAACACGACCAGCCCATGCCGCTGGTCTCGCACCTGACCGAACTGCGTACCCGCCTGCTGCGCTGCGTGGCGGTCATCTTCCTGATCTTTGCCGGGCTGTTCTCCTTCGCCCAGCAGATCTACACCCTGGTCTCGGCGCCGTTGCGCGACCATATGCCGGCCAACGCGACGATGATCGCCACCGACGTGGCTTCACCGTTCCTCACGCCCTTCAAGCTGACCATGATCGTATCGCTGTTTCTGGCGATCCCGTTCATCCTCCAGCAGATCTGGGGCTTCATCGCGCCGGGGCTGTATCGCCAGGAAAAACGCATCGCCGTGCCGTTGCTGGTGTCGAGCATCCTGCTGTTCTACGCCGGCATGGCCTTCGCCTACTTCCTGGTGTTCCCGCTGATGTTCAGTTTCTTCGCCGCTGCCACGCCGGAAGGCGTGGCGATGATGACCGACATCGCCAACTACCTCGACTTCGTCATGACGCTGTTCTTCGCCTTCGGCGTTGCCTTCGAGATCCCGGTGGCGGTGGTGCTGCTGGTGTGGATCGGCGTGGTCGACGTGAAGTACCTGAAGAAGGTTCGCCCGTATGTGATCATCGGCTGCTTCGTCGTCGGCATGGTCCTCACCCCGCCGGACATCTTCTCCCAGACCATGCTCGCCGTGCCCATGTGGCTGCTGTTCGAGATAGGCGTGCTGTGTGGCGGCCTGGTCCGCAAGCAGCCTCAGAATATTTGTACAAAATAATTTTGCTGTATAGATTTCCCCGCTGACCTGCACTATACCTTGTACAGATACTCCTTTTTGTACAGGTATTGTGCATGTCCACCTACCTGCAGCATTTCACCGAACGCTTTGCCACGCTGGGTCCGCACAATCTCGACCTGCTCGGCGACTTGTACAGCGACGATGTCAGCTTTCGCGACCCGCTCCATCACGTCAGTGGGCTCACCGCCTTGCGTGCCTATTTCGCGCAGCTGTACGCCAACGTTGCCGAAGTCCGCTACACCTTCGAAGACCTTGACGAGCCACAGCCAGGCCACGGCTACATCCGCTGGACCTTGCACTATCGCCACCCGCGCCTGGCCAGCGGCCAGCCGATCAGCCTGCAAGGCTGCAGCCACCTGCGCTGGCGTGGACGGGTCTACTTCCATCAGGACTACTTCGACGCCGGCGCCTTGCTCTATGAACATGTTCCAGTCCTGGGCGGCGCGATTCGCTGGCTCAAGGGCAGGTTGGCATGAGCCGCTGCTGGTTGACCGGCGCCAGCAGCGGCATCGGCGCGCAACTGGCGCAGCACCTGCTTGAGCAAGGCCACCAGGTAGCGCTTGGAGCTCGCCAGGCAGAGCGTCTGGCAGACCTGGCCACACGCTTTGCGGGTCAAGTGCTGCTGGCCGTCGGCGATGTCGACCAGCCTGAGCAGGTGGCACGCATCGCCGGGCAGATCGAGCAGGCCTGGGGCTCGCTGGACTTGGTGATCCTGAATGCCGGCACCTGCGAGTACTTGGAGCCTGGCCAGTTCGACCCGGCGCTGGTCGAGCGGGTCATCCACACCAACCTGATCGGCACCAGCCATTGCCTGGCCGCCGCCCTGCCCTTGCTGCGTCGCAGCCAGCGGCCGCATCTGGTGGTGATGGGCAGTTCGGTCAGCTGGTTCGCCCTGCCACGGGCCGGTGCCTATGGCGCGTCCAAGGCCGCGCTGCGCTATCTGGTCGAGTCGCTGCGCCTCGACCTTGCCAGCGAGGGCATTGATGTCACCCTGGTCAACCCCGGTTTCGTCGACACCCCGCTGACACGCCGCAACGACTTCCCCATGCCCCAGCTGTGGAGCGCCGAGCGCGCCGCCAAATACATTGCCGCACGTCTGCCCCGTCGCCCGCTGGAGATCACCTTCCCTGCCAGTTTCACCCTGTTGCTGCGCCTGCTCGGCGCACTGCCGGCACGCTGGCGCCTGAAGCTGGGCCAGCGCCTGGCGCGCCAACCCCAAGGCTGAACCATGCGAATCGCCATCATCGGCAGTGGCATTGCCGGCCTCACCTGCGCCCACCTGCTGTCACGCCGACATGATGTCACGGTATTCGAAGCGGCAGACCGGGTCGGCGGGCACACCCATACCGTCGATGTGCACTGGCGCGGCCAGCACTTTGCCGTGGACACCGGTTTCATTGTCTTCAACGACTGGACCTATCCGCATTTCATCCGCCTGCTGGAACACCTGGGCGTGGCCTCGCGGATCACCGAGATGAGCTTTTCGGTGCACGACCCGCGAACCGGCTTCGAATACAACGGGCACGACCTGCGCAGCCTGTTTGCCCAGCGCCGCAACCTGTTGTCGCCAGGCTTCTGGGGCATGCTGCGTGATGTGTTGCGCTTCAACCGCCAGTCACTGGCCGACCTCGACCAGCAACGTATCGATGCCGCGACCACCCTGGGCGAGTATTTGCACGACAATCGTTACGGCCAGCGCTTCATCGAACATTACATCGTGCCCATGGGCTCGGCGATCTGGTCAATGTCACGGGCCGACATGCTGCATTTTCCGTTGCAGTTCTTCGTGCGCTTTTGCCGCAACCACGGCCTGCTGTCGGTCAACCAGCGCCCGCAATGGCGGGTGATCGAGGGCGGTTCACGCAGCTATCTGGCTCCGCTGTGCCGGCCCTTTGCCGAGCGCATCCGCCTGAACTGCCCAGTGCAACAGGTGAACCGCGACGATGAAGGCGTGACGGTGACCTGGGCAGGCGGCAGCGAACGCTTCGACAAGGTGGTCTTCGCCTGCCACAGCGACCAGGCCCTGGCGCTGCTGGGCAGCCCCAGCGAGCAGGAACGGGAGATCCTCGGCGCCATTCGCTATGCCAGCAACGACGTGGTGCTGCACACCGACACCCGCCTGCTGCCGCGTCGGCGCAGGGCCTGGGCCAGCTGGAACTACCGCCTCGGTGGCAGTGAGCAGGCCCCCGCCGCGCTCACCTACGCCATGAACATCCTGCAGGGCATCGAAGCGCCGGTCACCTTTTGCGTCAGCCTCAATCAGACCGCGATGGTCGACCCGGCGCAAATCATTGCCCGCTTCGAGTACGCGCATCCGCAGTACAGCCTTGCCGCGCTGGCGGCCCAGGCCCGTCAGGGTGAACTGCAAGGCCCGCTGCACAGCTACTACTGTGGTGCCTACTGGGCCAATGGCTTTCACGAGGACGGCGTGCTCAGTGCGCTGACGGTCGCCAGGCGCTTTGGAGAAACGCTGTGAACAGCAGCCTGTGCCACGGCTGGCTCAGCCACCGGCGCCTGACGCCCAGGCCCCATGCGTTCCGCTACCGTATCGGGCTGTTCTACCTGGACCTCGACGAACTGCCGCGCCTGCTCAGCCTCTCCCGCTGGCTCTGCCGATCGCGCCTGGCGCCGTTGTGTTGGCGCGAAACCGACTACCTGCCCGCGCTGACCCGCCAAGGCATGCCCCTGATCGAGGCCGTGCGCCTGCTGGTTGGCCAGGCCACCGGGCAGGTGCCCGAAGGCCCCGTGCACCTGCTGACGCAACCGCGCTGCTGGGGGCTGTCGTTCAACCCGGTGAGCGTCTACTTCTGCCACGACCGCCAAGGGCAAGTCACGGCCGTACTGCTGGAGGTGCGCAACACCCCCTGGCGCGAACGCTTTCACTACGTGTTGCCGGTACAGGGCGACCTGACCCAGCTATTTGCCGCAGCCAAGGCCTTCCATGTCTCGCCGTTCATGCCAATGGACATGGACTACCGGCTGCGCTTCGCCGTCGATGCACTGCAGGTGCGCGTGCACATGGAAAACTGGCGCGCCGGGCGCCCGGTGTTCACAGCAGACCTCGCCGTGCAACGCCGGCCGCTCGACCGCGCCAGCCTGCATCGGCACCTGCTGGCCTTTCCCTGGATGAGCCTGCGCACCGTCAGCGGCATCTACTGGCAAGCCTTGCGCCTGCTGCTCAAACGCACCCCCGTGCACAACCACACCGCCAGCCAGCACGACCTGGCGCTTGGCCAAGCCATCCGCGAGGAACCCGACCATGTCCGAACCGACCTTGAGCGTTAGCAAATCGGCCGGCATTGCGCCGCTGCTCGGCGGCCTGGCCCGGCGTGCGGTGCTGGCGCAGCTGCGCCAGCTGAGCCGTGGCCATCTGCGGCTGATCAGCCAGGGCCGGCAATGGACTTTCGGCGACGTCGCCAGCCCGCTGTATGCGGAAGTGGAAATTGTTGATGAGGCCGCTTGGGGCCTGGTGGCCGGCAATGGCTCGATCGGTGCCGGCGAAGGCTACATTCACGGCTACTGGCGCAGCCCCGACCTGGCCGCGGTGACCCGGCTGTTCGTCGCCAACCTCGACGTGCTGGACGCCATGGAAGGCGGCCTGGCCCGCCTGGCGCGCCCGGCCCTGCGCCTGCTGCACCGCTTCAACCGCAACAGCCGGCGCGGTGCGCGGCGCAACATCCTGGCCCACTACGACCTGGGCAATGCGCTGTTCGAGCGGTTGCTCGATCCGACCATGATGTATTCCGCCGCTCAGTTCGACAGTGCCGAACAAAGCCTGGAACAAGCCCAGTCGAACAAACTCCGGCAGATCTGCCAGAAGCTCGAGCTCAAGGCCGACGAACATCTGCTGGAAATCGGCAGCGGCTGGGGCAGCCTGGCCATCCACGCGGCCCTGCAGCATGGCTGCCGGGTCACCACCACTACACTCTCTGCCGCGCAGCACGCCCACACCTTGCAGCGGGTCAAGGCGCTGGGCCTGGAGCGGTTGGTCACCGTGCTGCACGAGGACTACCGCGACCTGCGCGGGCGCTTCGACAAGCTGGTGTCCATCGAGATGATCGAGGCCGTCGGCCACCGCTACCTGCCCACCTACTTCCGCCAGTGCGCCGCGCTGCTCAAGGACGACGGCCTGATGCTGCTGCAAGCCATCACCATCCGCGACCAGCGCTACGCCCAGGCCCGGCGCTCGGTGGACTTCATCCAGCGCTACATCTTCCCCGGCGGCGCCCTGCCCTCGCTGAGCGTCCTGCTCGACACCGCCAGCCGCCAGACCGCGCTGAACCTGGTGCACCTCGAAGATTTCGGCCAGGACTATGCGCGCACCCTGCGCCATTGGCGGGACAACCTGCGCCATTCGCGCGCGGAGCTGGCCAGGCTAGGTTACGACGACACCTTCCAGCGCCTGTGGGAGTTCTACCTGTGCTATTGCCAGGGCGGCTTCGAGGAACGGACCATCGGCGTGGCACAAATGCTCTGGGCCGGGCCCAACGCGCGGCGGGCGCCGCTACCAGGCGCTTGAACGTGGGGCGCCGTGCCTGGCTGCTGGGCAATGCATTGTGGCTGCAGGCTGGCTGGTGGCTTTGCGTACTGGGGGCGCACAGGCCCTGGCTGTTGCTGATCGTGCTGGTCGGCCTGCTGCTGCATCTCTGCTTGAGCCCAGGCGGTGAGCTGCGCGTGCTGCTATGGGTAGCGGCGGCTGGCTGCCTGCTGGACAGCACCTTAGGCATGCTCGGTGTGTTCAGTTTCAATACGTGGCCGTTGCCGCTTTGGCTGGCACTGCTGTGGCTGGTGTTGGCCAGCGGCATGCGTCATAGCCTGGCAGGGCTCGGCCACCCCGCGTGGCTCGCGGTGCTGCTGGGCCTGTTCGGTGGCCCGTTGGCTTACCTGGCAGGTGCCCGGCTGGCCGACGTCGAATTGCCAATGGGGCGGCTGGAAACGGCGTTCATCCTGGCACCTGTGTGGGCACTGGCACTGCCGCTGGCCTTGCGCTTCGCCGCACGAGGCTGACCCAAGCGACGCCAGGTTCAATTGCCCAGTTGCGCAGCCACCTGGGTAGCCATCTCGACGAACACCCGTGCCGCAGCGCTCTGATAGGCGCCTTTGCGCTGCATCAGCACGGCCGTGCGCTGTAGGCGGACCGGGTCGAGCGCGATGGCGGCCAGGTCGCCATGGGCCAGCGCGATGGTCGCAGGCAACAGGGTCGACAGGGTCGTGCGACGGACGATCTCGGTCACCGCACTGATGGTGTTGGCTTCCATCCGCACCTGCGGGTGAATGCCATGTTGCTGGCAGAAGCGGTCGATCTGTTCTCGCGTAGCAAACTCGCCGCTGAGCAGTACCAACGATTCTGCGCTCAGGGCCTCCAGCCCGATGGACGCTGCCTGGGCCAAGGGGTGGCGGCGGTTGACCACCAACGCCAATGTCTCGACCAGCAGCGGGCTGGCCTCGATGTCCTGGGCTTGGGCGCCCTCGAAGGCGATCCCCACGTCCAGCTCATCCGCGAGCAGCAGCGTTTCCATGCGCTCCTGGGACATTTCACGCACGTTCAGGGTGATGTTCCCATAGCGATTGTGGAACGCCTCGACCAAGGGGCCGACCAGGTATGTGGTGAACGTCGGCGTCACCGCTACCCGCAGCGAACCGCGGCTGAGGTCGCTCACGTCATGAATGGCGCGCCTGGCTTCCTCCAGTTCCTGCGCGGCCCGGCGCGCATAGGCCAGGTAGACCTCCCCGGCATCGGTCAGCCGCGTGGTACGCCCCGAGCGATCGAACAGCTGGGCACCCAGGCTCTCCTCCAGCTGGCGGACCTGTTGCGACAGCGCAGGCTGCGACACATGCAGGGCCGTTGCGGCCTTGGTGAAGCTGTGGTGCGCCGCCACGGCGAGGAAGTACTGGATGTGTCGAGCTAGCATGGTCATTCACATAAGATAATCTGATAGCAGCGATCATAAATGAGACTTTTATCTTATGCCACATGCTCAGTAATCTCTGCTTCAACACACCGCGACACTGAGGCAGCAGCCATGAAAGACATCATCGACGGTTTCCTGAAATTCCAGCGCGACGCCTTCCCGGAGCGGGTCAAGCTGTTCAAGGACCTGGCCACCCAGCAAAGCCCACGGGCGCTGTTCATCTCCTGCTCCGACAGCCGCCTGGTGCCGGAGCTGGTCACCCAACGCGAGCCCGGCGACCTTTTCGTCATCCGCAACGCCGGCAATATCGTGCCCTCCTACGGCCCTGAGCCAGGTGGTGTTTCCGCCTCGGTCGAATACGCCGTCGCAGCGCTGCAGGTGGCCGACATCGTCATCTGCGGCCACTCGGACTGCGGCGCCATGACCGCCATCGCCACCTGCAAGTGCCTGGAGCACATGCCCGCCGTTGCCGGTTGGCTGCGCTACGCCGACTCCGCCCGGGTGGTCAACGAAGCCCGTCAGCACCCGGACCAGCCGACCAAGGTCGCGGCCATGGTGCGTGAGAACGTCATCGCCCAACTGGCCAATATCCAGACCCATCCATCGGTGCGCCTGGCCCTCGAAGAAGGCCGGGTGACCCTGCACGGCTGGATCTACGACATCGAGAGCGGTCGCATCGACGCCTTCGATGGCCGCACCAACAGCTTCGTGTCCCTCGCCGACAACCCCGAGGTACACGCCGTTTCCCATCAAGCCAGGCACGTTGCCTGACCCTGCTTTCCACCCACGGAGATAACCCATGATCCAGTCGCAAGCTACCCAAAGTGTTCGCCAGGCCCTGACCGAAGTCATCCTCATGGCCAAAGCCCGCAAGGACCTGTCCTACGCCCAGATCACCGAGGGCACCGGCCTGTCCGAAGCCTTCGTCACCGCCGCCCTGCTTGGCCAGCACCCGCTGCCCGCCGACGCAGCCAAGGTGGTGGGCGACAAGCTCGGCCTCGACCTTGACGGCATCGCCCTGCTGCAGACCATCCCGATTCGCGGCTGCATGCAGAACGGCATCCCGACCGACCCGACCATCTACCGCTTCTACGAGATGCTGCAGGTCTACGGCACCACATTGAAAGCACTGGTCCACGAAAAGTTCGGCGACGGCATCATCAGCGCCATCAACTTCAAGCTGGACGTGAAGAAGGTCGACGACCCGGAAGGCGGCTCCCGCGCCGTGATCACCCTGGATGGCAAGTACCTGCCGACCAAACCGTTCTGATCCTGCTGTAACCGGCTCGCCGCCAGAGGGCGGCGGGCCCGACCCGATGCGAGGAGCAATGCCCATGGATCTCATCTTTCGAAACGTGCGCATCGACGACGCGCAACCGTTGCTGGACGTGGCCGTGCACGACGGCAAGATCGCCCAGATCGCGCCGGCGATTGCCGCGCAGGCGGCGCAGGAAATCGAAGGCAACGGCAATGTGCTGATTCCGGGCTTCGTCGAAGGCCACCTGCACCTGGAAAAAGCCAACGTCATGCAGCGCAAGGCCAATCGCTCCGGCACCCTGAAGGAAGCGATCGCGGTCACCGCCGCGCTCAAGCCGACGCTGACCCGCGAGGACATCCTCGAACGCTCGACCCAGGTGCTGCGCGCCCTCGTGCAGGCAGGTAGCACCCATGTCCGCGCCCATGCCGAGTTCGACCCGGTACAAGGCTTCACCGGCCTCGACGTGGTGCTGGAGCTGCGCGAAAAGTTTCGCGAGATCATCGACATCCAGGTGGTCGCGTTCCCCCAGGAAGGCATCCTGAAACTGCCGGGCATGAAGGCGATGATGGTCGAGGCCATGGAAAAAGGCGCCGATGTCGTCGGCGGCATTCCCTACAACGACGTATCCCCCTTCGATCACATCGACTTCGTCTTCGACCTGGCCAAGCGCTACGGCAAGGACATCGACTTCCACCAGGACTTCGCCGATGACGCCGAGCAGATGACCATCGAGTACGTAGCCCGCCGCACCCTCGCCGAGGGCTACCAAGGCCGCGTCTGCGTCGGCCACCTGACCAGCCTGGCCGCAGTCGAACCCGAGCGGCAAGCGCGCATCATCGAAGTGCTGCGCGAGGCCGACATCAGCGTGATGTGCCTGCCGGCCACCGACCTGCACCTGGGTGCCCGCGGCGACAGCCACAATGTACGGCGCACCCTGACCCCGGTGCGGGCACTGCGCGATGGCGGCGTGAACGTGTGCCTGGCAACCAACAACATTCGCAATGCATTCACCCCGTATGGTACCGGCGACTTGCTGAACATCGCCCAACTCGCCCTCCCGGCCTGCCACCTGGGCGGCGCCGATGACCAGGCCACGGTGTTGTCGATGCTCACTACCCGCCCGGCCAGGGCCCTCGGTTTGCGCAACTATGGCCTGGCGGTGGGCAACGACGCCGACCTGGTGCTGATGGACACGCAGGCGGTCAGAGATGTGATTCTCGACCTGCCAGCGCGGTTGATGGTGCTCAAGCGTGGCAAGGTGGTGGCGACCGCAGAACATCGGCGCTCGGTGATCTTCTGAGCCGCCTGCCGTTATTGCTGCTGACGCGTGGCGCAGACCACGATCTCGCGTACGCAGACCGATTGCGGCTGGCCATAGGCGAAGTCGATCACTTCAGCGATGTGCTCGGCACTCAGTACCCCGCCCATGTCTTTCTTCCACTCGTCGTAGCCTGCCTTGATGCCCTCATCGCTGGTATGGCTCAGCAGTTCGGTATCCACGGCGCCCGGCTCGATGGTGATCACCCGCACATTGCTCGGCGACAGTTCTTCGCGCAGGTTCTCGGAGAGGCCGCTGACCGCGAACTTGGTACCGACATAGGCGACGTGGTTGGGGAACGTCTTGCGCCCGGCGACGGAGCTGACATTGATGATGGTGCCGTGCTTGCGCGCGACCATGCCGGCAGCCACGGCATGGATGCCGTTGAGCAGCCCACGCACATTGATGTCGAGCATGCGGTCCCATTCGCCAGGGTCCTGGGTCGCGATGTTGCCCAGCAGCATCACGCCAGCGTTGTTGATGATCGCATCCACCGGGCCGAAACGCTGCTCGGCCTGGTCGACCGCCGCCAGCACCGCCGCCCGGTCAGTCACGTCGACCGACAGCGCCAGGGTATTGGGCAGTTGCAGCTGCAGCATCGGCTCCAGACGGCGAGCCAGCAGCAGCAACGCGTGGCCGCGGCCAGATAACAGCCTGGCGGTGGCCAGGCCAATGCCGGAGCTGGCACCGGTGATAACGACCAGGGGTTTATGGGTAATCATGGTGAAACTCCTGATATTCGAAGTGCCTATTGATAAAACGCAGTGCAAGTATAGGTAAGCGTTAAAAGCACGAAAAATGGGATATTCTTGTGCCTGCCATCGGCAGAACTTATGGGTAACCTGTGGATTATCGTCAGCTTCGTGCGTTCATCGCCGTGTTTGAAGAACGCAATATCACCGCCGCCGCACGCGCCATACACCTCAGCCAGCCAGCGTTGTCGGGCAGCATCAAGGCACTGGAAGATGCACTGGGCACCACACTGTTCGTGCGTCGGCCCAGGGGCGTGGAGGTCACCGACAATGCGCGTGCGCTCTACCCCGAAGCTCAGCGCATGGTCGCCGAGGCAAGCAGGCTGCTGACCCGGTTTCGCAGCGACCGTAATTGTGCAGCCTTGCAGATCGGCGTGGAGCACGATGTCAGCTCGGCGACGGTGAAACAGCTTGCGCTGGCTGCGGCAGCCATCACACCTGCCGTGCGCCTGCAGCTGGTGACCGGTTGCATGGGCGCTGCGCGGCTGGCCAGCGAAGAGCTGCGCTGTGAGGATGAGCTGTTTCTACCCTTGCACAGTGACCCGTTCGTGCGGGCCCTGCCATTGGCCAGCGACGGGCATGAACGCTGGATCATCTGCCCTGCACAGCCAAGCCATCAACGGCTTCAGCCGTTCTACGATGGCGTCCCGGTGGCCGAAGCCGAAACCTTTGCACTGGCCCTGGAACTGGTAGCCGTCGGGCTGGGGTCGGCGATCGTGCCGCAGTCGCTGGCCGCCGAACAGCGTGATGTGCGCACCGAACCGCTGCCGCAACTGGACATGCGTCGGCGCATCGGCCTGTGCTATTCGGCTCAGGCGTTGGCACTCGAAGGGGTCATTCAGTTGCGCGATGCCTTGCAACTTTCGATTGGCCAACCGGCCTAGCCTGCCATGCTGGCATTGCCGAGCATCTGGGCAACCAGTCGATGCAGACGCTCCCGCCGGCTACCGGACCATGGCGCAGAGAAATTCAGCGCCATGAAGTTCGAAAACGCCCCGGCCGGCGAAAAAAACGGCCCGGGAATGAAGTCGAACGTGTCATGCCCGGCCGTCATCGCCAGCTTCATCGAGTCGAAATTCCGGGGGCCTCGCACCCAGCACAGGTAACCGCCGGTTGGGGCCGACACGGCGACCCTGCCGGATGACGCGGCGGTGATCAGCTCAATGCCGTGGTTCATGCGTTCGGTCAATGCGTGGCCTGCGTGACGCAGGTCCCGCTCGATCTGTCGGCCTTTCAAGTAATCGGCCAATGCGGCCTGCAGCGCCACATGGGGCAGGTGCGTGCCCGCAAGGTGCCGGTTGGCAACCAGCCTGGCAGCGTGCCGTCCGGCCAGAACCCAGCCGATTTCATAGGCCGAGGACAGGTATGAGGCCGTGCCGCCGAACTGCACCACCGTGTCATCGTCGTCGAACGCCTTGAGCGAGAGGGTGTTGAGCTCGCCATGGCCCAGCTCCCCGGCCATGTCGTTTTCGATGACCAACGCCTTGTTCTGCCGTGCTGCACGTACCAGCCTTGCCAGGCTTTCACCGCTGTAAGTGACGCCCGTGGGGAAACGATTGACGCCCATCAGCACACAAAGCTTCACCCCCGTACTTTTGAGAATGTGCTCGAACTGCTCGGGGTCTACGCCGTACGTGGGGTGGGAGTAGATCTCCACAGTCTTGATGCGCCGGTGACGCAGGCTTTCCAGTACCGGATAGAACGACGGGCTCTCGACCAGCACCGGCGCCCCGCCCTGGGACAGACTGTCCAGGCCCAGATTGAAAGCCTCCATCGCCGAACGCGTGAGCAGCACCCCGTCCTGACCGGTGAACGCCTGCCGCTGCCCTGCGCGCTGCGCAATGGCGGTTTTCAACGCTGCCAACTCCACGATCCCATGGCCTGTATCGACAGGCTTTTGCAGGAGTGCGCGGCGAAAGCCCTTGATCAGCCCTGCCTCGGGCATCAGCCCGGAAGCCGGCAGCATCGCGGCCGCGGCCTTGGCATGGAACGGCAGCCGGGCCAGCCCATCGTCGAGCGAACGGACGTCATCCGGCGGCATGACCGGCATCCTGGGAGACATTCGATGTTGCGCCGTCTTGGCCGGGCTGGCGACGTAGAACCCCGAGCGATCCCTGGAATGGCAAACGCCCTGCGCCTCCAGCAGTTCATAGGCCCGGTATACGGTTACCACGCTGAAGCCTGTCTCACTGGCCAGGCGACGCAGCGAAGGGAGCTTGTCACCCGGCGCGATGACACCTGAGTCGATGCGCTTTTGCAGCAACTCGGCAACTTGTCTGAAGCGCTGCATCCGCCCTCCCATCTGTACTACATGAAATCACAGAAATGTGTGCATTGTAGTACAGAGGCTACGCGCACTAGAGTCGGTTTACTACCTGACCGAGTGAGGGAAACATGGAGCATTTCGTCATCGTCGGCGGCGGCCTGGCAGCGCACCAGTCGGCCAGAAGCCTCTTGCAGGCGCGGCCCGACGCTCGCGTCTCGATGGTTAGCGCCGAACATCACCGGCCCTATGACCGCCCTCACCTGTCGAAAGGGTTTCTCGCCGGTGAAGGTGTTGAACCCCAACTACTGGCCGGCGCGGATATCTATGCGCAAGCCCGGCTGAAGCTGATGCACGGCAGGCGTGTGGAGGCGATTGACAGAACGGCGGCGCGTATCCGCCTCGACAACGGCGAAGGCCTTGCCTATGACCGCCTGATCCTCGCCACCGGCTCACGGGTCAGGCAGCTGCCGGCAGACCAGGTGCGCACCCCCGTGCACTATCTACGCACCCTCGATGAAGCACAGGCCATACGCGCCAAGCTGGTCGATGGCGCCGCAGTGGTGATCGTCGGCGGCGGCTTCATTGGCCTGGAAGTAGGGGCGGCGGCCCGCCAGCGGGGCTGTCGGATCACTGTCATCGAACCTCGCCAGCACCTGCTCGCCCGCACCGGGTCAGCGGCCCTGAGCCAGTGGATCGAGGCCTTGCACCGCGCCCATGGCGTGGACATTCAGCTCGGCACACAGGTCTTGGACATCGGCCAGGCCGACGGCGACAAAGCACGGGTCGAGACCAGCGCCGGGGCTATCCTGGCCGATATCGTCATCGTCGGTATTGGCGTGCAGCCGAACGTTGAACTGGCTGCGGCCTGCGGGCTCTCGGTAGACGATGGCATCGTGGTCGATGCGACCTGCGCGACGTCCGACCCAGGCATTTTCGCTGCCGGCGAAGTGACCCGCTACCCGGTGGCCCACCTGGGCGTCAGCACCCGCTCCGAGTCATGGAGCGCCGCCAGCGACCAAGGCAGCGTGGCAGGTCGGGCGGCAGCCGGAGAGACGTGCGCCACCTACAGCGAGATGCCCTGGCTGTGGTCCGATCAATACCGCAGCAACGTGCAGTGCATCGGCCTCACCCACCTCGCCTGCACCTACTCGTTCATCGGCGAACCCGGCACAGAGCAATGGCTGGCACTGGGCTGGAACGAGCAGAGCCAGCTGGTCTGTGCCATCGCCGCGAACCGGGGGCGCGATCTGTCGGCAATCAGGCGCGCGCTGAAACGCAACGAGGCGCTGCCGGACGTCTACTTGTCGACCATCGCCACAGCGGTTGCCAATCCCTTTTGAAACCGGTCGGAGAACCGCCCCATGGAACAAGCCTGGATCAAAGTCTGCGATGCCGCCGAAGTGCAACCGGACGCGGCATTCGCCTGCGAGGTGGAAGGCCGCATGATTGCGGTGTATCAGATCGATGAACGCTACTTCGCCACTGACAACGTCTGCCCCCACGCCTATGCGCTGCTGTCGGACGGCTGGCTGGAAGGCAGCGAGATCGAATGCCCGCTGCACGGCGCCCGTTTCGACATCACCACCGGCGCAGTGCTCGAAGGGCCGGCCGAATGCGCCCTGAAAACCTACCCCGTGCGCATCGAAGGCAATGAAGTGCAATGCCTGGTGTGACCGAGCACCCCATTCAACGATAAGGGACTGATATGCACGTGATCGACGCTTTGAGCTCGGACTTCTACGAAGTCGAGTGCGCAGACAAACCGGCCAGCATGTGGGACGTGTTCCCGGGCTGGAACGCCCATGATCGCTTCGGCATCGTCATCTACGAACCACTGGCCGCGCTGGGGGCGACCCACCTCATCCAGCTGGCATGCATGTGTTTCTACGACATCAAGCCGATGCGCCGCACCGAGCGCAAGGTCTACCCCGAGATGTTCGCGATCCATGTTGGCGGCTGGTGGGGCGGCCATGGCAACTTCGATTTCTGGCCGCCGCGTCGTGAGATCCAGGTGTCGGACGACCACCGCGAGATTCTGGGTGCGATCAACGATTTCGGCATCACCCGCCTGGCGCTACCCGAGCGCCCGGTGCGTGATCTGGTGCATCGGCGCAAGGAAGAAGACTGCGCCCTGGACCGGCTCGCCACCTCGATCTTCTACAGCCCCACGGGCCGCGTTACCCAGCCGGATTTCACCATCCGCAGCAACAACCGCCGTAGCGAGCGGGACGTGCAACGCAACATCAACCCGGTGCAGCTCTCCGAGCAGAGCCTTGCGCAGCTACAGAAAACCGCAGTCCCGGTCAAAGAGACGGATGCCGACTTCACGCCCCGGCAGATCGAGCTGAACGTCAATGTCACTGCGGCCATGCGTGAGCAGGCGGAGCGTAACCGCACGGGGCTGAAAGTTGATGGGCTGATCACCGAGGGGTATCGGTTTGTCGACCCGGCGCAATCGCTGAAGTGCCTGTGAGGTGATCAGGCCAGCCAGGCTTGCACCAGCCGCACCCAGAAGCTGGCGCCGACCGCCAGGATGTCGTCGTTGAAGTCGTATTCCGGGTTATGCACCATGCACCCGCCCCGGCTGCCGATGCCATTGCCGATATAGGCATAGCAGCCGGGCACCTGTTCGAGCATGTAGGCAAAGTCCTCGCTGCCCATCACGGGCCGGGATTGCGCTTGCACATGTGCCTGGCCCAGCAGATCGACTGCAACAGCCGTGGCGAATTCGGTCATGCGTCGATCGTTGACCAATACCGGGTAACCACGCTCATAGTGGATCTCGGCATGCAGCCCGAAGCTTTCCGCCTGGCCGATCACCAGTGCCCGGATGCGTTGCTCGACCCGCTGCCGCACCGTGGCATCCAGCGTGCGCACCGACAGCCTCATCTCGACAGTCTCTGGAATGATGTTGAAGGCCTCGCCCCCATGCACGCTGCCGACCGAGATCACCCCGGCATCCAGCGGATCGACGTCACGCCCGACAATGGTCTGCAGCGCAACCATGATGGCGCCAGCCGCTGGCATCGGGTCGCAGGCCCGGTGGGGAAATGCGCCATGCCCGCCTACGCCGCGCAAGGTGATGGTCACGTTGTCGGAAGATGCCGCCATCGGCCCCACGCAGAAGGCCATGTCACCGGCGGCAATGCCGGGCATGTTGTGCAGGGCGAACACGGCGTCGCAGGGGAATCTGTCGAGCAGGCCGTCATCCATCATCGCCTTGGCGCCACCGAAGCCCTCCTCGGCCGGCTGAAAAATCAGGTTCAAGGTGCCACTGAACGCACGGGACTGCGCCAGGTGGCGGGCTGCACACAGCAGCATGGCGGTATGACCATCATGCCCGCAGGCATGCATCTTCCCCGCATTCACGCTCGCATAAGGCAAGCCGGTGTGCTCGGTGAGCGGCAAGGCGTCCATGTCCGCACGCAGGCCGACGCTGCGGGTGCCGCTGCCGGATCGCAGCACGCCAACCACGCCAGTGCCGCCGAGGCCTCGATGGACCTCGTAGCCCCATGCCGTCAGGCACTCGGCGACCAGGTCACTGGTCACGGTCTCTTCAAAGGCAAGCTCAGGGTGCGCATGAATACGCCTGCGCAGCGCGATCGACTCTGGCGCGATGGCAGCGATGTCGGGCAAGACGGGGTGCATGGGGTTTTCCTCTTGGGGTGGTTCTTGTGTGACAGGAGCCTATCCCCCCAGGCGGCAGCTCATAAGCCAATGAATGGTGTTGGTGTTCACCGACGATTGCCGCTGGGCAGTCACCTGCGCAGCACAGATAATCCGCTCCCCCGTCCAGGCCACGGATCGCCCATGAAATACCACCAGCTCAAAGCCTTCGTCACCATCGTCGAGGAAGGCAGCATTCGTGCGGCAGCACGGCATCTGCACCTGTCGCCTGCCGCGCTGACCAAAGCCATCAAGGAACTCGAGCACGTCCTCGGGGTGTCGTTGATCGTGCGCACCACCCGGGGCGTGCAACTGACTGCCATCGGGCAACAACTCAACGTCCGCGCCCGGCTTATCGTGGCCGAGATGCAGCGCGCCCGCGAGGATGTCGAGCAAGCACGCGACGGCGCCGTCGGCTCGCTGGCTGCCGCCATCACCCCGGCCACGGCCCTGACCATCCTGCCCGAGGCCTTTGCCGCCTTCCGCCGGCGCTTTCCGGGCGCGCGGGTCAACATCAGCGAGGGGTTCCCGGGTACCGCGCTACGGCAACTGCACGACGGTACGCTCGATTTCGCTGTACTGGCGATGGGCGCCGAGACGATCGCCGACGAATTCGAGCACGCGCCGCTGTACCGCAGCGAACTGGTGGTGGTCGCAAGGCTCGGGCATCCCCTGTCGCACGCCACCAGCCTGGCAGAACTGGTCGATGCCGACTGGCTGCTCAACCTGGCGCCGGACAGCTCGTCCCAGGTGCTGTTCGATGCCTTCCACCGGCAGGGCCTGCCGACACCGTCGCGTATCGTCGAATGCCTGAGCTACGGTGTTTCCCATGGCCTGGTCCAGGGCTCCGACCTGATCACGGCCATGCCCCGCCAGTTGCTGGATTTCAAGTGGCAACGCTCGGTGTCGGTGCTGCCCCTTGAAGACAACATCCCGCCGATATCGATGCAGATCGTCACCCGGCGCAACAGCCCGCCCACCCCGGCGGCCAGCCTGTTGATCGACTGCCTGCGGGACGCTGCCAGAAGACGCGGGCTGGCCTGAGCGTCGAAGGTGGCAAACCACGGTGAACACCGTGGCTTTTTGTTGGCTCGTTAACCCGCCGTGGAGATCGTAGCCTTGCCCCTGCGCCGCCCAAGGCCAAACGGGTGCGGCGCCTGTGCTCGATCACTCGAAAAACAATAATCGGAGAGCCGCCCTTCATGCGCCCGACATCCACACATCGCTCCTTCACTACCGTCTTCCTGGTCGAACTGTGGGAACGCTTCGGCTTCTACGGCATGGCCGCGCTGCTGGTGCTGTTCATGATCGACAAACTCGGCTTCGAGGACAGCCGCGCCAACCTGACCTGGGGCGCCTTCAGTGCCCTGGCGTTTGCCGCCCCCGCCATCGGCGGCTGGATCGGCGACCGGGTACTTGGCGCGCGCCGCACCATGATCGCTGGCGCCGTGGTGCTGTGCAGCGGCTACCTGATGCTGGCCCTGGCCCGCCAGGAACTGCCCTACCTGTTTGCCGCCCTGAGCGTGATCGTGGTCGGCAACGGCCTGTTCAAGGCCAATGCCGCCAGCCTGGTGCGGCGCATCTACGAAGGCGATGAGGCGCGCATCGACAGCGCCTTCACCACCTACTACCTGGCGATCAACCTCGGGGCCGCGGCCTCGATGCTGGCGACGCCCTGGATCAAGGACCACTGGGGCTGGAGCGCAGCCTTCGCGGTATGTTGCGCAGGGATGGCCATCGGCATCCTCAACTTCCTGCTGATGTACCGCACGCTGGCGCACATTGGCTCGCCCGCCGATAGCCAACCGGTGTGCTGGAAGCGCGTCGCCGGCATCGTGGCCGGCGCTGTGGCACTGTGCTTGTTCACCGCCCTGGTCCTCGAACACACCTTGCTGGCCACCTTCACCATCTGGGCCGCCGGGCTCAGCATTCTGGCGATCTTTGTTTACATGACGGTCAGAGCGGCGCCAGCTGAACGCGCCGGCCTGCTGGCAGCGCTCATACTGACCCTGCAGGTGTTCCTGTTCTTCATCTTCTACCAACAGCAATACACCTCCATCACGCTGTTCGCACTGCGCAATGTCGACCCCCGCTTCACCTTCTTCGGGCACACGCTGTTTACCTGGAGTGCAGCCCAGCTCCAGGCGCTCAGCGCGATCTGGATCATCGTGCTGGGGCCGTTCCTGGTCTTGCTCTACAACCGGCAGGCCAGCCGTGGTCACGATACCCCAGTCGCGGTGAAGTTCACCCTCGGCTTCGCTGCGGTAGCGGCCAGCTTCTTCCTGCTCGCGATCAGTGGCCAGTTCGGGGTAGATGGCAGAGTGTCGTCCTGGTTCGTGGTCTGGAGCTATGCGCTGTACGCACTCGGCGACTTGCTCATCAGTGGCCTGGGCCTGGCGATGATTTCACGCTATGTGCCGATAAGAATGAGTGGCTTCATGATGGGCGCCTACCTGGTTGCCGCTGGCGTGGCCCAGTACGCGGGCAGTGCGGTGGCGAACCTTGCGCAATTGCCGCCGGCAGGCATGCAGGCGGCCCTGTCGCTGCCGCTCTACATGCGCTTGTTCAGCGGGCTTGGCTGGGCAGCGATCGCGGGCATGACCCTGGCGCTGGTGCTACTGCCCTTGTTAAAACGCTTGTCCCTCACCCATCAAAACGGCGCGACGGCGCGGGGCAAGGCGCTCGCTGCGGTGTGACCCGCGATTCGCCGCCAGCCTCGGCTCATGCGTAAGCCGCTTGCCTGAACCGAGGCGGCGCTTCGACGGCGACACGCCTCGCCTGCCCCACGCCCCAGGCCAGCGCCCGGGTCATCGACTCGCCAGGCCTTGAAGCAAAGGCTTCTTCATGCAGCGCCATCCCGCATCCGGCGTACACGCCGATGAACATTTGCGTGTTGCCTGTTCGCGACAGTCGTACCTGGACATCGATGGTCGTGCCATCGTCCAGGGTTTCTTCGTGAGCCCGATGGTGAAGTATCGGATCAGCCCAGTTCCAGAACACATCCCCGCGAATCCGCATGCCGCCCTCCTACGACTTTAGTCTTATGTGTATGGCTCACCACACCATAGCGGAGAAGGCCGATAGCGCAACGCGACCGACGCAGAATGCCAACGGGTTCCGACTACCGGTGGAAGAGCTGCCGTGCTGGCTCTGAAGGCCCGCAGCATTTGACAGCCCCCTCCAGGCAAACTAGTGAATAGGTTTGTCAAATCGCGATGTGAGGCGCATGAACATGGAACGTACCCTGGCTTCGCTGCTGATCGCGAGTGGCCTGCTGGTAACCGGGCAGTCCCTTGCCGGCGGAAAGGACCTGGCGCCAGGGCCGACCGTCAACGACGGGCCACTGCTCTGGCACAACGAAAGCCTGACCTATCTCTGGGGCAAGAACTACAAGGTCGACCCGCCAATCCAGCAGACCTTCACCTTTGAAAGTGCCAGCAACTGGACCTGGGGCGACATCTGGTTCTTCGTCGACCAGATCAACTACAACGGCAAGGAAAGCGCCAACAACGGCAACAGCAGCTACTACGGCGAGTTCAGCCCGCGCCTGTCGCTGGGCAAGATCAGCGGCACCGACCTGTCATTCGGACCGATCAAGGATGTGCTGATCGCCAGCACCTACGAATTCGGCGAGGGGGATGTCGAGACCTACCTGCTCGGCCCTGCCGTGGACCTGGCCATACCCGGTTTCGACTACTTTCAGCTCAACGTCTACTACCGCAAACCCGACGGCAATCGCGTGCCCTCCGGCGCGTGGCAGGTAACGCCGGCCTGGGCCATCACGATTCCCGTCGGCAACTCGGACATCCTGTTCGACGGCTTCATGGATTGGGTGGTCAACAACAAGGACGCCAGTTCCAGCCACCGCAACCAGTCGGACTACCACGCCAACCTGCACTTCAACCCACAGCTCAAGTACGACCTCGGCAAGGCTATGGGGTACGAGGCCAAGCACCTGTATGTGGGGCTGGAGTATGACTACTGGTCGGACAAATACGGCATCAGGGACTCGAAAGGCTTTACTACCGACCAGAACACCGCGAGTGCCCTGGTCAAGTACCACTTCTGACGTTGCCTTTGTCCTGTAGCGAAATGCTACACATGAGGGAACAACTGTCTGGCTCAATTTCTAAAAGCTGACGCGATCCCTGTGGGAGCGGGCTTGCCCCGCGAACACGGGCGAACCCCGTGCCATCCACCGCAGTGCCTGCTTCGCGGGTAAACCCGCTCCCACGATGGTCACTGTTGGCCTTGCCGGCAGCTAGCGAGCTATCGCTGCAACCGGTCGTTGATGGCTGCAAACGACCCATTGCGGCCTTTGGCGCAAGGCCCCCTAACGGCCATCTGAAGTCTTTAGTAAACGGTAGCCTGGATCAAAGGCGGCCCTTCAAGTGGTCAACCGCTTCTCCATCGGTTGGTAGATCAGCCCGGCAAACTCGCCAACTTCCCCTGCCAACGCAAAACCGTAACGTTCATAAGCGGCAACTGAAGATAGCGACGCTTTGACTGTTACTACATTGGCCCTGGCCTGATCCAGAGCCGCATTGACCAAACGCCTGCCAATGCCATGGCGCTGCCAGACCGGCGCAACGAACAGCATCGCCACATGACGCCCTTCCTTAAGCTCGATCAGCCCGACCAGAGTTTCCTCTGCGACACAGACCAGCATGAGGTTGTCACTTGCCATTCGCTCGGCAAACGCCTTCTGCGCAGCCACCTTTGCGAAGGTTTCCACGCCCTGCGCCGACAGAGATGGCGCAACCGCAAGCATGAACGCCTCCAGGCACAGGGCGTTAGCACTTGGCAGGTCCTCCTGAGTCATCTTGCGTACATGCATGGTTGTCATCCGTGACTTGAGAAGGGGTATTTTATACCAGAGCATCCGGCTTTGAGATACGCACCCATGTTTCTGCTAACAGACCCTCCTGTGCGCGACGGGTAGGGTTAGTGACAGGCAGCTTCGGGTTGGTTGTCACTATTGGCACACGACCGCTTTCGACCCGTGGCGGACATTCCATGCCTTGGGGGCAGTGCAGTGTTCCAGTGTGTTCGCCGTGGAATTTTTAGCGCCTATGACATCGAGCGCCGCCCGCGCGGCGCATCGCGAGCTGCGCTCGCTCCTACGTTTGTTTCGGGCCAATTACTCCTGGGGATTTGCGCGCGAACGCCTTGGTGCACAGCGCGGTAGTGCGTGGTGCCCACAAGGCGGTCGCGTGCGGCTGGCACAGGCTTTACTGGCCCGAAACAGACGTAGGAGCGAGCGCAGCTCGCGATGCGCCGCGCGGGCGGCGCTCGATCTGACAGCCGCAAACGGTGTCATGGTGAACGTCCGCAAAGGGTCGTCAGCACTCACTCGCGAACGGCTGCGTTCAAACGATGCCAGTAGCAGAAACTGTGCAATACCTGCAATCACCTCCGCCCAATCTTGTCATTTGCCAAATCCTGGGCCAAGGTCGATACCACTGACATCTCTGCCGAAACCTCTCTGCCGAAAGGAGTCACCCCATGTCCAAGATCTATCCCGCCATTGATCCCGAAGGGCTGGTAGAGTACTCGGTGGTCTACACCGACCGCTCGCTCAATCACATGTCGCAGGCCTTCCAGGGCGTGATGAGGAACATTTCCAGCACCCTGAAACAGGTCTACAACGCCCAGGCCGTTGCAGTAGTCCCAGGCAGCGGTACCTTCGGCATGGAAGCGGTAGCGCGGCAGTTCGCCACCGGCCAGCAATGCCTGGTGATCCGCAACGGCTGGTTCAGTTACCGCTGGAGCCAGATCCTTGAGATGGGCAACATCCCGGCGGCCACCACGGTGCTGAAAGCCCGGCCGGTCGAAACCGGTCGCCAGGCGGCCTACGCCCCTCCTCCGCTGGACGAAGTGCTGGCGGCGATCAAGACGCACAAGCCGCAGGTGGTCTTCGCCCCCCATGTCGAAACCTCATCAGGGATGATCCTGCCCGACGATTACCTGCGGGCCGTCGGCAACGCCGTGCATGCGGTGGGTGGCTTGTTCGTACTGGACTGCATCGCCTCGGGCACCCTTTGGGTCGATATGCAAAAGTGCGCCGTCGACCTGTTGATCAGCGCGCCACAGAAAGGCTGGAGCGCCTCCCCTTGCTGCGCCCTGGTGATGTTCAGTGCCTTGGCCCTGGAGCGCATCGGGCAGACGCAGAGCAGCAGCTTTGCCTGTGACCTGAAAAAGTGGCTGCAGATCATGCAGGCCTACGAACAGGGCGGGCATGCCTACCATGCGACCATGCCCAGCGATTCACTGGCGCGGTTCAACGACGTGATGAACGAGATGCAAGCCTATGGCTTCGACAAGCTGCGCGGCGAACAACAGGCGCTGGGCGATCGGGTGCGCGCCATGCTGGCCGGCAAAGGCATCAGGAGCGTGGCCGCAGCCGGCTTCCAGGCCCCGGGCGTGGTGGTGAGCTACACCGATGATGCCGACATCAAGAACGGCAGCAAATTTGCCGAGCACGGCCTGCAGATCGCCGCCGGGGTGCCGTTGCAATGTGACGAGCCAGCCGACTTCCAGACCTTCCGCATCGGCCTGTTCGGGCTGGAAAAGCTGCACAACATCGAGCGCACGGTCAGCACCCTTGAACAGGCACTGGACGAAGTGCTGGTGAACTGAGCCTCATCCTGGCTGCATTTCGCCTACGCTGCAGACTGACCTCACACCAGCGCCAGGAGGGACAAGTACCATGAACGCCGTAGCGCCTCGCCAAAGTGCTGGGCGGCGAGGCGGGGTTGTCAGGCAGAGCGCCCTGTAACCGCGTTCACGCCCTCCAGCGTGGCAAAGGAAATGTCTTTTGCCGTGAGCAGGAAATCGCTCATGTAAGGCACTTCGAGCATGTCGCTGCGCACTGCTGCGTACAGCGTCGCCTGCAGGCCATGTTCGCCCAGGCGTCTGGCAATCACATAGCCACGCGAGGTGTATTCATGCACCGCCCAGTTAGGCAGGCAGCACACGCCACGGCCGCTGGCCACCAGCTGCATCATCATGACGGTCATCTCTGCGGTGCGAACCTGGGCTGGCTCGGTGCCGGCGGGGTCAAGGAAGCCGGTGAAGATGTCCAGGCGGTTGCGCTCGATCGGGTAGGTGATCAGGGTCTGGCCGGCGATGTCGGCGGGTTCCACATACGGCTTGTCGCGCAGGGCATGATGTTTGTCGATGGCCAGCATCGCCTCATAGCCGAACAGCGGCACGTAGGTGATCCCGGGCAGGGGCAGCGGATCGGAGGTCACCACCAGGTCGAGGTCGCCGCGTTCTAGTGCCGGTAGCGGCGCGAACGACAGGCCTGATGCCAGGTCCAGCTCGACCTCCGGCCAGGCGCTGCGAAACTCGTCCAGCGAAGGCATCAACCAGTGGTAGCAGCTGTGGCACTCGATGGCGATGTACAGCCGATCGGCCGATCCGTTGGCCAGCTTGCTCAGGTTGCGCTCGGTGGTGCGGATCAGCGGCAGCACCTGGTCGGCCAGTTGCAGCAGCTTCAGGCCTGCGGTGGTGAAGCGCACCGGTTTGGACTTGCGCACGAACACCGGCAAGCCGACGCGGTTTTCTAGCTCGCGGAACTGGTGCGACAGCGCCGACTGGGTCAGGTGCAGGCGCTCGGCGGCTTCGGGCATGCTGTCGGTTTCGCGCAGGGCCTGCAGGGTGCGCAGGTGTCTCAGATCAATCATGGGAAGCCGCCCGCCCCCTCACCTCACCGATCACGATCAGGTGCTCGCTGGGGGTGAGGACCCTGGCATATGCCCAGGCCGGCTTTTCCCGGCCGTTGTGGTGAGCCTGCATGGGGCGATCTCCTGTCAAACGTTGCGCGAGAGACGCACGGACAGGCATCGCCGTGCCCCGCGCAGGCACGGGACAGGCCCCTGGACAGGGCAAAGGATGGCCATCCCGGACACCCCGCCGGTTGGTGAATGTTTGCCGGCAGGTCTCCTGACTGATGCGTCATGGCCTGGCTCCAACCTTCCCGGATCTTGTCCAGTGGCGTTTCAGGAGCAGGCTCGGCACCTACAGTTGCGGGGGCAGTTCCGTTTGGCTCGCGCGCAGGCGAGCGACGGATTCCCTATTAATTCCGTGATGGAAACCGGCGAGCGGCATCCTAGACCATCAGGCTAGCGATGGAAAGGCTGCAATGGATGACTGGCCGCCAGCCCCTGCTAGTTGAAACGGACGATCCCCGCCTTCACGCGCTGCGCTACCGTCGATGCCAACCCCCTCCCCGCCGCCCCACCATCAATGACTGGAGAACCTATGAGGGTATTGGTAAGCGTCAAGCGAGTGGTCGATTACAACGTCAAGGTTCGCGTCAAGGCGGACAACAGCGGTATCGACCTGGCAAATGCCAAGATGGCCATGAACCCCTTCTGCGAAATCGCCGTGGAACAAGCCGTGCGCCTCAAGGAACAGGGTATCGCCAGCGAGGTCGTGGTGGTTTCGGTCGGCCTGGGCGCCGTCCAGGAGCAGCTGCGTACC
>NZ_JBKGGW010000038.1:0-57943 GCF_052041945.1 Pseudomonas sp. SMN11 | reverse complement strand
CCCCCCCCCCCCCCCCCCCCCCCCCCCCCCCCCCCCCCCCCCCCCCCCCCCCCCCCCCCCCCCCCCCCCCAGGCAACTAACTCATGTACTGTGCTGCCGCATTGCTCAAGGTCTTGGCAATCTCATCGCGCAACGCTCCGGGCTGCTCGATCACCACCGCCTCCCCCTGGCTCAGCACCCACCAGCGCAATGGCCCGCCATCTTCCACCGTGGCCCGCAGCCGATGCCCCTGGTCCAGGGCCGTCAGTTGCATGTCCACGCTCAACGGCGCCTCGCGCAGCTGCCGGGCCAATGGGTCGCTGACCCAGGCCTGCATCTCGATCCCTTCACCCTGCGCCGGCTGAAGCGAATCACCCCGCAAATATCCCTGCAGGTCGAAATTCCCCCGCAACTCGCCAGCCACATTCGCCGACCAATGCCAGCCAAACGGAATGCTCTTGTCATTACGATCCAGTGGAAAGATCAGCGACAACTCATTAAGGTCCCGCTCCACCGTACGTTTGCTGATGTTGAAGCCCACATCGCGCAGGCGCCACACCAGTTCGGCGCTGGTAATACCTGGTGAACGGCTGGGTAACTGGCGCAGCAGCGCCCACTGACGGCTGAGGGTGGCGCGGGTGGTGGCGAACGGCAAAAGGTAACGTCCTTGTCTAGGCTTGCCGCAACAGGATGGCGGCTCGAGCGGGTCATGGCAATTAGCCATAACTCGCTCAGATCCAGGAATGTGCAATTGGTTGCCTTGCCCCGAATCGTTCGCGACAGGTTTTGACGTGACGTCGCGCAGAATCACGCCTCATCACAGCCGCGGTCGGGCCTGTGGGTCGTTCAATGAGGATGAACATGTCTGCTGTCAGCAATATCCATTCGCTGCTCGCCCGTCTTCTGCCTGAGCAGGTCATTTGCCCACCGACACCCGCCGGCAGGCGACAGCGGCTGTTTGCCGGGGTAGGGCAGCCCAGCCAGCGCGCGCTGCTGGTCAACCGGCTGGACGAGGCCCACGACCTGCAGGCGGTGTACACCGACCTGCGCCAGCAGGCACTGGCCGGCAATGTGTCGGCCCTCAATGACCTCGGCTGGATCTGGCTCAATGGCAAGTACTGGCGGGCCGACACCGCGCTGGCCGGCCACCTGCTGCGCATGGCGGCGCTACAGGGCAATGCGGCGGCGTGGTTCAACCTGGGGCAGCAGCACTACTTCGGCAAGGGTGTCGAAACCTCCTATGCCCAGGCCGAGGAATGTTATCGCCAAGCCTTCGAGCGGGGCATGCTGCATGCGGCTGCCGCGCTGGGCGACCTCTACGAAGAGGAAGTCTGCGATGCCGCGCTGGGCTGGCAGGTGGACCCGGGCCAGGCTTACCAATGGTTCTTGCGCGGCGCCGAGCGGGGCGAGGCGCGTTGCCGCTTCGAAGTGGGCTACCGCTTGCTGCATGGCCTGTACGTGGACGCGGACATCAAGGCCGCGCTGTATTGGCTGGAACTGGCAGCGGCAACCGGAGTGATGCAGGCGGCAGAGGAGTTGGCGGTGCATTTCAGCAGCCGGGATGACGCGCGTTACCAGGACTGGCGTGACCGTGCGCTGCAGATGGGCAGCAACTTGGCCCTGACCATGAAACTGGAAGACCAGATTCAGCCCTGAATGAACAAGAATTCATCAAGGCCCCCCGTCGCCCACGGTTGACGAGAGGGGGAGGCACAGGCGTATATTGATAGTTAGCAAACTATGAATATCCTTGGTTCTCTACATGTCCATTGACTCCCTGCGCCTGCAAGTCAGCAGCGGCATGGTGGTTGCCGCTCGCCACTGGCGACGCATCTGCCACAACGCCGTTATCGGCTACGGTATTTCCGAGGCTTGCGCCGCGCCGTTGCTGATGATCGTGCGCCTGGGCGACGGCGTGCATCAGGTGGCCGTGGCCCAGGCTGCCGGTCTGGAAAGTCCATCGCTGGTGCGCCTGCTGGATCAGTTGTGCAGGGCAGGCCTGGTCTGTCGCAGCGAAGATCCACTGGACCGCCGTGCCAAGGCCTTGAGCCTGACCGCCGAAGGTCGCGTTTTGGCCGAAACCATCGAAGCTGAGCTGGTGCGCGTACGGCATGATGTGCTGCGAGGCATCGACGAGGCCGACCTGCAGGCCGCGCTACGCGTGTTGCGTGCCTTCGAAGCCGCTGGTTTGGGTACTGCAGGCGGGGTGACATGAACGGTTTCTTCAGCTCGGTGCCGCCGGCACGCGACTGGTTCTACGGTGTGCGCACCTTCGCCGCATCGATGATCGCCCTTTACATCGCACTGCTGCTGCAGTTGCCGCGCCCGTATTGGGCGATGGCCACGGTGTACATCGTCTCCAGCCCCTTCGTCGGCCCTACCAGCTCCAAGGCGGTGTATCGCGCCGTGGGTACGCTGCTCGGTGCCGCCGGGGCGATCTTCTTCGTGCCGCCGCTGGTGCAGTCACCGTTGCTGCTGAGCATCGCCATCGCCCTGTGGACTGGCACCTTGCTGTTCCTCTCGCTGAACCTGCGCACGGCGAACAACTATGTGCTGATGCTGGCGGGCTACACCTTGCCGATGATTGCCCTGGCGGTGGTCGACAACCCGCTGGCGGTGTTCGACGTGGCGTCCTCCCGGGCCCAGGAAATCTGCCTGGGGATCGTCTGTGCGGCAGTGGTCGGTGCGATCTTTTGGCCACGCCGGCTGGCCCCGGTGGTAGTGGGCGCCACCGGGAACTGGTTCACCGAGGCGATCCGCTACAGCGACACCTACCTCGCCCGTGAAGCCAGCGCCGACCAGGTCGGTGGCATGCGCGGGGCGATGGTCACCACCTTCAACTCACTGGAGCTGATGATCGGCCAGCTCGGCCATGAAGGTGCCGGCCCGCATACCTTGAAGAACGCCCGCGAGCTGCGCGGACGAATGATTCATCTGCTACCGGTGATCGACGCCCTCGACGACGCCCTGGTCGCCCTCGAAGGCCGCGCCCCGGCCCATTACGCGCAGATCCAGCCGGTGCTGGATGCCGCCCGCGAATGGCTCAAAGGTACCGCCGACAGTGCCTCCATCGCCCGCTGGACCGCCCTGCACGAGCAGATCGACCGCCTGCAGCCCGGCGCCGCCGCCCTCGACCAGCGTGCCGAGTTGCTGCTGTCCAATGCCCTTTACCGCCTGACCGAGTGGGCCGATCTGTGGCAGGACTGCTGCTCCTTGCAGCACGCCCTGCGCACCGACGACCCCAAGCCCTGGCGCGCGGTATACCGCCACTGGCGCCTGGGCCGGCTGACAGCGTTTTTCGACCGTGGCCTGATGCTCTACTCGGTGGTCTCCACGGTGCTGGCGATCGTCGTCGCCTGCGGCCTGTGGATCGGCCTGGGCTGGAACGACGGCGCCAGTGCGGTGATCCTTGCCGCCGTATCGTGCAGCTTCTTCGCCGCCATGGACGACCCGGCGCCGCAGATCTACCGGTTCTTCTTCTGGACCCTGATGTCGGTGATCTTCTCCAGCCTGTACCTGTTCCTGGTGCTGCCCAACCTGCACGACTTCCCGATGCTGGTGCTGGCCTTTGCGATCCCGTTCATCTGTGTCGGCACCCTGACCGTGCAGCCGCGCTTCTACCTCGGCACTTTGCTGACCATCGTCAACACCTCGACGTTCATCAGTATCCAGGGTGCCTACGACGCTGACTTCTTTACCTTCCTCAACTCCAACCTGGCCGGCCCCGTGGGCCTGCTGTTCGCCTTCATCTGGACCTTGGTGTTGCGCCCGTTCGGCGTGGAACTGGCGGCCAAGCGCATGACCCGCTTCGTCTGGCGCGACATCGTCGAAATGACCGAGCCGGCGACCCTGGCCGAGCATCGCCAGGTCGGTGTGCAGATGCTCGACCGTCTCATGCAGCACCTGCCGCGGCTGTCGCAGACCGGCCAGGACAGCGGCGTGGCGCTGCGCGACCTGCGCGTGGGGTTGAACCTGCTCGACCTGCTGGCCTACATGCCTCGCGCCGGCCAGCAGGCCCGCGAGCGCCTGGGCACGGTAATCGAGGAAGTCGGCGCGCATTACGCCGCCTGCCTGCGTGCTGGCGAGCGCCTGCATGCCCCGGCCGCGCTGCTGCGCAACATGGAGCGTGCGCGCCTGGCGCTGAACCTGGATGAACTGTACGAGCGCGGCGATGCCCGCACTCATCTGCTGCATGCCCTGGCAGGCCTGCGCCTGGCCTTGCTGCCAGGTGTCGAGGTGATGCTCGAGCCTGCCGAACAACCGCAACTGCCCCCCGGCCTCGACGGAGCGCCCCTGTGATCGGTGAACTGGATATCAGCGGGGTGTTCCTGCCCACGCTGCTGGTGATGATGTTTGGCACCTACCTGCTGTTCCTGGGGGTGCACGCGGTGCTGGTGCGCCTGCATTTCTACCGCCTGGTCTGGCACCGGGCGCTGTTCAACGTTGCCCTGTATGCCCTGCTGCTGGGTGCGGTCGACCACTTTTGCCGAAGCCTGATGCTGCCATGAAAAAACCTTTGCTGACCCTGGGCCGTGTGGTCCTGACCTTGCTGGTAGTGACCTTCGCCGCCGTGCTCGTGTGGCAGATGGTGGTGTACTACATGTTCGCCCCCTGGACCCGCGACGGGCACATCCGCGCCGACGTGATCCAGATTGCCCCCGACGTGTCCGGCCTGATCCAGAAGGTCGAGGTGCGCGACAACCAGACCGTCAAACGCGGCGATGTGCTGTTCACCATCGACCAGGACCGCTTTACCCTGGCCCTGCGCCAAGCCAAGGCGACCCTCGGTGAGCGCCAGGAAACCCTGGCCCAGGCGTCCCGCGAAGCGCAGCGTAACCGCAAGCTCGGCAACCTGGTGGCGGCCGAGCAACTGGAAGAGAGCCAGTCTCGCGAGGCCCGCGCCCGGTCGGCGGTCAGCGAGGCCCAGGTGGCGGTCGACACTGCCCAGCTCAACCTCGACCGCTCGGTGGTACGCAGCCCGGTAGATGGCTACCTCAACGACCGCGCTCCGCGAGACCATGAATTCGTCAGCGCTGGCCGCCCGGTGCTGTCGGTGGTCGACAGTGCCTCGTACCACGTCGATGGCTACTTCGAGGAAACCAAGCTCGGTGGCATCCACATCGGCGACGCCGTGGACATCCGCGTGATGGGCGACAACACCCGCCTGCGCGGCCATGTGCAGAGCTTCGCCGCCGGCATCGAAGACCGTGATCGCGTCAGCGGTGCCAACCTGCTGCCCAACGTCAACCCGGCGTTCAGCTGGGTGCGCCTGGCCCAGCGCATTCCGGTGCGCATCGCCTTCGACGAAGTGCCGGAAGACTTCCGCATGATCGCCGGGCGCACGGCCACCGTGTCGATCCTCGAGGGCCAGCGCCCATGAAACAGCTGATGCTGGCAGGGTTCTGCCTGTCGCTGGGGGCCTGCATGATGGTCGGCCCCGATTACCAAGTGCCAAAGGACGCGGCGGTGCAACGCAGCGACCTCAACGGCCCGCTGCGCCAGGATGCCGACAGCGTGGTGTCGGCGCCGGTGCCCGAGGACTGGTGGCAGCTGTATCAGGATCAACGCCTCAACGAGCTGGTGCGCCAGGCGCTGAGTGCCAACACCGAGCTGCGCGTGGCTGCGGCCAACATCGCCAAGGCCCGTGCCCAGGTCGAAGTGGCCGAGTCTCAAGGCGGCTTCAATGGCGGTATCAAGGCCGGCGTCCAGCGCCTGCAGGAGTCTGGCCAGGCTTTCCTGCTGCCGGAGAAGGTACCGGTGGCCAACATCGGCGAGGCGATCATCAGTGCCTCGTACCAGTTCGACCTGTGGGGCACCTTCAAGCGCGGCACCGAGGCCGCCAGGGCCAACGCCGATGCGGTGCAGGCCGCTGCCGACACCGCACGCATCACCCTGGTGGCCGACGTGGTCAAGGCTTACACCCAGGTGTGCTCGGCCAACGAGGAATTCCACATCGCCCGCGAGTCGCTCGACTTGCAGGAGCAGAGCGTAAAGCTCAACCAGCGCCTGCGCGACGCCGGCCGTGGCGACGAAACCCAGGTCACCCGCTCGCAGACCCAGTTCAAGTCGTTGCGCGCCGAACTGCCGCGCTTCAAGGCCGAGCGCGAAACGGGCATGTACACCCTGGCGGCGCTGCTGGCCGTGCCTGTGGATAAGTTACCCGCCGGTACCGCCGATTGCGCCGAGCTGCCGCACCTCAACCAGTTGGTGCCGGTGGGTGATGGCGCGGCCCTGCTCAAGCGCCGCCCTGATGTGCGCCAGGCCGAGCGCCAGCTGGCGGCGGCCACCGCCGAGATTGGCGTGGCTACGGGGGCGCTGTACCCGGATATCAGCATCGGTGCCCAGGTCGGCACCATCGGTATCCTCGAAGACCTCGGCGATCCGTCGACCAACCGCTGGGGCTTTGGTCCGCAGATCAGCTGGAGCATCCCGACCAACGGGACCCGTGCGCGAATTCGCATGGCAGAAGCCTCGACCCAGGCTGCCTTGGCGCATTTCGACGGCGTGGTGCTGAACGCCATCCGCGAGACCCAGACCCGTCTGGCCCAATACAGCGCCCTGTTGGACCGGCGTGATGCGCTGGCTGAGGCGGAGAAGTCGGCGAAGGAAGCGGCGGACCAGACGCACCGGTATTACCAGGCGGGGCGTGAGTCGTTCCTCGCCGACTTGCAGGCGACGCGGACCTATACCGATGTGCGGGCGCAATTGGCGGCGGCCAACAGCCAGGTGGCGTTGGGGCAGATTGGCGTGTTCCTGGCATTGGGTGGGGGGTGGAAGCAGTGAGGTATTGGCTTGAGATTGGGTGATCGCTGACAGGTGCCCGCCTTGACGCATTCAGCGCCTGTGAGACCGAGCGCCGCCCGCGCGGCGCTCGATCTCATAGGCGCTGCAAACCTGTCGGCGGGCCCCTGTCAGCCCTCACCCTATCTCCCGGCAGGCACCTCCTGAATCCAATGAAGTCCCTTGCTGTCAGACATTTCCGAATCTGAAACCAAATGCTTCAGTTCTGATTTCATGTCGAATTATCCTACGGCACCTGTCGGAAGGTCCTGTCTTGGCTGGGAAGTCTCCAAGAAATACTGTCCTCGGGACCCTTTTCCAGGCGCATTGACCCTCCGAAATTCATCCCCCTGTTCACTTCTGGTGCCGTAATTATTGGCCTGGGTGCAGTTCCCTGGCTTGAGTTTATATCGATATCGATATATTTTTGACCTGCAGCTTCCTGCATGTTCAGCCAAGCCTTTCGAGACAGATGGGATGGAGCAACGTGACTCAGTGCCTTGGTCAGGGCGAGTGATGAATTGCGAGCACATCTAGCGTCTGGATAGACGGCAAAGGGGCATTTGACATGCGGGTTGATGAGAAACCCATCGAGTGGGTGGGCAGCAGTAAGGATGACCTACGCAGCTTTCCGCTGGTAGCCAGGCAGCGAGCTGGGTATCAGCTGGATTTGATTCAAGCGGGCGAGGAGCCTGCGGACTGGAAGCCAGTGGAAGCGGTATGACAAGGCGTGCGGGAAATACGCATCAAGTGCAAAGACGGGGCTTTTCGCGTTTTTTTTGTGATTAGCAGTCCTGAAGCCATCTACGTCCTGCATGCATTTCGCAAGACTACTGAGAAGACTGAGAAACGCGACATCGACCTGGCAAGAGCTCGGTTCAGGTCGCTGGGTTAAAACAGAAGGATTCAACGATGGCACATGAGAGATCTACCTCGGTTTGGGACGCGTTGGTTGACTCGCCTGAAGAAGCCGAGAACCTCCGGCTGCGTTCCAAGTTAATGCGCGAATTGACCAGGGCTGTGCGGGCTTGGGATCTACCGCAAAAGGATGCAGCAAAGCGGTTGCGGGTGACTCAACCGCGCTTGAGCGAGCTGCTCAATGGCAAGATTGATAAATTTTCGCTGGATGCCTTGGTGAACCTGCTAGCCAATGCTGACTTGGAAGTAGATTTCACAGTGAAAGGGAAGGCAGCGTAGTTTGGACAAGTGATTCAGCTCGGGCTGGCCTTGCACTGGCCCGAATTTTTAGCGCTGGGCAAAGGCACGTGCGCTGTCAGACATTTCCGAACCTGAAACCAAATGCTTCAGTTCTGATTTCATGTCGAATTATCCTACGGCGCCTGTCGGAAGGTGCTGTCTTGGCTGGGAAGTGCTCCCGGACTACTGTCCCTGGGTCGCCTCGCAAGGTGATCGGGCGTGAGACACCCGTTTGGTACAGGGCGCATCGCTTATGGCGGTCGTGCGCGGGCAGGCTTTTGCCTGGCCGGGTCTCCTGTACCCCGGGTCTCACCCCGTGCACGGCTGCCACCCAAATCCGTGAGACGAGGAGGAAGGCAGGACATTTCCAAGTACAGGAGTTCAGCCATGAAAAAGCTAGTCCCCGACCCACCTCCTACCTCTATCCCCCAACTCGACATCCCCGGCTTCTCGCTCATCACGCCACCCGGCATCGAGCAATGCGATGCGCTGATGCGCGCCTTGACCCTCACCGTGCAGCAAACCTACGGCGTCTTGCTGGACAGCGAGCCAGGCCCGCAGCGTGACGCCATGGCCATGAACAGCCGTCTGCTGTGCCGAGTGGTATCGGCCCTGGCCGAACACTCGGACCTCCCCATCTAAAGCAAGGAGCGACAGGCTGAGCACTTGTCCACAAGACGCAGTAACCGCAGGCGTGCAGACCTTCGACCTTTTCAGCCTCAAGCCCGACGTGCCCTTTGACCATGCCTTCTCGCAGCTATCAGTGTTGCTCGGCTGCATCCGCCACCTCACCACCGAAGCAGAAATGGAGAATGACCGCATGGCCGGCAGTGCGGCGCGGATTCTCAGTGAAATGGCCAAGGCGCTGATCGACGATATGGAGCTGGGCCTGAACAAGGTTCTTCAATAAACCTCGAGAACATGGGACTGCATGGCAGCCCCATTGCTGTGACGACCCACTTCATCTGATTTGTCTCAAGATTTTTCATGAAATCCACTGACAACGCTTGAGCGAAGCAAAGTGGAAGTGAACAATGTTCTCTTTCGCATTCCCTCCGAGATTGGCCATGAAAACCCGTTCCTGTCTGCTCGCCTGGTTACCGGCCGTAGTGCTCGGCCCGGTGCTGGCGCTGTGCATCACCCTGGCGCAGGCCGAAGCGCCTGCCGAGGCCGCCAAGGCCTTGCATCTGCTGGATTACATTGGTGCCGACTACCCGCCTACCGTGGAAAACGGCAAGGTCATCGATGATGGTGAATACCTTGAACAGCGGGAATTCAGTACGGTGCTTGCCGACCTGATCAAAGGCCTGCCGGCGAACGCCGAGCAAGCCGGGCTTGAGCAAGGTGTGCAGGCGCTGCGCCAAGCCATCGACCAGCGCCAGGACGGTGCCTCAGTGGCCAAGCAGGCCCGCCAGCTGGGTGCCCGCCTGGCGGTGGCCTACGAGGTCAGCCAGGCTCCGGTCATTACTCCGGACCCGGCCCGAGGCGCCTCGCTGTATGCGCAGAACTGCTCGATCTGCCACGGTGATACTGGCGCAGGCGACGGCCCGGCAGGTGTGGGCCTGGAGCCAGCACCGGCCAACCTGCGCGATACCGCACGTCTCGATCAATTGAGCCTGTTCGACCTCTACAACACCTTGGCCCTGGGCATCGACGGCACCGAAATGCCGTCCTTCGCCGACCAGCTCGACGAGCGCCAGCGTTGGGACGTGGCCGCCTACATCGCCAGCTTCACTGCCAAGCCTGAAGCGGCCAAGGGCGAGAAGACCTGGAACATCGCCGACCTGGCCCGCCAGACCCCGGCCGAAGTCGCTGCCACTGAAGGCGCTGCCGCGGTCGAGGCGTTCCGTGCCCAGCGCGCCCAGCCGCCGCAGGTCAAGCGCGGCCCGTCGCAATTGCTCGATTACACCGCAAGCACCCTCGACAAGAGCCTGGCGGCTTACCGTGCAGGCGACCACGACCAAGCCTATGACTTGTCGGTGGCGGCTTATCTGGAAGGCTTCGAACTGGTCGAGAGCTCGCTGGACAACATCGATACAGAGGCGCGCAAAAGCACCGAAAAGGCCCTGATGGCCTATCGTCAGTCGCTGCAGGACGGCCTGCCGGTCGCCCAGGCCGAACAACGTCTGAGCGAAGCGAAAACCAAGCTCGATCAGGCCGCCAAGCTGCTGGGCAGCGATGGCCTGAGCTGGTCGCTGAGTTACATCTCCGGCCTGCTCATCCTGCTGCGTGAAGGCCTCGAGGCTATTCTGGTTCTGGCCGCGATCCTGGCCTTCCTTCGCAACACCGGGCAGCAATCGGCCATGCGCAGCGTCAACATCGGCTGGGGCCTGGCGCTGGTTGCAGGCTTTGCCACCTGGGCCGTGGCGGCCTATGTGATCGATGTTGGTGGTGCCCAGCGTGAGCTGCTGGAAGGCAGCACAGCCTTGTTCGCCAGCGTCATGGTGCTGTGGCTGGGCGTATGGATGCACGACCGCCGTCACGCCGCCGCCTGGCAGGATTACATCAAGAGCAGCCTGGTCAGTGGCGGCGGGCGCTTCGGCTTTGCCGTGCTGGCGTTCTTCTCGGTGTACCGCGAGCTGTTCGAAGTGATCCTGTTCTACGAAACCCTGTGGCTGCAGGCTGGCCCCGCTGGCCACCAGGCAGTGCTGGCCGGCGGTGCCACAGCGCTGGTGCTGCTGGTGGGGCTGGCATGGGTAATCTTGCGCGGTTCGGCGAAGCTGCCGCTGTCGCTGTTCTTCAGCATCAACGCCGGGCTGCTGTGCGCCCTGTCGGTGGTGTTCGCCGGGCACGGCGTGAAGGCGCTGCAGGAGGCAGGCGTGCTGGGCACGCGGCCGGTGGCGTTCTTCGAATTCGACTGGCTGGGGATTCACCCCGATGTGTACTCGCTGAGTGCGCAGGCGGTGGCTTTGCTGGCGATTCTGGTGTTGTATGGGCGTAGCCGCCTGGCCGACAAGCGCCGGGCTACAGCTAACTGATTGGGGCCGCTGCGCGGCCCATCGCGACACAAGGCCGCTCCTACAGACGATCGCGTTCCCTGTAGGAGCGGCCTTGTGTCGCGAAAGGAGGGCAAAGTCCTCCCAGCTTTCTCGAGGAAAATGCAATGCGCATCTGGATCGACGCCGACGCCTGCCCCAAGGCAGCCAAGGACCTGATCGTCAAATTCGCCCTCAAGCGCCAGCTCGAAGTGGTGATGGTGGCCGGCCAGGCCGTGGCCAAGCCGGCCTTCGCGATCGTCCGCCTGATCGTGGTGCCCAGCGGCATGGACGCGGCCGACGATTACCTGGTCGAGCACGCCGTGCCCGGCGAGCTGGTGATCTGCAGCGACGTACCGCTGGCCGACCGCCTGATCAAGAAGGGCGTAGCGGCCCTGGACCCGCGTGGCCGCGAGTTCGACGAACGCAACATGGGCGAGCGCCTGGCGGTGCGCAACCTGTTCACCGAGCTGCGTGAGCAGGGCCAGGTCGGAGGCGGGCAGGCGCCCTATGGCGAGCGTGAGAAGCAGGCGTTCGCCAATGCCCTGGATCGGATCCTGACCCGCCTGAGCAAGGGCTGATCACGCCTCTTCGTGGGTCAGCTCCAGCACCCGGTCTACCAGCTTGTAGATGCCGCTGGCGGCTTCACTGATCGACTTGGCCACCATGTAGGCCGGGGTGGTCACCAGCTTGCGCTGGGTGTCTTCGACGATGTCATGCACATCGCACTCTTCATGCTTGCCACCCATTTTCTCCACGGCCGCCGCAGTATCCGCGTCGTTGCCGATGGTGCAGATCACGCCTGGCCCATAGATCTTCGCCGCCAGAGCGGGTGAGATGCAGATCAGCCCGACTGGCTTGCAGGCATCGGCGAACGCTTCGGCTAGTGCGAGTACATCCGGGTTGACCGTGCAGCCGGTACCTTCCACGGCAAAGTTGGACAGGTTCTTCGCCGCGCCGAAACCGCCTGGCACGATCAGGGCATCGAAGTCTTCAGCCTTGGCCTCACGGATGTCCTTCACTTCGCCACGGGCGATGCGCGCCGATTCGGTCAGCACATTGCGCGACTCGGGCATTTCCTCGCCGGTCAGGTGGTTGATGACATGCATCTGCGCGATGTTCGGCGCAAAGCACTGCACCTGTGCGCCGCGCTGGTCGAGGCGCAGCAGGGTGATCACGCTTTCGTGGATTTCCGCGCCATCGTAGACGCCACAGCCGGAAAGAATCACCGCTACTTTCTTGGTCATGCTCATTACTCCATTTTCGAGGCGCTAAATGTCCTCTAGTTTGGCAGATGTGGCCATAGGGATTACGGCAGGCGCATCCTAATCTCTGTGGATAACCTTACCGAGCGTTGCCCATGGACCTGATTCTGCTGGCCGTGCCGTTTTTCTTCGTGCTGATTGCCGTGGAGCTGATTGCCGACCGCTTGCGCGGCCAGCGCAACTTCACCCTGGCCGATTCGATCAACAGCCTCAGCACCGGCGCGTTGTCCACCAGCACTGGTCTGCTGACCAAAGGGGTAGGGCTGCTGACCTATGCGCTGGCCTGGGAACACCTGGCGCTGCTGCGCCTGCCGCAGAACGCCCTGTGGGTCTGGCTGCTGGCCTTCGTGCTGTACGACCTGTGCTACTACTGGCTGCACCGCCTGGGCCATGAGCGCAACGTGTTGTGGGCGGCGCATTCGGTGCATCACCAGAGCGAGGAGTACAACCTCACCACCGCATTGCGTCAGACCAGCAGCGGTTTCATCTTCTCGTGGATCTTCTACTTGCCGCTGGCGCTGGTAGGCGTGCCCCCCGTGGTGTTCATCACCGTGGCCTCGCTGAACCTGCTGTACCAGTTCTGGGTGCACACCCGGCACATCCCCAAGCTCGGCTGGCTTGAATGGGTGCTGATCACGCCGTCGAACCATCGCGTCCACCATGCGCAAAATCCTGCCTACTTGGATCGCAACTACGGCGGCGTGTTCATTCTCTGGGACCGTCTGTTCGGCACGTTCAAGGAGGAGGACCCGGCCGAGCCGGTGGTGTTCGGCGTGACCACGCCCTTGGCCAGCTGGAACCCGCTGTGGGCCAACCTGCAGTTCTACGCCCAGCTGTACAGCGATGCCCGTCGCACCCGCAGCTGGAAGGACAAGCTGCGCATCTGGTTCATGCCTACCGGCTGGCGCCCGGCTGATGTCGCGGCAGCTTATCCACAGGCGAAACAGAACCTGGCGATGTTCTGCAAGTTCGAGATTGCCCTGGGCCGGGGTTGGCAGGTGTACGTGGCAGCGCAATTCGCCGTCTACATCGCGCTGGGCAGTTATCTGATGGACGTGGCCGAGCGCGTGCCAGCCGCAGCACTGGTGCTGGGCTGGTCGCTGATGGCGTTCGGCTTGTTCGTGCTGGGAGCGGCCCTGGAAAAGCGGCCGTGGGCGGTGCACCTGGAGCTGGCGCGCCTGCTGACGCTGGTGCCGGCGCTGTACCTGGCCGGCACGTTGGGCTTAGCGTTGGTCGTGCCCGTGTTCTGGTTGCTTCTCGGCGGATACCTGCTGCTCAGTGCTGGCGGGCTGCTCATCTGCCGCCGCGCGGCGCTCGGCACGGATGGTACGGAAGCGCCGGCGCAGCCAGAGCAGGCCGCCCAGCAGCAACAGGCCGCCGAGCACCCATAGCTCGTACTTCTTGATGCTGCCCAGCATGCCTTCGAGGATGGCACCGAAATGATAGGCCGCCAGGCCCAGTGCCAGGGCCCATACGGCAGCGCCGATGCCGTTGAGCAGGAGGTATCGGCGTGGCGAGTAGCCGGACAGGCCGATGGCTATCGGCATCACCGTGCGCAGGCCGTAGACGAAGCGAAAACTCAGCACCCAGATGTCCGGGTGGCGGCGGATATGCTCTAGTGCCCGGTCGCCCATTGCCTGCCAGCGCGGCTTGCGTGCGAGGATCTTGCGTCCGTGCCGCCGGCCCATGAAGTACCAAAGCTGGTCGCCGGCGTAGCTGCCGCAGAAGGCCACCAGGACCACCAGCTTGATGTCCATGTATTCGCGGAACGCAAGGAATCCCGCAAGTACCAGAATGGTCTCGCCTTCGAAGAAGGTGCCTAGAAAAAGGGCAAAGTAGCCGAAATCCTGCAGGAATTGTTGGAGCATTTTCTGAGGTGCTGGCGAAATGAACGCGCAGCCTACCCCTTCGCGCGCATTCGTGAAAGTGTCCAAATGTGTCTCGACGTGAACAATTCCTACACGGACAATACCGGCAGCCTTAAGTCGCGGCTTGCGCGAAGCTGTAACGCAGCCGTCATAATGGGGGCTTATCTTGCCGCTCAATTGATCATAGGGCGTTAACGTCCTCAGGAACGTCAGATGAATAATGAAGTGCTAACCCCTGTCGCGATCAAGGATGCCCAGGCCGTCCCCGAAGAGATGGTTCAGACCCCGCCAGACCTGCCCGAGGTCGTGGAACCGATGGTCGAGGCCGCCGCCCCGGCCCCGGCCCCTGCGCCGACGCCGGCCATCGCCGTCCCGAGCCTGGACGACAGCAGCCTGTACATTCATCGCGAACTTTCGCAGCTGCAATTCAACATCCGCGTGCTGGAACAGGCGCTGGACGAATCGTACCCGCTGCTCGAACGCCTTAAATTCCTGCTGATCTTCTCCAGCAACCTCGACGAGTTCTTCGAGATCCGCGTTGCCGGCCTGAAGAAACAGATCAACTTCGCCCGCGAGCTGGCCGGGGCCGACGGCCTGCAGCCGCATCAGGCGCTGGCGCGCATCAGCGAGCTGGTGCACTTCGAGGTGGAGCGCCAGTACGCGATCCTCAACGACGTGCTGCTGCCGGAGCTGGAAAAGCACGCCATCCGTTTCATTCGTCGCCGCTACTGGACGCCGAAGCTCAAGACCTGGGTGCGCCGCTTCTTCCGCGACGAGATCGCACCGATCATCACCCCGATCGGCCTCGACCCGACCCACCCGTTCCCGTTGCTGGTGAACAAGAGCCTGAACTTTATCGTCGAGCTCGAAGGTGTCGACGCCTTCGGCCGCGATTCCGGTTTGGCGATCATCCCGGCACCACGCCTGCTGCCACGCGTGATTCGCGTGCCGGAAGACGTCGGTGGCCCAGGCGACAACTACGTCTTCCTGTCGTCGATGATTCATGCCCACGCCGATGACCTGTTCCAGGGCATGAAGGTCAAGGGTTGCTACCAGTTCCGCCTGACCCGTAACGCCGACCTGGCGCTGGATTCCGAAGAAGTCGACGACCTGGCTCGCGCCCTGCGCGGTGAGCTGTTCTCGCGCCGCTACGGCGATGCCGTGCGCCTGGAAGTGGCCGACACCTGCCCGAAACACCTGTCGGACTACCTGCTCAAGCAGTTCAGCCTGAGCGAGAGCGAGCTCTACCAGGTCAACGGCCCGGTCAACCTGACCCGTCTGTTCAGCATCACCGGCCTCGACAGCCACCCGGAGCTGCAGTACACGCCGTTCACCCCGGCCATCCCCAAGCTGCTGCAGAACGCCGACAACATCTTCAGCGTGATCGGCAAGCAGGACATCCTGCTGATGCACCCGTTCGAGTCCTTCACCCCGGTGATCGACCTGCTGCGCCAGGCCGCCAAGGACCCGCACGTGCTCGCCGTGCGCCAGACCCTGTACCGTTCCGGGGCCAACTCGGAGATCGTCGACGCCCTGGTGGATGCGGCGCGTAACGGCAAGGAGGTCACCGCAGTGATCGAACTGCGCGCGCGCTTCGACGAAGAGTCCAACCTGCAGATGGCCAGCCGCCTGCAGGCGGCCGGTGCGGTGGTGATCTACGGCGTGGTCGGCTTCAAGACCCACGCCAAGATGATGCTGATCCTGCGCCGCGAGCAGGGCGAGATCGTGCGCTATGCGCACCTGGGTACCGGTAACTACCACGCCGGCAACGCCCGCCTGTACACCGACTACAGCCTGCTGACCTCTGACGACGCCCTCACCGAGGACGTCGGCAAGCTGTTCAGCCAGCTGATCGGCATGGGCAAGACCCTGCGCATGAAGAAGCTGCTGCACGCGCCGTTCACCCTGAAGAAGGGCATGCTCGACATGATCGCCCGGGAGACCCAGTTCGCCCTGGAAGGCAAGCCCGCGCACATCATCGCCAAGTTCAACTCGCTGACCGACGCCAAGGTCATCAAGGCGCTGTACAAGGCCAGCCAGTCGGGTGTGAAGATCGACCTGGTGGTACGCGGCATGTGCTGCCTGCGCCCAGGCATTCCGGGGGTTTCGCACAACATCCAGGTGCGCTCGATCATCGGCCGCTTCCTTGAGCACACGCGCGTGTTCTACTTCCTCAACGGCGGCGAAGAGCAGATTTACCTGTCCAGCGCCGACTGGATGGAACGCAATCTCGACAAGCGCGTCGAGACTTGCTTCCCGGTAGAGGGCAAGAAGCTGTTGCTGCGGGTGAAGAAAGAGCTGGAAGGCTACCTGACCGACAACACCCACGCCTGGACTTTGCAGCCCGACGGGCGCTACGTGCGCAGCAGCCCGACCGGCAACCAGAACCCGCGCAGTGCCCAGGCGACCCTGCTGGAGCGCCTGAGCAACCCGCTCCTCAACGTACGCTGAGGACGAAGCCGACCCGGGCCAGCCACTCCGCCTCGTTGGCGAAGTCGGCCTGGGTCAGCTGGTTCTGTTCCAGCCAGCCTTCAGGGAACACTACCTCGAGGCTGTTTTCGCCGGCCTGCAGCTCAACCTTGGGCATCTGCTGGGTGCCACGGATGTGGTGGAACAGGATGGCGAAGCGCAGCAGCACGCACAGGCGAATCAGCTGTACGGCTTCGTCGCCGAACTCGGTGAACTTGTCCTTGGGAATGTTGCGGCGATGGCCGCGCACCAGCAGGGCCATCATCAGCTGCTCGTCGCGGGAGAAGCCGGCCAGGTCGGAGTGCTCGATCAGGTAGGCACCATGCTTGTGGTAGTGATAGTGAGCGATATCCAAGCCGATTTCATGAATTTTCGCTGCCCAGCCCAGCAGATCGCGCCAGTTCCCATCTTCAAGCTTCCATGCATTGGCCACTTGGTCGAAGGCGCTCAGTGCCTTGCGCTCGACGCGAGCCGCCTGGCCTTGGTCGACGTGATACCGCTCCATCAGCGAATTCAAGGTGCGCTCACGCACATCCTCGTGGTGATGGCGGCCGAGCAAGTCGAACAGCACGCCTTCGCGCAGGGCACCGTCGCAGTGGTCCATGCGCTGCAATTCAAGGGCGTCGAAGATGGCCTCGAGAATCGCCAGGCCGGCCGGAAAAATGGTGCGCCGGTCGGGTTTGACGCCGTCGAAGTCGATCTTGTCCACCTCGCCCAGTTTGAAAAGCTTGCGCTTGACCCAGGCCAGGCCCTCGGCATTGACCTCGCCGTTGCCCAGGCCGCCGGCTTTGATCGCGGCGCCGATGGCGCGGATGGTGCCGGACGAGCCGATCGCCTCGTCCCAGGTCAGGCGATGCAGGGCGTTTTCGATGCTCATCAGCTCCAGGCGTGCGGCGGTGTAGGCCTGGGCGTAGCGCGCCGGGGTGATCTTGCCGTCGCGGAAGTAGCGCTGGGTGAAGCTCACGCAGCCCATTTGCAGGCTTTCCCGTAGTAGCGGCTCGAAGCGCTGGCCGATGATGAACTCGGTACTGCCGCCGCCGATGTCGGCGACCAGGCGTTTGCCGGGGGTGTCGGCCAGGGTATGGGAGACGCCGAGGTAGATCAGGCGCGCCTCTTCACGGCCGGAGATGACCTCCACCGGATGCCCGAGAATGGCTTCGGCACGCTGGATGAATTCGTTGCGGTTGCGCGCTTCGCGCAGGGCGTTGGTGCCGACGATGCGTACGGAGCCTGCCGGCATGCCGTTGATCAGTTGGGCAAAACGCTTGAGGCATTCCAGGCCTCGCTCCATGGCTTCTTCGCTGAGCTTGCGCTCTTCGTCGATGCCGGCGGCCAGCTGAACCTTTTCGCCGAGCCGCTCGAGAATGCGGATTTCGGTGTGGTGCGCCTTGGCCACGACCATGTGGAAGCTGTTGGAGCCCAGGTCGATGGCGGCGATCAGGGACAGGTTCTTCGCGGAGGTATGCGGCATTCTGTGTGTTCTCGGTCGGTAACCCGGCAATCGTGCCACGATCCTTGGCTGACGCCAACGCGCACCGCACCGGGCCTTGATGCAAGGCAATGTGCCATTCCATGCTATGACACTTGTGTGACAGTTTCGATTCGCGGCGTCTTGCACAACTATAGTTACACTCAATCGTCCGTGACTTCCTGTAGGGCCTGGGTGCCGCTATCATGGGCCACGTTTTTTTGCTTACGACCCTGGAGATATCCATGAGCAGCGATCTGATCAAACACGTCACCGACGCCACCTTCGAAGCCGAAGTCCTGCAGGCTCAAGGCCCGGTGCTGGTCGACTACTGGGCTGAATGGTGCGGTCCATGCAAGATGATCGCTCCGGTTCTGGACGACATCGCCTCTGAATACGAAGGCAAGGTGACCATCGCCAAGCTGAACATCGACAATAACCAGGAAACCCCGGCCAAGCATGGCGTGCGTGGCATCCCGACCCTGATGCTGTTCAAGAACGGCAACGTCGAAGCCACCAAGGTCGGCGCCTTGTCGAAGTCGCAGTTGAAGGCGTTCCTCGACGCCAGCCTGTGATGTGATGTGAAAAAACCCCGCAAATGCGGGGTTTTTTCTTTTTCAGAGCACTAGACGCAGAAAAAAGCAAGTGTTACATTCGGCCTCGCACTGCTTCTCCAGTGCCCTCTGCACGCCGTCGCCGAAGCATCCCTAATTCGAATCAGTACGCGATCCTGTCGCCATCTAGCGGCGCGGCCTCATTAAGCCACAGCTTAATTCTCCCTTCTTACATGATTACGTCACTCCCCTTATGAACCTGACTGAACTCAAGCAAAAGCCGATTACCGATCTTTTGGAAATGGCCGAACAGATGGGCATCGAAAACATGGCCCGTTCGCGCAAACAGGACGTGATTTTCGCCCTGCTGAAGAAGCACGCGAAAAGCGGCGAAGAGATCTCGGGTGACGGCGTGCTGGAGATTCTCCAGGATGGTTTCGGTTTCCTGCGTTCGGCTGATGCGTCCTATTTGGCCGGCCCCGACGACATCTACGTCTCGCCAAGCCAGATCCGCCGTTTCAACCTGCGTACTGGCGACACCATCGTCGGCAAGATCCGCCCACCGAAGGAAGGGGAGCGTTACTTCGCCCTGCTGAAGGTCGACACCATCAACTTCGACCGTCCAGAAAACGCGAAGAACAAGATCCTGTTCGAAAACCTGACGCCGCTGTTCCCGAACAAGCGCCTGAAGATGGAAGCCGGTAACGGCTCCACCGAAGACCTCACCGGTCGCGTCATCGACCTGTGCGCTCCGATTGGCAAAGGCCAGCGTGGCCTGATCGTCGCTCCGCCGAAAGCCGGTAAGACCATCATGCTGCAGAACATCGCGGCGAACATTACCCGTAACAACCCCGAGTGCCACCTGATCGTCCTGCTGATCGACGAGCGCCCGGAAGAAGTGACCGAAATGCAGCGCACCGTGCGCGGCGAAGTCGTCGCCTCGACCTTCGACGAGCCGCCAACCCGCCACGTGCAGGTTGCCGAAATGGTCATCGAGAAGGCCAAGCGCCTGGTCGAGCACAAGAAGGACGTGGTCATCCTGCTGGATTCCATCACCCGTCTGGCACGTGCCTACAACACCGTTATCCCGAGCTCCGGCAAGGTGCTGACCGGTGGTGTCGATGCCCACGCCCTGGAGAAGCCGAAGCGCTTCTTCGGTGCCGCGCGTAACATCGAGGAAGGCGGTTCGCTGACCATCATCGCCACCGCGCTGGTCGAAACCGGCTCGAAGATGGACGAAGTGATCTACGAAGAGTTCAAGGGTACCGGCAACATGGAACTCCCCCTGGACCGTCGCATTGCTGAAAAGCGTGTGTTCCCGGCCATCAACATCAACCGTTCCGGTACTCGCCGCGAAGAGCTGCTGACCGCCGACGACGAACTGCAGCGCATGTGGATCCTGCGCAAGCTGCTGCACCCGATGGACGAGATCGCCGCCATCGAGTTCCTGGTCGACAAGCTCAAGCAGACCAAGACCAACGACGAGTTCTTCCTGTCGATGAAGCGCAAGTAAGATCGTCGTACCACGCGAAAAGCCGGGGAAACCCGGCTTTTTGCTATCTGTACTTTGGCTATTGCGGCCCTATCGGCGCTACACTCTGCACCCCGACCGATACGGCCAACACGAGGCTCATGCATGCAGTATCGCGATTTGCGCGACTTCATCCGTGGCCTGGAGCAGCGCGGTGAACTCAAGCGCATCCAGGTTCCGATTTCCCCTGTCCTGGAAATGACCGAGGTCTGCGACCGCACCCTGCGCGCCAAAGGCCCGGCTTTGTTGTTCGAAAAGCCCACCGGCTTCGACATCCCTGTACTGGGCAACCTGTTCGGCACGCCAGAGCGCGTGGCCATGGGCATGGGTGCCGAGTCGGTCGACGAACTGCGCGAGATCGGCAAGCTGCTGGCTTTCCTCAAGGAGCCGGAGCCGCCGAAAGGCCTGAAGGACGCCTGGTCCAAGCTTCCGATCTTCAAGAAGGTCGTGTCGATGGCGCCGAAGGTGGTCAAGGACGCGGTGTGCCAGGAAGTGGTTATCGAGGGTGACGATGTCGACCTCGGCCAGCTGCCGATCCAGCACTGCTGGCCAGGCGACGTGGCGCCGCTGATCACCTGGGGCCTGACCGTGACCCGTGGGCCGAACAAGGACCGCCAGAACCTGGGCATCTACCGGCAGCAGGTGATCGGCCGCAACAAGGTGATCATGCGCTGGCTGAGCCATCGTGGCGGCGCCCTGGACTATCGCGAGTGGTGCGAGAAGAACCCGGGCCAGCCGTTCCCGGTCGCCGTGGCCCTGGGCGCTGACCCGGCCACCATCCTTGGCGCCGTGACACCTGTGCCGGACACTCTTTCCGAATACGCCTTCGCCGGCCTGCTGCGCGGCAACCGCACCGAGCTGGTCAAGTGCCGTGGCAGCAACCTGCAGGTACCAGCCACCGCCGAGATCATCCTCGAAGGCGTTATTTACCCGGGCGAAATGGCCCCGGAAGGCCCGTATGGCGACCACACCGGCTATTACAACGAAGTGGACAGCTTCCCGGTGTTCACCGTCGAGCGCATCACCCACCGGCAAAAACCGATCTACCACAGCACCTACACTGGCCGGCCGCCGGATGAGCCGGCGATTCTGGGTGTGGCGCTGAACGAAGTATTCGTGCCGATCCTGCAGAAGCAGTTCCCGGAAATCGTCGACTTCTACCTCCCGCCGGAAGGCTGCTCGTACCGCATGGCGGTGGTGACCATGAAAAAGCAGTACCCTGGCCACGCCAAGCGCGTGATGCTGGGTGTGTGGTCGTTCCTGCGACAGTTCATGTACACCAAATTCGTTATTGTCACCGACGACGATATCAACGCCCGCGACTGGAACGATGTGATCTGGGCCATCACCACGCGCATGGACCCCAAGCGTGATACGGTGATGATCGACAATACGCCGATCGACTACCTGGACTTCGCGTCGCCGGTATCGGGGCTGGGGTCGAAGATGGGCCTGGACGCCACGCACAAGTGGCCGGGCGAGACTACACGCGAATGGGGCCGGGTCATCGTCAAGGACGAGGCCGTCACCCGCCGTATCGATGAGCTGTGGGATCAGTTGGGAATAGATTGATGCAGGTAACGTTGCAGCCGTCCGGGGCGGTGCTGGCGCTCGAACCCGGGGAACGGATCCTGGATGGAGCGCGGCGGCTGGGCTATGACTGCCCGAACAGCTGCCGCAATGGCAATTGCCATGTCTGCGCCGCGTTGTTGGTCGAGGGGAGTGTGCGTCAGGACGGGATTGTCCGTGACCATGGCGAGTTGTTTACCTGCATTGCCGAACCGCTGGAGGACTGTGTGTTGCTCTGGGATGGTGTGCTTGCCTTGGGTGAGCTGCCAGTGCGCAAGCTGGCGTGCAGCGTGAGCGAATGCGTCGAAGTCGGTGGCGACGTCTGGCGCGTGCGCCTGCGCGCGCCGGCCGGCAAGCCGCCGCGTTACCATGCCGGGCAGTACTTGATGATCGAGCGTGAAGGTGGCAAGCCGGCGGCCTTCTCGCTGGCCTCTGCGCCGCATTCCGGGCGGGACCTCGAACTGCATGTGCTGGGCCGTGAAGCCAGCGCGCTGCAGTTGCTGGCGCAGCTGCAGCGTGACCGCGTGGCGCGTATCGAAATGCCGTTCGGCGATACCCACCTGGCCGAGTTGCCCGACGGGCCGCTGGTGCTGATTGCTGCTGGCACCGGCATGGGCCAGATGCACAGCCTGGTCGAACATTGCCGCGCCCAGGGCTTCAAGCACCCGGTGCACCTGTACTGGGGTGTCCGTCGCCCGGAGGACTTCTACAGCATCGAGCACTGGGCTGAATGGCAGCGCTTGCCCAATTTGTTCCTGCACAAGGTGGTCAGTGACCTGTGTGGCTGGGAAGGGCGTTGCGGCATGCTGCATGAAGCGGTGTGCGAGGACGTGGAAGACCTCAATACCGTTCATGTGTATGCCAGCGGCTCGCCGAACATGGTCTACGCCACCCTGGACGCTCTGGTCGAGGCCGGCATGGACGCCCACCGCATGCGTGCCGACGTGTTTGCCTACGCACCACGCGGTTAATAACCGAAGTTTGAACTAGTGGGTATAAGGCGGTCATTGTTACCGCCTTGGCCATTAACTTTCGCGGCCATCGAAACAATACTTCCCAGTCGTCGGAACTGTGCATGAAACTCTGTTCATGGGACTTGAGTATTGGCGCATTTCTATCCTATGGTTACAGCAAGCGCCCGTCGCGGCCGCGCAGGCCGCGTCATCAGCGCCTCCCGCTTTATGCGTAGTAAACAGGGAATAATGGCGGCAGCTTATGTCGGCACTTGAAAGTTTGTCCTGGGAAGTTGCATATCCTCCGACGCTCGACTTCGGTCAGCAACTGACCCGTGAGCAATTGCTCAATTCCATGCAAATGACCATGTCTCGCCATGAAGGTGGCCCTGTCTGGTTGTTTGCCTATGGCTCGTTAATCTGGCGCCCGGAATGTAATTCGGTGGAGCGCCAACGGGCGCGAGTTCATGGTTATCACCGCGGGTTGTACCTGTGGTCCCACGAGCACCGGGGTACCCCGGAAACGCCGGGCCTGGTGTTCGGCCTTGATCGCGGCGGCTCCTGCAGTGGTTTTGCCTATCGCCTCGATGAAAGCAACCTCGACGCCTCGCTGATGGCCCTGTGGCAGCGGGAGATGCCTTATCCGGCCTATAGGCCGCACTGGCTCAGCTGCCGGTTGGGTGATGGCAGCAAGGTGCAGGCCTTGGGGTTCGTGCTGGAGCGGCACCTGCCGTGTTATGCAGGCAACCTGTCGGATACGTTGCTGAGCCAGATTCTGGCCAGTGCCAAGGGGCGCTACGGCACCACGCGGGATTATGTCGAGCAGACTTTGAATGCGCTGCGTACCCATCAGATGCCCGATCGTAACCTCGAAGCCCGTTTCAGGCGCTGCCATAACCTGCGCGAGGTTTAATAAAGCTACCGGCCCCTTCGCGGGCACGCCCGCTCCCACAGGGATACCTTGTTCTTCGAACCTGTGGTGAACCTTTGGGAGCGGGCACGCCCGCGAAGAGGCCAGGCATGCTTTACCTGGCCAGCACCACCAACTTACCCACAGCCCGCCGCTGCCCCAGCGCTTCAATGGCAGCCCCAGTTTCAGCCAGTGGATAAGTCTTCGACACCAACGGCTTCAGCTTGCCCTCGGCATGCCAGGCAAACAATTGCCGGAAGTTCGCCGCATTGTCCTCAGGTTGGCGCTGGGCAAATGCCCCCCAGAACACCCCAAGTACCGCCGCACCCTTGAGCAGCACCAGGTTCGCCGCCATCTGCGGAATCGTCCCGCTGGCAAACCCCACCACCAGCAGCCGGCCCCGCCACGCCAACCCGCGCACTGCCTGGTCGAACAGCTCCCCGCCCACCGGGTCGTAGATCACATCCACGCCCTGGCCACCGGTCAGGCGCTTGATCTCTTCCTTGAGGCTCGCCTGGCTGTAGTCGATCAGTTCGTCAGCCCCGGCAGCCTTGGCAACGGCGAGCTTCTCGGAGCTGCTGGCTGCGGCGATCACTCTTGCGCCCATGGCCTTGCCAATTTCCACAGCTGCCAGGCCCACCCCACCGGATGCACCGAGTACCAAAAGGGTTTCGCCAGGTTGCAGTTGGCCGCGCTGCTTGAGTGCATGCATCGAGGTGCCATAGGTCATGCCGAACGCGGCTGCGGTGGCAAAATCCATGTGCTCTGGTATTGGCATCACGTTGTAGAAGGGCACCGCCACCTGCTCGGCGAACGCTCCCCAGCCGGTCAGGGCCATCACCCGGTCGCCCACCTTGAAGGTGCCGGCCCGTTCGCCGACCGCAGCGACCACGCCGGCGGCCTCGCCACCTGGCGAGAATGGTAGCGGGGGCTGGAACTGGTATTTGCCTTCGATGATGAGCGTGTCGGGGAAATTGACCCCGGCAGCCTGCACATCGAGCAGGACCTCGTTCTTCTTCGGCACCGGGCTGGCCACGTCTTCCAGCGCCAGGTCTCGAGCCGGACCCAGGGTTTTGCACAACACAGCTTTCATCGGGACTATTCCTTTGCGTGTAGTGGCCGATAAGTGTAGGAGGGACGCCTGCCGGGTCAACGAGCATGCCCCACCCTGATGTGCTGACATAAGTGCTGGCACAAGCCCGTGCTTGGGTTTGCGAGGCATGCTGGGTAAAGCTGGCGCCAACTGTTTTGAGGAGCGAATTCGTGAAAGCGTGGATCTTGATGGTACTGGCGCTGATGCTGCCAGCGGCGGCCATGGCCGAAGAAGCCAAGGAAGGGGAGCCGAAAGTTTCCTACATCACCCTGAGCCCACCCTTCGTTGGCAACTACGCCCTCGATGGCAGCCCCAAGCTGCGCGTGTACAAGGCCGATGTAGCCCTGCGCGTGACCGGTGATGCCGCGGCGGCTGCGGTCAAGCACCAGGAGCCGCTGATCCGCAACCAACTGGTGGCCCTGTTCACCCAGCAGACGGTGGATAGCATGAGCAACGTCGACGCCAAGGAGAAGCTGCGCCAGGAAGCGTTGAAGCAGGTGCAGCAGGTGATGGAATCGGAAGAGGGCAAGCCGATTGTCGAGGATCTCCTGTTCAATAACCTGATTGTGCAATAACTCAACCTGCCTGAGTTGAACCCTGAGCGGCCTTGTGTCGCGAAAGAGCTGTGCAGCAGCCCTAGGATCTCAGCTTCGCCGCTTAGCATGCCGGGGCTGCTTCGCAGCCCTTTCGCGACACAAGGCCGCTCCTACAGTTGACTGCGATTGCCCGCACTCAGTGCGCCAGTGCGATGATCGCCGCCCACTGCTCTTCAGTCACCGGCATCACCGACAACCGCGTGCCTTTCTGCACCAGCGGCAACTCTGCCAGCGCACTCTGCTGCTTCAGCAGGCCCAGCCCCAGCACTTGGCGGAAGGTCTTCACGTGGGCCACATCTACCGCGCTCCAAGGGTTCTTTTCGGCATTGGCCTTGGCGTCGAAGTAGTGGCTTTCCGGGTCCAGTGCCGTCGGGTCCGGGTACGCCGCAGCAGTGATGCGGGCGATGCCGGCAATGCCCGGTTGCGGGCAGCTGGAGTGGTAGAAGAAGAACTCGTCGCCTACGCTCATGGCCCGCATGAAATTGCGCGCCTGGTAGTTGCGTACGCCATCCCAGCGTGCCTCGCCCAGACGGCCCAAGCCTTCGATCGAGAGCTCATCGGGCTCGGATTTCATCAGCCAATAGGCCATGGATACTGCTCCTGAAAAGGTTTGAAATAACCTGTTGCACGAAACCGACAGCCGGTTGGCGTCAACGTTTGCGTGAAGACTCAGGTTGTCGGAAAATGCGCCGATTTTAAAGCTAGACGCTCCGGCGGCACCTAGAAGGTCGCCGAGCCTGAACGTATGCCTAGGGGGGCATTCTTCGATGAACCAACGCAAACCGGATCTACTGTGGATCCTGGTCTTCATCTTTGGTCTTGGTGTGGTCACTACCGGTTATGCCCAGGGCATCTGGGAGCGCAAGCTGGATACCGCCTACCAGACGCCGGTCGACGCCAACCCGCAGCAACGCTGATATCCCCTCGCTGACGCCGCTTACTTCGGCGCCAGGTACCAGCCACGGTCGCTGACCGTGCCCTGCAGTGGTACATCCCAACTGGCCTGCGCCAGTCGCTCGACCTTCTGGCATTCATGCGCCAGCCCCAGCAGCAGCGGTTTCTTCCAGGTCTTGCGGCGTGCCTGGTAGGCCAGGCTGCGGTCGTAGAAACCCCCGCCCATGCCCAATCGGCCACCGACTTCATCGAAGCCGACCAGCGGCAGCAGAATCAGGTCCAGCGACCAGATCGGGCGCTGGCGCCGACGATCGGTCAATGGCTCGGGAATACGGAAGCGGTTGCGCTTGAGCTTTTCGCCCTGTTCGAAACGCTGGAACACCATACGCGTGCGTGGCCAGGCATGCAGTACCGGCAGGTAGGTGTGCTTGCCCCTGCGCTGAGCTTCGCGCAGCAGCAGGCGCGGGTCGATTTCACCGTCATTGGGCAGGTACAGAGCGATATGCCGGGCACGGCGGAACAAGGGGTGCTGCGCCAATTGCCGGTACAGCCCGCGTGAAGCCTGGTTTTGCTGGGCGGGGGTAAGGGCGCGGCGGGCATTGCGAAGCAGGCGACGAAGCTGGGGGCGGGTGAGCGGCGCAGTTTCAGTCATGGCACTGGCGATCCCAGGTGTCGGATTGCCCAGCTGAGCGCTGGGCAGGAAGAATCAGGCTCCCCGATAAGACCGCTATCGGTGTAGCCCTTGAACCCGAAAGTTCAAGGTGGAGATTGCAGGGGGCGTTAAGGCTTTCCGTCGGGCGGACATGCACACCGGCCCCAGCGTGCAACCCCCGTGGTTGTGCGTATCGGCTCAGGGACATAACCGACTGGCGCATCCCCCAGGGAGTGGCGCCAGTATACCAATCTCAGCCGTTTTTGGTACCCGCATCGTCGGACAAAGCCTGATCGACCCGTTCCAGCAGGTCACGCACCTGTTCACGGCTGGTGCCACTCACTGGCGCGTCACTGCGTTCCTCCTGGCGGTGCAGCATCTCGTGAGTGATGTTCAACGCCGCCATGACCGCAATGCGGTCGGCACCGATCACCTTGCCGCTGCTGCGGATCTCGCGCATCTTGCCATCCAGGTAGCGCGCGGCGCTGACCAGGTTGTTGCGCTCTTCCGGCGGGCAGATGATCGAATACTCCTTGTCGAGGATCTGCACGGTGACGCTATTGCTTGAACTCATGAGTCTTGCTCCAGGGCCTTCAGGCGTAAAATCATCGACTCGACCTTGCGCTTGGCGATCTCGTTCTTTTCGATGAGGTGGGCGCGCTCCTCGCGCCAGGATTTTTCCTGAGTAACTAGGAGTGCATTTTGCCGTTTTAGTTGCTCGACGCGTTCAATCAGCAACTCGAATCGGCTCATCAGCGCTTGCAGGTCGTTCTCTTGCGTGGGTTGCACTCGATTCGCTCCGTCGTTGAATCACCCTGCGATGATGCCTCTCCCTGCGCAGCGGCGGCCAGTGCCGATGGTCTTGGCGCGCCTGCCGGTGCTAGGATACAAGGTCTTCATTCTAGTCAAATGCGCCGTCTGGCGCCTAGCCGACCATGCCTAATACTCAATCGCCTTACGTTGCTTTTGCCATGCTCCTCTCGAGCAATGGCCATCCTGTCACCCCTGCCGAGCTGCACGGCCTGCTGATCGGGCGCAGCTGCGCCGGTGCAGGCTTCGATGCCGAGGCCTGGCTGGCCGACGCCGCCCAACTGCTGGAAACCGAACCCGGCGACACCGTGCGCAATGCCCTGATCGGCCTGCAAGAGATGGTCAAGGGCGAGCTGAACAGCGAAGACATGGCCATTGTTCTGCTGCTGCCGAGCGACGACGCCGCGCTCGCCGACCGCGCCGAGGCGCTCGGCCAGTGGTGCCAGGGGTTCATCACCGGCTTTGGCCTGAACGCCGGTGGCAAGGACCTGTCTACCGAAGCCAAGGAGGTGCTGCAGGACCTCGTGGCCATTTCCCAGGTCCAGGAAGCACTCGAAGAATCCGAAGACGGCGAGAGCGACTACATGGAAGTCATGGAATACCTGCGCGTCGCACCGCTGCTGCTGTACACGGAGCTGGCGGCGCCTGCCGCACCTGCACCAAAACCTTCGCTGCACTGATAAACCGGGGGTAGTTCTGCCCATGAGCCATATACCCAAGGCCGAGTATGCCCGTCGGCGCAAGGCGCTGATGGCGCAGATGGTCCCCAACAGCATTGCCATCCTGCCGGCTGCCGCGGTTGCCATCCGCAACCGCGACGTCGAGCACGTGTACCGCCAGGACAGCGATTTCCAGTACCTCAGCGGCTTTCCCGAACCAGAGGCGGTGATCGCACTGATCCCTGGCCGCGAGCACGGCGAGTACGTACTGTTCTGCCGCGAGCGCAATCCGGAGCGTGAGCAATGGGACGGGCTGCGTGCCGGCCAGGAAGGCGCGGTCCGTGACTTTGGCGCGGACGATGCCTTCCCGATCACTGACATCGACGAGATCCTGCCGGGCCTGATCGAAGGCCGCGAACGGGTCTACAGCGCCATGGGCAGCAATGCTGAGTTCGACCGCCGCTTGATGGACTGGATCAACGTGATCCGCTCCAAGGCACGCCTCGGCGCCCAGCCGCCGAACGAATTCGTTGCGCTGGATCATCTGCTGCACGACATGCGCCTGTATAAATCGGCCGCGGAAGTGAAAGTGATGCGTGCCGCCGCAGAGATCTCTGCACGCGCCCATGTACGGGCCATGCAGGCCTGCCGCGCCGGGCTGCACGAGTACAGCCTGGAAGCCGAGCTGGACTACGAGTTCCGCAAGGGCGGGGCGAAGATGCCGGCCTACGGCTCGATCGTCGCCGCCGGGCGCAATGGCTGCATCCTGCACTACCAGCAGAACGATGCCCCGCTCAAGGACGGTGACCTGGTATTGATCGATGCCGGGTGCGAGATCGACTGCTACGCCAGCGATATCACCCGCACCTTCCCGGTCAGCGGACGTTTTTCGCCCGAGCAGAAGGCCATCTACGAGCTGGTGCTCAAGGCCCAGGCTGCCGCCTTTGCCGAGATCGCCCCGGGCAAGCACTGGAACCACGCCCACGAGGCGACCGTGCGAGTCATCACCGAAGGCTTGGTGCAGCTCGGCTTGCTCAAGGGTGAGGTGCAGGCGCTGATCGACAGCGAGGCCTACCGGGCCTTCTACATGCACCGTGCCGGGCACTGGCTGGGCATGGATGTGCACGATGTTGGCGAATACAAGGTGGGCGGCGAGTGGCGGGTGCTGGAGCCTGGCATGGCGTTGACAGTAGAGCCGGGTATCTACATCGCCGCCGACAACGAGTCGGTCGCGAAGAAATGGCGCGGCATCGGCATCAGGATCGAGGACGACGTGGTAGTGACCAGGCAAGGTTGTGACATTCTGACCTCGGGCGTGCCCCGCACGGTCGCCGAGATCGAGGCGCTGATGCAGGCTGCACGTAAGGACGCGGCATGAATCGGGTCAACCTGGCGATTATCGGTGGCGGTCTGGTCGGCGCAAGCCTGGCCCTGGCCCTGCAGGCCGGCGCCAAGGCACGCGGCTGGAAGATCCTGCTGATCGAGCCGTTCGCCCCCGGCGACAGCTTCCAGCCCAGCTACGACGCACGCTCCTCGGCGCTGTCTTTCGGCACCCGGCAGATCTATCAGCACCTTGGCCTGTGGCAAACCATCAGCCCGCGCGCCGAGCCGATCCGGCAGATCCAGGTCTCTGATCGGGGCCGTTTCGGTGCTACCCGCCTGGATGCCATGGAGGAGGGCGTGCCGGCGCTGGGTTACGTGGTGGAGAATGCCTGGCTCGGCCAGTGCCTGTGGCAAGGGCTGGACAGCGAGGTGGTGAGCTGGCGCTGCCCGGCCGAAGTGAAGGCGATGCAGGCCGTCGAAGGTGGCTACCGCCTGCAGCTGGACGACGACACCAGCCTGGAATGCGACCTGGCGGTGCTGGCTGACGGTGGCCGCTCCGGCCTGCGTGAGCAGCTGGGTATCCATGTGCGCCGTACGCCCTACGAACAGAGCGCGCTGATCGCCAATATCACCCCGGGCGAGGCCCACTGCGGCCAAGCCTTCGAACGCTTCACCGAGCAAGGCCCGATGGCCTTGCTGCCTTTGCCGGAAAACCGCTGCGCTCTGGTCTGGACGCGGCAGGGGATGGATGCGCGGCGCCTGGCCGAAATCGACGAGCGCAGCTTCCTGCGTGAGTTGCAGGATGCCTTTGGCTATCGCCTCGGTGCCATGCGCCAGGTCGGTGCCCGGCATCTCTACCCGCTGGCGCTGATCGAAGCCCAGGAGCAGGTACGGCCACATCTGGTGGTGCTGGGCAACGCCGCGCACAGCTTGCATCCGATTGCCGGGCAGGGCTTCAACCTGTCGCTGCGTGACGTGCAGTCGCTGGCCGATGCGCTGCTGGCCGGCCCGCAGCATCCGGGTGATCTTGCCAGCCTGTTGGCCTATCACCAGCGCCAGCGTCTCGACCAGGCCCTGACCATCGGCTTCTCCGACCAGGTCACCCGCCTGTTCGGCAGCAACCAGCCGCTGCTGGCGGCCGGGCGCAATATTGGCTTGCTCGGGCTCGACCTGCTGCCCCCGGCAAAAAGCTGGTTCGCCCGCCAGGCCATGGGCCTCGGCACTCGCCCCGATCCGCGGGGCCAGGCATGAGCAACCCGCGCAGGCTGGCGCGCCGGGCGCGCATGTTGCGCTGGCTGCTGAACCTCTACCCGCCCTACATCGGTGCCGGTATCCGCATCCAGCACATCAGCCCTGACATGCGCAGCGTCAAGGTACGCATGAAGCTGACCCGTTGGAACCGCAACTATGTCGGCACCCAGTTTGGCGGCAGCCTGTACTCGATGGTCGACCCGTTCTACATGCTGCTGCTGATCGAGCAGCTGGGCCGCGAGTACATCGTCTGGGACAAGGCCGCCAGCATCGATTTCATCGCCCCGGGCAAGGGCACGGTGTACGCCGAATTCCACGTCGATGACGCGCTGCTGGACGAGATCCGCCAGCAGACCGCTACCGGCAAGAAGTACCTGCCGCGTGTGCAGGTCGATATCCGTGACGAAGCCGGCGAGCTGGTGGCACGGGTCGATAAAACCCTATACGTGCGGCTCAAGCCGCAAGCGAGGCAGGCGTAAGGCATGGAAATGCGCGCAGATCTGTTGATTGTCGGTGCCGGTATGGTCGGCAGCGCCCTGGCCCTGGCGCTTCGCCACAGCGGCCTGGAAATTCTCCTGCTCGATGGCGGCCCGCTGTCGGTGAAACCGTTCGATGGCGCCGCTCCGTTCGAGTCACGGGTCAGTGCCCTGTCGGCAGCCAGCCAGCGCATCCTCGAACGCCTGGGTGCTTGGGAAGGTATCGCCGGGCGGCGCGTGTCGCCGTATTCCGATATGCATGTTTGGGACGGCAGCGGTACCGGGCAGATTCATTTCTCGGCAGCCAGCGTGCATGCCCAGGTGCTCGGCCATATCGTCGAGAACCGGGTGGTACAGGACGGTCTGCTGGAGCGCCTGCACGACAGTGACATTGGCCTGCTGCCCAATGCCCGCCTGGAGCAGTTACGCCGTTCCGGTGACGAATGGCTGCTGACCCTGGCCGATGGCCGCCAGCTGCGGACACCGCTGGTGGTGGCCGCCGATGGCGCCAACTCGGCGGTGCGCCGGCTGGCCGGCTGCGAGACCCGCGAATGGGATTACCTGCATCACGCAATCGTCACCAGCGTGCGCTGCAGTGCTGCGCACCAGGCCACCGCCTGGCAGCGTTTCACCGATGAGGGGCCGCTGGCGTTCCTGCCGCTGTCGCGTGACGGCAAGCAGGACTGGTGCTCGATCGTCTGGTCGACCACGCCCGAGCAGGCCGAGCAGATCATGGCACTGGATGAGCAGGCCTTCCTCAAGGCCCTGGAACGTGCCTTCGAGGGGCGTTTGGGGGACGTGCTGGAGGCCGACCCGCGCGTCTGCGTGCCGTTGCGCCAGCGCCACGCCAAGCGTTACGTGGACGAAGGGCTGGTGTTGATCGGCGATGCCGCGCACACCATTCACCCGCTGGCCGGGCAGGGCGTCAACCTGGGCTTCCTTGACGCCGCGGTGCTGGCCGAAGTGCTGGAGAGCGCCTGCGAGCGTGGTGAGCGGTTGGCGGATGTGAAAGTGCTCAGCCGTTATGAGCGCCGGCGCATGCCGCACAACCTGGCGTTGATGGCGGCGATGGAAGGCTTCGAACGGTTGTTCCAGGCCAATCCGTTGCCGTTGCGCTGGTTGCGTAACAGCGGGTTGAAGCTGGTGGAGCAGATGCCGGAGGCCAAGGCGATGTTCGTGCGCCAGGCGCTAGGGTTGACCGGGGATCTGCCGGAACTGGCCAAGGCGTGAGATCGCGGGGGCCGCTTTGCGGCCCATCGCAGGCAAGCCAGCCCACAGGTACAGCGCTGGCCTGAGACCTTGTGATATCCCTCTGCAACATCCGGTAACTGCTCGGATTATGAGCTGGAAAATGGGATTCACTACCATTTGCACCTCTCATACGATCCGAGGAGTGCTTTCCATGTTGCCACGCAAGCCCCTACTGGCCGCCCTGGCCCTGACCCTGTTCGGCGGCACTGCCCAGGCGGCGGACGAAGTGGTGGTGTACTCCTCGCGCATCGACGAACTGATCAAGCCTGTGTTCGATACCTACACCGCCAAGACCGGGGTCAAGGTCAAGTTCATCACCGACAAGGAAGCCCCGTTGATGCAGCGCATCAAGGCCGAGGGCGAAAACGGTGTGGCCGACCTGCTGCTCACCGTAGATGCCGGCAACCTCTGGCAAGCCGAGCAGATGGGCATCCTGCAGCCGATCAAGTCGGACATCATCGACCAGAACATCCCCCCGCAGTACCGCGCTTCGTCCCATGACTGGACCGGCCTGAGCCTGCGTGCGCGGACCATCGTCTACTCCACCGAGCGGGTCAAGCCGGCCGAGCTGACCACCTATGAGGCCCTCGCCGACAAGCACTGGGAAGGCCGCCTGTGCCTGCGCACCGCGAAGAAGGTGTACAACCAGTCGCTGACCGCCACGCTGATCGAGAACCATGGCGAGGCCAAGACCGAGCAGATCGTCAAAGGCTGGGTCGGCAACCTGGCCACCGATGTGTTCTCCGACGATAATTCGGTGATCCAGGCCATCGAGGCCGGCCAGTGCGACGTGGGCGTGGTCAACACCTACTACTACGGCCGCCTGCATGCCCAGAACCCGAAACTGCCGGTTAAGATTTTCTGGCCCAACCAGGGTGACCGTGGCGTGCACGTCAACCTGTCGGGCATCGGCCTGACCAAACATGCACCGCACCCGGAAGCCGCCAAGAAGCTGGTCGAGTGGATGACTGGCGAGGAAGCGCAGAAGCTGTTCGCCGACATCAACCAGGAATTTCCGGCCAACCCGAAGGTAAAGCCGTCGGATGAAGTGGCAGCCTGGGGTAGCTTCAAGGCCGATAGCCTGCCGGTGGAAGTGGCTGGCAAGCGCCAGGCCGAGTCCATTCGCCTGATGGATCGGGCTGGCTGGAATTAAGCAGCAGGCTTTGCTCTTCCGGGGCCTGTCAGGGCCCTTTCGCGGGTAAACCCGCTCCCACAGGAACACCATCGCCCTTCAGGATGGCGCAGAACCTGTGGGAGCGGGTTTACCCGCGAACGTCCGCGCAGCGGCCGCCATCGCAATCGAGAATTCAACCTTGCCGCACACCCCACAACGCCGCTGGTACCTCCCGGTCACCCTGACCGCCGCCCTGGTCCTCTTGCCCCTGAGTGTGCTGCTGCTGTCCTGGCAGTCCATCGACCTGCAGATCTGGTCGCACCTGCTCGATACCCAGATGGGCCGCCTGCTGGGCAATACCGCGACCTTGGTGGTCGGCGTCGGGATCGGCGTCACCCTGCTCGGCGTCAGCCTGGCCTGGCTGACCAGCCTCTGCGAGTTCCCCGGCCGGCGCTGGCTCGACTGGGCGTTGATGCTGCCGTTCGCCATCCCGGCCTACGTTCTGGCCTTCGTCTTCGTCGGCCTGCTCGACTTTTCCGGCCCCGTGCAGAGCGCCCTGCGCGAAGTGTTCGGGCCCATGCGCCTGCCACGGGTACGCTCTACGGGTGGGGTGATCATCGTGCTGGTGCTGGTGTTCTACCCCTATGTCTACCTGTTGGCGCGTACGGCGTTCCTGGCCCAGGGCAGGGGGTTGATGGAGGCCGCGCGGGTGCTGGGCCTGTCACCCCTGCAGGCCTTCTGGCGGGTGGCGCTGCCGATGGCGCGGCCTGCGATTGGCGCGGGTATCGCCTTGGCGCTGATGGAGACCCTGGCCGATTTCGGCGCAGTGGCCGTGTTCAACTTCGATACCTTCACCACGGCCATCTACAAGACCTGGTACGGGTTCTTCAGCCTGTCCAGCGCGGCCCAGCTGGCCAGCCTGCTGCTATTGGCGGTGATGCTGGTGCTGTATGGCGAACGTCGTGCCCGTGGCGCGACCCGCAGCGGTAACGAGCGACCGCGCGGGCAGGCGCTCTACCACTTGCGCGGGTTCAAGGCGCTGCTGGCCAGCGGCTGGTGCCTGCTGGTATTCGCCTGCGCATTCGTCATTCCGCTGCTGCAGTTGCTGGCGTGGTTCTGGCAGCGCGGCCGGCATGATCTGGACGAGCGGTATGTCGGCCTGGTGCTGCATACCTTGTACCTGGGCGGTATGGCCGCTCTGATCACCGTTTGCGTGGCCCTGCTGCTGGCCTTCGCCCGCCGTCAGGCGCCGACGGGCGGCATTCGTGCTGGCGTTGGCCTGGCCAACCTGGGTTATGCCTTGCCCGGTTCGGTGCTGGCGGTGTCGATCATGCTGGCTTTCAGTTATCTGGATAATCAGCTGGTCATTCCGCTGTCGACCTGGTTGGGCGGCGCGGGCAAGCCAATGCTGTTGGGCAGTTTGGCTGCCTTGCTGTTGGCTTACCTGGTGCGTTTCATCGCCGTGGCCTATGGCCCATTAGAGAGCAGCCTGGAACGTATTCGCCCCTCATTGCCAGAGGCTTCGCGCAGTCTCGGCGTCGGTGGCGTGGGTTTGTTTTTCAAGGTGTATCTGCCGTTGCTGGTGCCCGGGGCTTTGAGCGCTGCGTTGCTGGTGTTCGTCGACGTGCTCAAGGAGATGCCCGCCACCTTGCTGATGCGCCCGTTTGGCTGGGACACACTGGCGGTCAGGGTATTCGAGATGACCAGTGAAGGCGAATGGGCGCGCGCCTCGTTGCCGGCGCTGACCTTGGTGCTGGTAGGGCTGCTGCCGGTCATCGGGCTGATTCGCCGTTCCGCTCGGCGTCCGGGTCACAGTGACTGAGGATGCCAGCTTGCGCCCTTGCGGCTACAATGCGCGGCATTCGCGCGGCGGGTCCTACAAGAAGAGCTGACGATTAAACGTCATCGACCGCCGCCGCTTCGCCACGCCCGGAAGGAGAAACCCATGGGACAGCGCACGCTTTTGTACGACTTGCACCTGGCGCTCGGCGCCAAGACGGTCGATTTCGGCGGCTGGGACATGCCGCTGCATTATGGCTCGCAGGTCGAGGAGCACCATCAAGTGCGCAGCGACTGCGGTGTCTTTGATGTTTCCCACATGACGGTCATCGACATCACCGGCGATGACGCCACGCCCTGGCTGCAACGTCTGCTGGCCAACGACGTGGCCCGTCTCGACGGCACCGGCAAGGCGTTGTACAGCCCGTTGCTCAACGAAGACGGCGGGGTCATTGACGACCTGATCGTCTACCGCACACAAGGCGGCTACCGCCTGGTCACCAACGCGGCCACGCGGGCCAAGGTCATCGACTGGCTGCAGCGGCAGAGCGCCGGTTTCAGCGCCTCGTTCGACGTTCGCCCAGACCTGGCGATTCTCGCCATCCAGGGCCCTCATGCCCGTGAAAAGGTCGCCGCGCTGCTGAGCCCGGCCCGCGCCGCGCTGATCCGTGAACTGCGCCCGTTCGAAGGTGTTGCCGAAGGGGACTGGTTCATCGCCCGCACCGGCTACACCGGTGAAGACGGGCTGGAAATCATCTTGCCGGGTAATGAGGCTGTAGCATTCTTCAATGACCTGGTCGGCGCCGGCATCGCGCCGAGCGGCCTGGGTGCGCGCGACACTCTCCGCCTGGAAGCCGGCATGAACCTGTACGGCCAGGACATCGATGAAAACCATACCCCGCTGACCTCCAACCTGGGTTGGTGCATTGCCTGGGAGCCCGCCGAACGCAACTTCGTTGGCCGTACCGGCCTGTTGGCGGAAATCGAGCGCGGCGTGCAGGAAAAACTGGTTGGCCTGGTGCTGGAAGAGCGCGGCGTTCTGCGTGCCCACCAGGTGGTGCGTGTAGCCGGGATTGGCGAAGGGGAGATCACCAGTGGTAGTTTCTCACCTACGCTGAGCAAGTCCATTGCCTTGGCGCGCGTACCCATGGCGACCGGTGACCGTGCCGAGGTCGAGATCCGCGGCAAATGGTACCCGGTGCGGGTGGTCAGACCGACCTTCGTGCGCCACGGCAAGATCCTGATCTGAACATCAAACGGCGGGCCGAACCGCTGACCCAAACGAGGAATTCAAGACATGAGCAATATCCCCGCCGATCTGCGTTTCGCCGAAAGCCACGAGTGGGCGCGCCTGGAAGCTGATGGCACTGTCACCGTCGGCATCAGCGACCACGCCCAGCAAGCGCTGGGTGACGTGGTATTCGTCGAGCTGGCCGAAGTTGGCAAGGTGTTCGGCGCTGGCGACGCCGCTGGCGTGGTCGAGTCCGTCAAGGCCGCCTCCGACATCTATGCCCCGGTTTCCGGTGAGGTGATCGCGGTCAACGAAGAGCTGGCCGACAGCCCTGAGTCGCTGAACGAAGAACCCTACGAGTCGTGGATCTTCAAACTGAAGCCAAGCGACAAGTCGGAGCTGGACAAGCTGCTGGATGCTGCCGGTTACAAAGCCGCCATCGGCGAGTAATCGAAGATCCCGGGGCTGCTATGCAGCCCTTTCGCGACGCAAGGCCGCTCCTACAGGAGACTGCGATCGCTTGCAGGAGCGGCCTTGTGTCGCGAAAGGGGCGCAAAGCGCCGCCAGCAATAGCCCTGCAAAAGCGGCAATCCTTCCTAGACTTATAAGTCTCCATGAGACCTGGTCTAGGAAGAGAGCGTCGACATGTCCCAGTCGCCATCCCTGCATCAACTGCAAGAGCTCAACCCGTTCCTGCGCCGCCACCTGGGGCCCGATGCCTCGGAGCAGCAGGCGATGCTCAGCACCCTCGGCCTCAACAGCCGCAGCGAGCTGATCGAGCAGACCGTGCCGCCAGGCATCCGCCTCAACCGCCCCCTCGACCTGCCGCCGGCCCTGGATGAACAGGCTGCGTTGGCCAAGCTCGCCAGCTACGCCGAACAGAACCAGGTGTGGACCAGCCTCATCGGCATGGGTTACCACGGCACCGTCACGCCCACGGTCATCTTGCGAAACGTGCTGGAGAACCCCGGCTGGTACACCGCCTACACACCCTATCAGCCGGAAATCGCCCAAGGCCGTCTGGAGGCGCTGCTCAACTTCCAGCAGATGGTCATCGACCTCACCGGGCTGGCCCTGGCCAATGCGTCGTTGCTCGATGAAGCCACGGCCGCTGCCGAAGCCATGGCCCTGGCCAAGCGAGTGGCGCGCAACCAGAGCAACGCCTTCTTTGCCGACGAGCACTGCCACCCACAGACCTTGTCGGTACTGAAAACCCGCGCTGAAGGCTTCGGCTTCCAGCTGATCGTCGACACTGTGGATAAGCTTGCCAAACACCAGGTGTTCGGTGCCTTGCTGCAGTACCCGGATACCCACGGCGAAGTGCGTGACCTGCGGCCATTGATCGACCAGTTGCATAGCCAGCAGGCCGTGGCCTGTGTGGCCGCCGACCTGCTCAGCCTGGTGATGCTGACACCGCCCGGTGAGCTCGGAGCCGATGTGGTGCTGGGTTCGACCCAGCGTTTTGGCGTACCGATGGGCTACGGTGGCCCGCACGCGGCCTATTTCGCCTGCCGTGACGACTACAAGCGGGCGATGCCCGGGCGCATCATCGGCGTGTCGCGCGATGCCCGTGGCAACACGGCTCTGCGCATGGCCCTGCAAACGCGTGAGCAGCACATCCGCCGCGAAAAGGCCAACTCCAACATCTGCACCGCCCAGGTGCTGCTGGCCAACATCGCCAGTTTCTATGCGGTGTATCACGGCCCGGAAGGCCTGCAACGCATCGCCCAGCGGGTGCACCGGCTGACCTTCGTGCTGGCCGCAGGCCTTGAGGCCAAAGGCATCAAGCGCCTCAACGAGCACTTTTTCGACACCTTGACCCTGGACGTCGGCGGCGCGCAGGCGGCGATCATCGAAAGTGCCGAGGCCGCCCGCATCAACCTGCGCATCCTGGGGCGCGGCCATCTGGGCGTGAGCCTGGACGAAACCTGTAATGAAGCCACCGTGCTGCGGCTGTTCGACATTTTCCTGGGCGTCGATCATGGCCTGGATATCGCCACGCTCGACCAGCACGCGATGCCCGAAGGCATCCCCGCTGCGCTGGTGCGCCGCACGCCGTTCCTCAGCCACCCGGTATTCAACCTGCACCACAGCGAAACCGAGATGCTGCGCTACCTCAAGCAGCTGGAAAACAAGGACCTGGCGCTGAACCAGTCGATGATCCCGCTCGGCTCCTGCACCATGAAGCTCAATGCCACCAGTGAGATGATCCCTATCACCTGGCCTGCTTTCGCCCAGCTTCACCCCTTTGCGCCCGCCGCACAGGCCGTGGGCTACAAGGCAATGATCGACGAGCTGGAAAGCTGGTTGTGCGCCATTACCGGCTTCGACGCCATCTGCATGCAACCCAACTCCGGCGCCCAGGGCGAATACGCCGGGCTCATGGCCATTACCCGCTATCACCGCAGCCGCCATGAGCCTCAGCGCACGCTATGCCTGATTCCGTCTTCGGCACATGGCACCAACCCGGCCTCGGCGCAGATGGCGGGCATGGAGGTAGTGATTGTCGATTGCGACGATGCTGGCAACGTCGACCTCGAAGACCTCAAGGCCAAGGCCCATGCCGCCGGGGCCAGGCTGTCGTGCCTGATGGTCACCTATCCCTCGACCCATGGTGTGTACGAAGAGGGCATCCGCGAAATTTGCGAGGTCGTCCACCAGCACGGCGGCCAGGTGTACATGGATGGCGCCAACCTCAACGCCCAGGTCGGCTTGGCGCGACCTGCGGATATCGGTGCCGATGTTTCGCACATGAACCTGCACAAGACGTTCTGCATCCCCCATGGCGGTGGTGGCCCAGGCATGGGGCCTATCGGCATCCGTGCTCATCTGAAACCATTTGTCGCCAGCCATCCGGTGGTACCGGTGCCGGGGCTGGACCCGAACAACAGCGCGGTCAGCGCCGCGCCCTGGGGCAGTGCGAGCATCCTGCCGATCAGCTGGATGTACATCGCCATGATGGGCCCACAGCTCGCTGATGCCAGCGAAGTGGCGATCCTCTCGGCCAATTACCTGGCCAGCCAGCTCGGCGGCGCTTTCCCGGTGCTGTACCGCGGGCGCAACCAGCGCGTGGCCCATGAGTGCATCATCGACCTGCGGCCACTGAAGGCGCAGACCGGCATAACCGAGGAGGACGTCGCCAAGCGCCTGATGGACTATGGCTTCCACGCCCCGACCATGTCATTCCCGGTACCCGGGACCCTGATGGTAGAGCCGACCGAAAGCGAGTCGAAGGCTGAGCTGGACCGCTTCGTCGAGGCGATGCTGGCGATTCGGGCAGAGATTGCCGAGGTGCAGGAGGGTAACTGGCCGGCGGAAGACAACCCGCTCAAGCACGCGCCGCATACCCTGGCCGATGTGCTGGCACCCTGGAACCGGCCTTACAGCCTGGAGCAGGCGGTAGCGCCCAGCACCCACGTGCGCCTGCACAAGTACTGGCCAGCGGTGAACCGGGTCGACAACGTGTATGGGGACAGGAATCTGTTCTGTGCTTGCGTGCCGGTGGAGGCTTACCGCTGAAAAACTGGGGCCGCAATGCGGCCCCAGGCCTTACTCGGCTACCGCGTTTTTGGCCAGGATGGCGTTGGCCAGTTCCATGTCCGAGGCCTGCATCCCTGGGTTCTCGGCACGCACCTGTTGCAGTGCCTGCTCCAGGAACGGACCGCGAATCGCACCATCGCTGGCGACGAAGCTGCCGGCGTCATCCTGCGCTGCCAGCACCAGCTTGTGGTCGTGCGAAGTGATGTAGCTCGACGCCGTGGTCGCGCCGGAAGTCATTACGTTACGCCAGAAGGTATCGGCCATGGCAGAGCCAACAGGCAGCGAAAGCAGGGCAGCAGCTGCGATGGCGGTTTTGAGACGCATGATGAAACACCTCGAAGGGTGAGGGTTGGGAATGGTCGTTTTGATCCCGTAAAATGGGCGCAAGTTCCTTGAATACAAGGGTTTTTTGCTCAGGAACAGACCCGCAGCACCTCCTCGGAACGGGTCAGTCCCCGGGCCACTTTCGCCTCCCCACAGCTGCGCAAATCCTGCAACCCTTCAGCTAGAGCCTGCCGTTGCAGTTCGGCCAGATCGGTGCTGGCGCCTATCCGTGCACGCAGGCTGTCGCTCGGGATGAGCAGTTCGAACAACCCCGTACGGCCACGGTAGCCGGTGCCCCGACAGACCTGGCAAGGATCGCTCGATGGGCGGCCTTGGCATGCGTGGCAGAGCAGGCGCACCAGGCGCTGGGCCATGACCCCGCCCAGGGTCGCGCGGATCAGGTAATCGGCCACACCCAGCTCAAGCAGGCGGGTAATGGCGCTACAGGTGTCATTGGTGTGCAAGGTTGAAAGCACCAGATGCCCGGTGAGCGCAGCCTGAACCGCTACCAGTGCGGTCTCGCGGTCGCGGATTTCGCCGATCATGATGATGTCCGGGTCCTGGCGCAGCAGGGTGCGCACGCCATCGGCAAAACCCAGGCCCAGGGCCGGTTGCACCTGCAACTGGTTGAACGCCGGCTCCAGCCGCTCGATCGGGTCTTCGATGGTGCACAGGTTGACCTGCGGCGTGGCCAGCTGCTTGAGGCTGGCGTAGAGCGTGCTGGTCTTGCCGGAACCGGTAGGCCCGGTGACCAGCAGGATGCCCTGGCGGCGCTGCAGCAGCGTTTGCCATTGGGCCAGTGGCTCGCCCTCCAGGCCCAATTGGTCGAAGTCCTCCTGCAGCTGGCGTGGGTCGAACAAGCGCAGCACCAGCTTTTCACCAAAGGGCGTCGGCAGCGTCGAAAGGCGCAGTTCAACTTCGCTGCCGCCTGGCAGGCTGCTTTTCACCCGACCGTCCTGCGGGCGGCGCTTTTCCGCTACATCCATGCGGCCCAGGTGTTTCAGGCGGCTGACCACGGCCAGGGTGACGCTGGCCGGGAAGGCGTAGACCGTATGCAGCAGACCATCGATGCGGTAGCGCAGGTGGCCTTGATCGCGGCGTGGCTCCAGATGGATATCGCTGGCGCGTTGCTCGATGGCGTATTGCAGCAGCCAGTCGACGATATGCACGATGTGCGCGTCATCGGCCGTTGCCTCCGCTTGTCGCTTGCCGAGTTCAAGCAAGTGTTCGAGCTCGCCCAGGCTGGTCGCTTGCTGGTGCTGCGCACCTTGTACCGAGTGGGCCAGGCGAAACAGCGACTGGCCCAGTTGGCGAATCTGCAGCGGGCTGGCCAGCACGCGGCGGATCGGTTTGCCCAGGCTGCGCGCCAGGTCGGCCTGCCACAGCTGCTGATAGGGTTCGGCGCTGGCCACGGTGATGGCGTTGGCGTCGTTGGCCACGATCAGGATGCCGTGGCGTTGCGCGAAGGCGGGGGAGATCAGGCCATTGACCTGGGCCAGGTCGAGTTGCATGGGGTCTATGCGCAGATAAGGCTGGCCGACCTTTTGCGCCAGCCACTGGCACAGGGCGTCCAGATTCAGCAGCTGGCCAGGCTGGCAGCGATCTTCCAGGCCCAGGGCCGCGATGGCTTCAAGCGGGTGGTGGGCACTGTAGCGGGACGCTTGTTCGCGGACCTGGCATGAGTCGTTGGCGGTCAGGTGCTGGTCGGCCTGCAAGGCGTCCAGCAGGCTCTTGAGATCGAGGGATTGCTCGTTGGGAGTGAACATCGGCGGCGTCCGTGCCTTGGGGGAGTCCTGAGTCAAGGCTAGCCGCGCCTGGCGCAGCGAGGTACGGGAAAGGATTTCGGGATTTTGCGCCGCCGGGCTTCAGATCACCGCCAACTCCAACCGCGCCAGGTTTTCCAGGCTCACCTCCCCGACACACACCAAGTTGCGCAGTTTTTGCGCAATCACTTCCGCCCGGTGCCAGCTCAACCCGCCGATGCCGACCTCGATGTCGAGCCAGTCTTCCTGCTGGCTGACCTGCACGCTGTGCGGCGTGAGGAACTGCAGGGCAAACAGGTTGAGCACCCGGCACAGGGTATCCGGCTCGGCTTCGGCCTGCAGGCGATAGCGCACGGTGCTGTGGCTGGCGTTGGCGGCCCAGGCATCGCTGCGGGGCAGGGGGCGTTCGAGTGCGTTCATGCTGGGTCTCCGCGAATGTGGGAGAAATTCTTGCACGTCGAAGCCGGTATTTTTTCGCTATGATTCCATCGAATTGCAGGTGCTGCAGATTAATCAATTCGAAGAAGCGTATTTGGGAGAATCATTCATGCAAGGTGAATTGGATGCCTACGACCGGCGCATTCTCGAGCTCCTGCAAGAGGACGCATCGCTGTCCAGTGCGCAGATCGCCGAGCGTGTGGGGCTGTCGCAATCACCCTGCTGGCGCAGGATTCAGCGTTTGAAAGAGGAGGGGGTGATCCGCGGACAGGTGACCCTGCTGGACCGCAAGAAGGTCGGCTTGAATACGCAGATCTTCGCCGAGGTGAAACTCAACGCTCACGGCCGTTCCAACTTTACCGAATTCACCGAGGCGATTCGCGGCTTTCCGGAAGTGCTGGAGTGCTATGTGCTGATGGGGGCGGTGGACTTTCTGCTGCGCATCGTTACCTCGGATATTGAGGCGTATGAGCGTTTCTTCTTCGAAAAGCTATCGAACGTGCCCGGGATCCAGGAAGTGAATTCGATTGTGGCACTGTCAGAGATAAAGTCCACCACCAGCCTGCCATTGGCGAGGTGAGGCTATTCGCGGGTGAACCCGCTGCCACAGGGACTGCGCAGGCCTCAGGCTTTGCGCGATCCCTGTGGGGGCGGGGTTACCCGCGAAGAAAGCGACTCGGTATCAGGCCTTGAGCAGGTGCTTCCAGCCCCGGCTCTGATCAACCGCCCGAGCCTGCTCGATCCGCGCTTCCAGCACTTCATCGCTGATCGGCAGTTCCGCCAGCTCATGCAGCTTCTTCAGGTCGCCGTACAGGCGGTCCATCTGTGGCGCTTCGAGCACCTGGCGAGCATGGTGCAGCCAGGCCAGCAGCTGTTCGACACGTGGCAGCTGTTCGGCCAGGTCTTCCGGGCGCTGGGTGTACAGCGGCAGCTTCAGCGAGCGGCCTTCTTCGCCCAGCAGGTGCGCCAGCCAGCTGGCCAGCTGCGCCTTGCCCTGGCGTTCGCCACGGCCCTTGCGCTCCACGGTCCAGGCACGTGCCAGCAGCCAGCGCGAGGTTTCCAGGGAGAACTGGCCCCAGCGTACGTCTTCGAGCTCTTCGATGAACTGCTCGGGTGCGGCACGGCGGATGTCTTCGTCGTCGTTGCCGGCCTGCACCAGCGGGCGCCAGTCTTCCAGCAGCGCGTCGAGGCTGGCGCGCAGCTCGCGGGTGGTCGCGCGTGGTGCGGCCTGGCCCAGGCTGGCAACCAGTGCACGCAGTTCGGCCAGGCACTGTACCCAGTCCTGCAGCAGTCGCCAGTGGCCATTGTGGCGGTACTGCTCGGCCAGGCGCTGGCTGCTGCCCAGCAGCTGCCAGGCGAGCGCGGTGAACGCGTCGTCCACGGCCATTTCGGCGTCCAGTTCAGTGGATGGCAGGCCCAGCTCGTAGCTGTCCGGCTCCAGCAGGCGGTAGCCGCGCTCGGCCTTGCTGATATCGCACGGCATCAGTGGCAGGCTCGCGGCCAGCTCGGCGGCCAGTTCCAGCAGTGCTTCTGGGGCGCCTTCGCGCAGTTCCAGCTCCAGCTCGCTAATTTCTTCCTTGCGCTTGCCGGCCATCACGAAGCCCTGGTCCAGCGCGGCCTCGATCACGACCTTGCTCTTGCCGCGGCCCCAGCTGATCTCGGCGTATTCGCGGGTGAAATCGGTGGTGAACAGCGGCTTGATGGTTTTCTTGTCCAGCCCGGCCAGTTGCTCGGGCCAGCAGGTGGCGTCGAGTTTTTTCAGGTCGAGCTTGACCTTGTCCAGGTGCCATTCGTACTCATTGCGCTCGGACAGCCCGGCAACGCTCTGGCCGCGGCACTTCAGGGTCTGGATGACTTCTTCGCCATCACGGCGCAGGCGCAGGGCGACACGGGCGGCGGAGAGGTCGCGCTCGGGGGTGTCGAAGTACTGGTTAAGCAGCTCGCGAGTCTGCCAGCCGGACTTGTTGCGCTTTTTCAGCAGGGGGTGCTCGCGCAGGGCGGCCAGGGTCTCGCGGCTGGCGCGGAGCTTGAGTTCGGTTTCTTTGTGCATCACAGGCTCGAAAGAGGGGCGTCGTTGCAGGGCAGTCTACAGGAGTCGGCCGGCAACGGTTTATTCCAGACGGCGGATAGTCCTATGATGGGCAACGCTTCCGAGGAGTATGCGCATGCCGTTGCCGACGCTGAAAGACCAGTTTGCCGCTTTGATCGCCGCGCCCTCGGTCAGCTGCACCCAACCCGCACTGGACCAGTCCAACCGCCAGGTTATCGACCTGCTGGCTGGCTGGCTGGGCGATCTGGGCTTCAGCTGTGACATCCAGCAGGTCAGCCCCGGCAAGTTCAACCTGCTGGCCAGCCGCGGTAGCGGCCCTGGCGGCCTGGTTCTGGCGGGGCATAGCGACACCGTGCCGTACGACGAACAGTTGTGGTCCAGCGACCCGCTCAAGCTCACCGAGGCCGATGGCCGCTGGGTCGGCTTGGGCAGCTGCGACATGAAAGGCTTTTTCGCCTTGATCATCGAAGCGGTGATCCCGCTGTTGGAGCACGATTTCAAGCAACCGCTGCTGATCCTCGCCACCTGCGATGAAGAAAGTTCCATGTCCGGCGCCCGCGCCCTGGCCGCTGCCGGCCAGCCGCTGGGCCGCGCGGCGGTGATCGGCGAGCCCACTGGCTTGCGCCCGATCCGCATGCACAAGGGCATCCTCATGGACCGCATCGATATCCTCGGGCGCAGTGGCCATTCGTCCGACCCGAGCCTGGGCCACAGCGCGATGGAGGCCATGCACGAGGTAATGGGCGAGCTGATGGGCCTGCGCCGGCAGTGGCAGGCAACCTTCAGCAACCCGCAGTTCACCGTGCCTACGCCCACCATGAACTTCGGCTGCATCCATGGCGGTGACAACCCCAACCGCATCTGCGGCCAGTGCGCCCTGGAGTTCGACCTGCGGCCGCTGCCAGGCATGGACGTCGAACAGCTTCGCGCCGCCATTCGCGGCAAGCTGCAGCCAGTGGCCGAGCGCCATGAGGTGCGTATCGACTACGCACCGCTGTTCCCTGAGGTGCCACCGTTCGAGCAGGCCGCCGATGCCGAGCTGGTGCAAGTGGCCGAGCGCCTCACCGGCCATCGGGCCGAAGCGGTGGCGTTCGGTACCGAAGCGCCTTATCTTCAGCAGCTGGGTTGCCAGACTATCGTGCTGGGCCCCGGCGACATCGCCTGCGCCCACCAGCCCGGCGAATACCTTGAAATGTCACGAATCGAGCCTACCGTGCGTCTATTACGTGATCTGATCCGGCACTACTGCCTGGATTAAACGTCCACCCTGTTGATTCGTTCTTGCCTAGAGGAGACCGCGCGTGACCGCAAGCCTGTTCCGACGATGATCCTGAACGCCGTGTGACTCACCGTTCTCCGTCCACTTTATCCACAGGCCCTGTCATGCCCGAATACGTCAACTGGCTGCGTCATGCCTCCCCGTACATCAATGCCCATCGCGACTGCACCTTCGTAGTCATGCTTCCCGGCGATGGTGTTGAACACCCGAATTTCGGCAACATCGTCCACGACCTGGTGCTGCTGCACAGCCTGGGTGTGCGCCTGGTGCTGGTGCATGGTTCGCGCCCGCAGATCGAGAGCCGCCTGGCAGACCGCGGCCTGACCCCGCACTACCACCGGGGCATGCGCATTACTGATGCCGCCACCCTGGACTGCGTGATCGATGCCGTCGGCGCCCTGCGCCTGGCCATCGAGGCGCGCCTGTCGATGGACATCGCCGCCTCGCCGATGCAGGGCTCGCGCCTGCGCGTGGCCTCCGGCAACCTGGTTACCGCACGGCCGATCGGCGTGCTTGAAGGGGTGGACTACCACCACACCGGCGAAGTGCGTCGGGTCGACCGCAAGGGCATCAGCCGCCTGCTCGACGAGCGCTCCATCGTGCTGCTGTCGCCGCTGGGCTACTCGCCCACTGGCGAGATCTTCAACCTGGCCTGCGAAGACGTCGCCACGCGCGCAGCCATCGAGCTGGGCGCCGACAAGTTGCTGCTGTTCGGTGCTGAGCCGGGCCTGCTGGACGAGAACGGCAAGCTGGTGCGCGAACTGCGCCCGCAGCAGATCGCCCCGCACCTGGCGCGCCTGGGCAGTGATTACCAGGGCGAGCTGCTGGATGCCGCTGCCGAGGCCTGCAAAGGTGGTGTGGCGCGTAGCCATATCGTCAGTTATGCCGAGGACGGTGCGCTGCTGACCGAGCTGTTCACCCGCGAAGGTGGCGGTACGCTGGTGTCGCAGGAACAGTTCGAAGTGGTGCGCGAGGCGACCATCGACGATGTCGGTGGCTTGCTGGAGCTAATCAGCCCGCTGGAAGAGCAGGGCATCCTGGTGCGTCGTTCGCGCGAGGTGCTGGAGCGTGAGATCGAGCAGTTCAGCGTGGTCGAGCGTGAGGGCATGATCATCGCCTGTGCGGCGCTGTATCCGATTGCCGATTCGCAGGCGGGTGAACTGGCGTGCCTGGCGGTGAACCCGGAGTACCGCCATGGCGGGCGCGGGGATGAGCTGCTTGAGCGCATCGAAGGGCGGGCGCGGCAGATGGGGTTGAATACCTTGTTCGTGCTTACCACGCGCACGGCGCACTGGTTCCGTGAGCGCGGTTTTGCGCCTAGCGGCGTGGAGCGCCTGCCGGCGGCGAGGGCTTCGCTGTACAACTACCAGCGCAATTCGAAGATTTTCGAGAAGTCCCTGTAAACCTGTACCGGCCCCTTGGCGGGCGCGCCCGCTCCCACAGGATACTCACAATGCTTGAGCCTGTGATGTACCTCTGGGAGCGGGCAAGCCCGCGAAGCAGGCGACGCGGTCCCGAATGAAAAACGCCGCCCATTTGGGCGGCGTTTTCGCTTACACGGTATGCAGATACCAGTTGTACTCGAGGTCGGAGATCGAGTGCTCGAACTCCTCCAGCTCGCTCTCCTTGCACGCGACGAAGATGTCGATGTACTTCGGATCGATGTACTTGTTCAGGATCTCGCTGTCGTCCAGCTCGCGCAGGGCGTCGCGCAGGTTGTTCGGCAGGCTCTGCTCCAGCTGCTCGTACGAGTTGCCTTCAATTGGCGTGCCTGGCTCGATCTTGTTGGTCAGGCCGTGGTGCACGCCTGCCAGCACGGCAGCCATCATCAGGTATGGGTTAGCGTCAGCGCCGGCTACGCGGTGCTCGATGCGCACGGCATCTGCAGAACCGGTTGGCACGCGCAGGGCCACGGTACGGTTGTCCAGGCCCCAGCTCGGCGCATTCGGCACGTAGAACTGTGCGCCAAAGCGGCGGTACGAGTTGACGTTCGGGCAGAGGAACGCCATGGACGCAGGCAGGGTCTCGAGCACACCGCCGACAGCGTGACGTAGCGCGGCGTTCTGCTCGGGATCCTCGCTGGTGAAGATGTTGTTGCCATCTTTGTCCAGCACGGAGATGTGTACATGCAGGCCGTTGCCTGCCTGGCCCGGGTAGGGCTTGGCCATGAAGGTGGTGTCCATTTCATGGTCGTAGGCGATGTTCTTGATCAACCGCTTGAGCAGTACCGCGTAGTCGCAGGCCTTGAGCGGGTCGGCAACGTGGTGGAGGTTGACTTCGAACTGCGCCGGAGCGCTTTCCTTGACGATGGCGTCAGCAGGGATGCCTTGCTCTTTCGCGCCTTCCAGGATGTCCTGCAGGCAGTCGGCATATTCGTCGAGGTCGTCGATCAGGTACACCTGGGTCGACTGTGGGCGCTTGCCCGAGATTGGCGAGCGTGGTGGCTGCGGACGGCCGTTCACGTTCTCCTGGTCGATCAGGTAGAACTCCAGCTCGAACGCGGCGCAGATGGTCAGGCCCATATCGGTGAACTTGCTCACCACCTGACGCAGCACTTCGCGCGGGTCGGCGAAGAACGGCTCGCCTTCCAGTTCGTGCATGGTCATCAGCAGCTGCGCGGTCGGGCGCTTTTGCCATGGCTCATTACAGAGCGTGTCGGGGATTGGATAGCAGATGCGGTCAGCATCGCCGATGTCCAGGCCCAGCCCGGTGCTTTCAACGGTGGAGCCGTTGATGTCCAGGGCGAAGAGGGAGGCAGGCAGGTTGATGCCTTTCTCGTAAACCTTGTGGAGGCTGGTGCGCTCAATGCGCTTACCACGCACCACACCATTCATATCTGCAATCAGAAGGTCAACGTAGAGAACCTCAGGATGTTCCTTAAGGAACGCGTTCGCTTCGTTAAGCTGAACGGCACGCGGGGGTACCGACATGATGCAACACCTTTGTTGTTAAAAATATCAATCAAGGGGGGCTTGCAGGACCAGTCAATCGAAAAGACAAACTGATGTCAAGCCAACCCCATGATGCCTCGAAATGGCACATCGACGGCAGATTTGCTGCATATCGGGGCGTGCCATTATCCGCTATTTCCCTCACAAAGGGCTATCTCCGACATGCCGTGTTTTATTTTTTACGGAGGTGTTGTGTAAAAAATTTAACAAGGCTAAGCTCGGACTCAACCCAAAACACAATAATACGAGGGTCACATGGTCCGCTTGTCGCGACCTGAGCGCGCTGCCTGTGCAGTGCAGTCGGGTATCCCTGCCGTTCCCGCACGCATCAGTCGAGTTGTCGCCTGCATGGCCGCAATAATTGACGCTTTGCGCATCTGGACCACACCTCGTAACGCTTTTTCGTTGCTCTTCTCGTATTCCTGCCCTTTGATCCCACTACGGACACGCTTGTTTTCAGTGTATCCACAGTGCGCCTGCGCGTGGGTTTTTGCTTTAGCAATCTACTCCCTCCAGAATCAGAGCGCGGACCACCTTACCTCCTGAGGTATTTATGAGTAACAACCTCGACCAGCTCACCGATTGGTTGAAAGAGCACAAGATCACCGAAGTCGAATGCCTGATCAGCGACCTGACCGGCATCACCCGCGGCAAGATCTCGCCGACCAACAAATTCATCGCCGAAAAAGGCATGCGCCTGCCCGAGAGCGTGCTGCTGCAGACCGTGACCGGCGACTATGTCGACGATGACATCTATTACGACCTGCTCGACCCGGCCGACATCGACATGATCTGCCGCCCAGACCAGGACGCGGTGTTCCTGGTGCCGTGGGCCATCGAACCGACCGCCCAGGTGATCCACGACACCTACGACAAGAAGGGCAACCCGGTCGAACTGTCGCCGCGCAACGTGCTGAAGAAAGTCCTCAAGCTCTACGCCGACAAGGGCTGGCAGCCGATCGTCGCGCCGGAGATGGAGTTCTACCTGACCAAGCGCAGCGAGGACCCTGACTTCCCGCTGCAGCCGCCGGTCGGTCGCTCTGGCCGCCCGGAAACCGGCCGTCAGTCGTTCTCGATCGAAGCCGCCAACGAATTCGACCCTTTGTTCGAAGACGTCTACGACTGGTGCGAACTGCAGCGCCTGGACCTCGACACGCTGATCCACGAAGACGGCACGGCGCAGATGGAAATCAACTTCCGTCACGGCGACGCCCTGCACCTGGCCGACCAGATCCTGGTGTTCAAGCGCACCATGCGTGAGGCTGCGCTCAAGCACAATGTGGCTGCCACCTTCATGGCCAAGCCGATGACCGGCGAGCCGGGCAGCGCCATGCACTTGCACCAGAGCGTGGTCGACGTGGCCACCGGCAAGAACATCTTCAGCAATGAAGACGGCAGCATGAGCGAGCTGTTCCTGCACCACATCGGTGGCCTGCAGAAGTTCATCCCCGAAGCGCTGCCGCTGTTCGCCCCCAACGTCAACTCGTTCCGCCGCTTCCTGCCCGACACCTCGGCGCCGGTGAACGTCGAATGGGGCGAGGAGAACCGCACCGTCGGCCTGCGCGTACCGGATGCCGGACCGCAGAACCGTCGCGTCGAGAACCGCCTGCCGGGTGCCGATGCCAACCCTTACCTGGCCATCGCCGCCAGCCTGCTGTGCGGTTATATCGGCATGGTCGAGGGCATCGATGCCAGCGCGCCGGTCCAGGGGCGTGGCTACGAGCGCCGCAACCTGCGCCTGCCGCTGACCATCGAGGACGCCCTCGAGCGCATGGAAAACAGCCGTGCGCTGGTGCAATACCTGGGCAAGAAGTTCATCACCGGCTACGTCGCGACCAAACGGGCCGAGCACGAGAACTTCAAGCGCGTCATCAGCTCCTGGGAGCGTGAATTCCTGCTATTCGCTGTCTGATCAACCCTGAGGCCGCCGGTGCGGCCGCCGGAAACTGGAGAGGCACATGAGCGTCAACAACCCGCAAACCCGTGAATGGCAAAACCTGAGCGGCGAGCACCACCTTGCACCCTTCTCTGACTACAAGCAGTTGAAGGAGAAGGGGCCGCGCATCATCACCAAGGCGCAGGGTGTTCATTTGTGGGACAGCGAGGGGAACAAGATCCTCGACGGCATGGCCGGCCTGTGGTGCGTGGCGGTCGGTTATGGCCGTGAAGAACTGGTGCAGGCGGCAGAAAAGCAGATGCGCGAGCTGCCGTACTACAACCTGTTCTTCCAGACCGCTCACCCGCCAGCCCTGGAGCTGGCCAAGGCGATCACCGACGTGGCGCCGGAAGGCATGACCCATGTGTTCTTCACCGGCTCCGGTTCCGAAGGCAATGACACCGTACTGCGCATGGTCCGCCATTACTGGGCGCTGAAGGGCAAGCCGCACAAACAGACCATGATCGGCCGCATCAACGGCTACCACGGTTCTACCTTCGCTGGTGCTTGCCTGGGCGGCATGAGCGGCATGCACGAGCAGGGCGGCCTGCCGATCCCGGGCATCGTGCATATTCCGCAGCCGTACTGGTTCGGCGAAGGCGGTGACATGAACCCGGACGAGTTCGGCGTCTGGGCTGCCGAGCAGCTGGAGAAGAAGATCCTCGAAGTCGGCGAAGACAACGTCGCCGCCTTCATCGCCGAGCCGATCCAGGGCGCCGGTGGGGTGATCATTCCGCCAGAGACCTACTGGCCGAAGGTCAAGGAGATCCTGGCCAAGTACGACATCCTGTTCGTCGCCGACGAGGTGATCTGTGGCTTCGGGCGCACTGGCGAGTGGTTCGGCTCCGACTACTACGACCTCAAGCCCGACCTGATGACCATCGCCAAGGGCCTCACTTCCGGTTACATCCCCATGGGCGGTGTGATCGTGCGTGACAAGGTGGCCAAGGTGCTCAGCGAGGGTGGTGATTTCAACCACGGCTTTACCTATTCCGGCCACCCGGTGGCGGCCGCGGTGGGCCTGGAAAACCTGCGCATCCTCCGTGACGAAAAGATCGTCGAGAAGGCGCGCACGGAAGTGGCACCTTACTTGCAAAAACGTCTGCGTGAGTTGCAGGACCACCCGCTGGTGGGCGAGGTACGCGGCCTGGGCATGCTCGGTGCGATCGAGCTGGTCAAGGACAAGGCGACCCGCAGCCGTTACGAGGGCAAAGGTGTCGGCATGGTCTGCCGCAACTTCTGCTTCGAGAACGGCCTGATCATGCGCGCGGTGGGCGACACAATGATCATCGCCCCGCCGCTGGTGATCAGCCATGCCGAGGTGGATGAGCTGGTGGAAAAGGCGCGCAAATGCCTGGATCTGACCCTCGAAGCGATCAAGTGAGCACCTGCTAGGCTAGCGATGTGACATTAAGTCGTTACAAGGCCCTGCTTTCCTTGAAACAGAGCCTTGTAACTTGCCAGACTAGCGGTTGTTTCAGTCGCCGCGCGCTCTGCACCGTGGGTTCTGGCTGCTGGACAGTTGCTAACATAAAAATTCTGGAGCATTACGCATGAATAAAATGGGCAAAACGTTGCTGGCCGCCGCCCTGATGGGTGGCATGGCTACCGCTGTTCACGCTGACGATACCGTGTTGAACGTCTACAACTGGTCGGACTACATCGCTCCGGACACCATCGCCAAGTTCGAGAAACAGACCGGTATCAAGGTCAAGTACGACGTCTTCGACAGCAACGAAACCCTGGAAGCCAAGCTGCTGGCCGGCAAGTCGGGCTACGACATCGTCGTACCGTCGAACAACTTCCTGGCCAAGCAGATCAAGGCCGGCGTCTACGAGGAGCTCGACCGCTCCAAGCTGCCTAGCTGGAAAAACCTCGACAAGGACCTGCTCAAGGCCGTTGGCGACGCCAGCGACAAGGACAACAAGCACGCCTTCCCGTACATGTGGGGTTCGATCGGCATCGGCTATAACCCGGAGAAGGTCAAGGCCGCACTGGGCGTGGACAAGATCGACTCGTGGGACGTGGTGTTCAAGCCTGAGAACATTGCCAAGCTCAAGAGCTGCGGCGTGAGCTTCCTGGATGCCCCGACCGAAATGCTTCCGGCCGCGCTGCACTACCTGGGCAAGCCGACCAACAGCACCAGCAAGGAAGACCTGAAGGCCGCCGAAGACCTGTTCCTCAAGGTCCGTCCTTCGATCACCTACTTCCACTCGTCCAAGTACATCGGCGACCTGGCCAACGGCAACATCTGCGTGGCCGTCGGTTACTCGGGAGACGTCGAGCAGGCCAAGGCCCGCGCCCACGAAGCTGGCGACAAGGTCAAAGTGGACTACATCATTCCGAAAGAAGGTGCTGGTACCTTCTACGACATGGTCGCCATCCCTAAAGATGCCGAGCATAAAGAGGCCGCCTACAAGTTCATGGACTTCCTGATGCAGCCGGAAGTCATGGCCGAGATCACCAACGCCGTGCGCTTCCCGAACGGCAACGAGGCCGCTACTCCGTTGGTCGACAAGGCCATCACCAGCGACCCGAGCATCTATCCGCCAGCTGACGTGAAGAAACAGCTGTATGCCATCGCCGCACCGGATGCCAAGGTTCAGCGTGACATCACCCGTAGCTGGACCAAGATCAAATCGGGCAAATAACCCCGATGCGTGACCTCTGGGCCGGGGTTTTCCGGCCCAGAGCCAGTGAATGGCAATTGTTGATTGCGGCATCGAAGCTGCGCAGGTAAGTTGCGCGCCGGTTTTGTGTGCGCGGCAACGCTTGTACCCAATAAGTACGCCGTCACCCAGGCACTGATTGTGAGGACCACCCACTTGTCTATTTCTGTTTTACGCAAGGCCTTGATGGCTGGAGCGGGCCTGACGCTGGCATGCAGCGTCCAAGCGGCGCCTACGGTGCACTTCTACAACTGGTCGGACTATATCGGCCCGAATACCCTCGCGGACTTCGAGAAAGAAACGGGCATCAAGCCCGTGCAGGACGTTTTCGACTCCAACGAAACCTTGGAAGGCAAACTGCTGGCCGGCAATACCGGCTATGACGTGGTGGTGCCGTCCAACCATTTCCTCGGCAAGCAGATCAAGGCGGGCGCGTTCCAGAAGCTCGACAAGAACCTGCTGCCCAACTACTCCAATCTTGACCCGGCGCTGATGAAACGCCTGGAAAAGAACGACCCGGGCAACCAGTACGCCGTGCCTTACCTGTGGGGCACAAACGGCATCGGTTACAACGTCGACAAGGTCAAGGCCGCGCTGGGCGTGGACAAGATCGACTCCTGGGCCGTCTTGTTCGAACCCGAGAACATGAAGAAGCTCTCCAAGTGCGGTGTGGCCTTCCTCGACTCGGCGGACGAAATGCTCCCGGCGGTGCTCAACTACATGGGGCTCAACCCCAACAGCACCGATCCCAAGGATTACGCCAAGGCCGAGCAGAAGCTGCTGGCCGTACGCCCGTACGTGACCTACTTCCACTCGTCCAAGTACATCACCGACCTGGCCAACGGCGACATCTGCGTCGCGGCAGGTTTCTCGGGTGATGTGTTCCAGGCCAAGGCCCGCGCTATCGAGGCGAAGAAGGGCGTGAACCTGGCCTACGCCATTCCCAAGGAAGGCGGCAACCTCTGGTTCGACGTGCTGGCGATCCCCAAGGACGCCAAGAACGTCAAGGAGGCCCACGCCTTCATCAACTATTTGCTGAAACCTGAGGTTATCGCCCAGGTCAGTGATTACGTCGGTTACGCCAACCCGAACCCCAAGGCTGGCGACCTGATGGACCAGGCCGTGAGGACTGACGCTGCGGTTTACCCACCGCAGGAAGTGCTGGACAAGATGTTCGTGAACTCAGAGTTGCCGCCCAAGGTGCAGCGTCTGATGACCCGTAGCTGGACCAAGGTCAAGTCGGGCAAGTAATTATCCAGACCCGCTGCGGTACCTGGAACACAGGCCGCGCGGGCACAAAAATCTTGTTGGGAGTTTCACTCATGGCAGTTGCCTCCGGTGCCTATAAAAAAGCCCTCGAGGGTGGCCAGCAACCCAAGCAGGTGCTGGTCAAGATCGACCGGGTTACAAAAAAATTCGACGAAACGGTCGCCGTGGACGATGTGTCCCTGGAGATCCGCAAAGGCGAGATCTTCGCCCTGCTGGGTGGCTCCGGTTCCGGCAAATCGACCTTGCTGCGCATGCTGGCCGGCTTCGAGCGCCCGACTGAAGGGCGGATCTTCCTCGACGGCGTCGACATCACCGACATGCCGCCGTACGAGCGGCCGATCAACATGATGTTCCAGTCCTATGCGCTGTTCCCGCACATGACCGTGGCGCAGAATATCGCCTTCGGCCTGCAGCAGGACAAGATGCCCAAGGCCGAGATCGACGCCCGCGTGGCCGAGATGCTCAAGCTGGTACACATGACCCAGTACGCCAAGCGCAAGCCGCACCAGCTCTCCGGTGGCCAGCGCCAGCGGGTGGCCCTGGCCCGTTCCCTGGCCAAGCGCCCCAAGCTGCTGCTGCTCGACGAGCCGATGGGCGCGCTGGACAAGAAACTGCGTTCGCAGATGCAGCTGGAACTGGTGGAAATCATCGAGCGCGTGGGCGTGACCTGCGTGATGGTGACTCATGACCAGGAAGAGGCCATGACCATGGCCCAGCGCATCGCCATCATGCACCTGGGCTGGATCGCCCAGATCGGCTCGCCGGTGGATATCTACGAGACCCCGACCAGCCGCCTGGTGTGCGAATTCATCGGTAACGTCAACCTGTTCGAGGGTGAAGTGGTCGATGACGCCGAAGGCTACGCGATCATTGCCAGCCCGGAACTGGAGCGCAAGATCTACGTTGGCCACGGCATCACCACGTCGGTGGAAGACAAGCACATCACCTACGCCCTGCGCCCGGAAAAAATGCTGGTCACCTCCCAGCAACCGACCTGCGAGCACAACTGGTCGCGCGGCAAGGTCCACGACATCGCCTACCTGGGCGGCCACTCGGTGTTCTACGTCGAGCTGCCGAGCGGCAAGATCGTCCAATCGTTCGTCGCCAACGCCGAACGCCAGGGCACACGCCCGACCTGGGGCGATGAAGTGTACGTGTGGTGGGAAGACGACAGCGGTGTGGTACTGCGGTCATGAAAGTGCGCAAGCTCAAGCGAGCCTTCCAGCGCCTTATCCCGGAGGGGCGGCACCTGGTGATCGGCGTGCCGTTCATCTGGCTGTTCCTGTTCTTCATGCTGCCGTTCTTCATCGTGTTGAAGATCAGCTTCGCCGAAGCCGACGTGGCGATCCCGCCGTATACCGAGATCTACACCTACGTCGAAGACAAGATCCAGTTGGTGCTCAACTTGGCCAACTACGGCCTGTTGACCGAGGATGAGCTGTACATCTCGGCCTACCTGGGCTCGCTGAAGATGGCCTTCTTCAGCACCCTGTTGTGCCTGCTGATCGGCTACCCGATGGCCTATGCCATCGCCAACGCCAAGAAGGAGACCCAGACGGTCCTGCTGCTGCTGATCATGATGCCGACCTGGACCGCGATCCTGATTCGCGTCTATGCCTGGATGGGCATCCTCAGCAACAACGGGCTGCTCAACGGCTTCCTGCTGTGGACCGGGTTGATCGATCAGCCGTTGCAGATCCTGAACACCAACCTGGCGGTGTATATCGGCGTGGTCTATTCGTACCTGCCGTTCATGATCCTGCCGCTGTTCGCCAACCTGGTGAAGCACGATCAGAGCCTGCTGGAGGCCGCCTCTGACCTGGGTTCGAGCACCTTCAACAGCTTCTGGAAGATCACCGTGCCGCTGTCGAAAAACGGCATCATTGCCGGCTGCATGCTGGTGTTCATCCCGGTGGTGGGCGAGTTCGTGATTCCTGAACTGCTCGGCGGCCCGGAAACCCTGATGATCGGTAAAGTGCTGTGGCAGGAATTCTTCAACAACCGTGACTGGCCGGTGGCATCCGCCCTGGCGGTGGTGATGCTGGCGATCCTGATCGTGCCGATCCTGCTGTTCAACCGTAGCCAGGCCAAAGAGATGGAGGGCCGCGCATGAAACGCTTCAGTTTCTCCAAGCTGATGCTGGTGCTCGGCTTGCTGTTCATCTACCTGCCGATGCTGATCCTGGTGATCTACTCGTTCAACGCCTCCAAGCTGGTGACGGTCTGGGGCGGCTGGTCGGTGAAGTGGTACGTCGGCCTGCTCGACAACACCCAGCTGATGGGTTCGGTGATGCGCTCGCTGGAAATTGCCTGCTACACGGCGGTGGCGGCAGTGGCGCTGGGTACCCTGGCGGCCTTCGTGCTGACGCGGGTCACCCGCTTCAAGGGCCGCACACTGTTCGGCGGCCTGGTCACCGCACCGCTGGTGATGCCCGAGGTGATTACCGGTCTGTCGCTGTTGCTGCTGTTCGTGGCCATGGCGCAGATGATCGGCTGGCCGCAGGAGCGTGGCATCGTCACCATCTGGATCGCCCACACCACGTTCTGCGCGGCGTATGTGGCGGTGGTGGTGTCGGCGCGCCTGCGTGAGCTGGACCTGTCGATCGAGGAAGCGGCGATGGACCTGGGTGCCAAGCCGTGGAAGGTGTTCTTCCTGATTACCATCCCGATGATCGCGCCGTCGCTGGCGGCGGGCGGCATGATGTCGTTTGCGCTGTCGCTGGATGACCTGGTACTGGCCAGCTTCGTCTCCGGCCCGGGCTCGACCACCTTGCCGATGGAAGTGTTCTCGGCGGTGCGTCTGGGCGTGAAGCCAGAGATCAACGCCGTGGCCAGCCTGATCCTGCTATCGGTGTCGCTGGTGACCTTCTTCGTCTGGTTCTTCAGCCGCCGGGCCGAAGAAAACCGCCGCAAGGCGGTCCAGCAGGCGATCGAAGAGGGTGCGGCGGCCAATGCTTCGCAGCCGCAGGTCAAACGCCCGACGCAGATGGCGGCCTCTGCCTGATAGCGGGCCTGGGGGGGGGGGGGGGGGGGGGGGGGGGGGGAAAGGGAAGAGGCCAAAGGAAACAAAAAAAAGAA
>NZ_JBKGGW010000037.1:0-61785 GCF_052041945.1 Pseudomonas sp. SMN11 | reverse complement strand
GTCAGAGCCCAGCTGGTTTTTCTCCCGCTCCAACAGCCACTGCAAAACCCAAGACAGCCCCATCAGGCGTAATAATCGACGGCACTGTCACCAATGACCACCTGCTGCTCGACAGCCCGGGAGACTTCGCCCAGCCCACCCTGCTCGCCCTCACCCGCCTGCGCCCGGCGCGCGGCCAGCCCGGACAGCTGCGAGCCCTCCTGCTGTGCCTGCTGTTGTTGCTGGCGCGACTGGTCCGCCACGTTCACATCCGGCTGCGCCAGCCCCTGCTGGGCAAACAGCTCGCGCAGGCGATACACCTGGCTGTCCAGCGCATCACGTACACCCGCATGGCCACTGACGAAGGTGATCTGAGTGGACTGGTCAGTCGCGACATTGACCCGGATATCGAGGCGTCCGAGTTCAGCGGGTTCCAACTGGATATCCGCCGACTTCAGGTTCTGGCTGGACAGGTACATGACCCGATTGACCAGGCCTTCAGCCCACGCACCCTGGTTCATCTGCAATGGCTGATGCAGGGGATTGGCATTTACCGGCACGGCATTGGCGGTCTTGGCGGTAACGGCCTGGGTCAGGCTGGCCAAGCGGTTGGCGAAGTCGTCGACACGGGTATCGCTGCTGGCGTTCTTGGTGTCCTTGAGCCCGTCTTCAAGCAAGGCGCCGAAGGCCTTGTCGCCGGTCTCGGACCTTCCTGCCTCGCCTTCGACCTTCTCGATCAGGGTCGCCAACGGATTGACGGCTGCCTGCCCGTCATCGGACTGGGCTTTGCCTGGGTCGGCAGCGTGCGCTGACGTCGTGCCTTTGGCCTGGGCGTTCTGCTCCAGGGCCAGGCGCAGCGTGGGCAGGTTGGCCAAGGGGTCGGCATCCGGATCGAAGGCCTCGCCCTCGGGCTCCTCTGACACTGTCTCGGCACCCGCTGCCGCCGGAGGCTGCTGGATAGCCGCCTGCAACACCGGCGCCACTGCCTCGGCCTGGGCCTGCAGCAACTGCGCACCGGGCTGCGCATCGGTCACCTGCCCCGCCACCAGGTTGGCATCGAGCGAGCCTGAGTCGCTGGTGGCTGCAGCATCGCTGGATTGCGACGCATCGTCTGCTGGCAATTTGTTGCCGTCATCGGCAACCGTCGGTTTGTCGGCGGCCTGCTTCTTGCCGCCCTGAGCAACGTCAGGCTTGTCCTTTGGGCTGTGCTGAGCAACCTTGTCATTGCGAGCAGGCGTCTTGTCACGCGCCTGCCCAGCCATGACCTGGTCAAAGCCGCCGCCCAGTCCGCCCGCCGCCTGCAGCGGCTTGTCCACCCGCGAGGAGCTCGCACTCGACGGCTTGCTCAGGGTGTTGGCTTGCAACAAAGGGTTGGGTGCGACAGGCATTGAGCGGTCTCCGCGCCAGAAACTGGAATATCATCTGGCCATAGAGAGGCAAAAGTCGCGCCAACTTGCGATCAGTTCGCCGAAACGCGCTCACGCTCACTGCGATAGAAGCACTGCACCTCCAGGTATTCCTGGTCGATCCGGTTGATCAGGTCTTCGATGCCATACAGCGGCCGCACCTTCACGCGCTCTTCAAGCTGCTGGCACAACTGGGCAAGGCCGACAGCCCCCATGTTGCTGCTGCTGCCCTTGAAGCTGTGCGCGGCCATGCCGAGCTCATCAGCGCTCTTGGCCCCATGCAGCTGGCTCAAACGCTGCTCGGAATCTTCCAGAAAGGTTTCCAGCAGTTGCAGGTAGCCATCTTCCATGACCTCCTGCAGCTCGCTGAGTACCTTGTGATCGATATGCATGTCAGTCACTTGTTCACTCCTTGATCAAGCCGGATTATGCCTGAGCCGCCCTACGGCCCTCCAGACGCATCACCAATCGAACTGAACGCGCGCACAGCGGCCGCCTTCGCTCCATTCGGCACGGCTGCCAAGCCGCCGCACGAGGTTCAGCCCGCGCCCGCTCAATTCCTGCTCCTGAGACGGACGCGTCAACACACGGTGCACGTCAAACCCCGCGCCACTGTCGCGGACCTCGACGGTAAGACGTCCACCCGCCCCTGAGGGTTCCACCTTCAGGTCGATGCGCACGAAGCCCTCAGCCAACACCGCCAAGCGTCGGGCGCGCTCCTGATAGTAGTCGGCAAACCCCTGCACATCACGTTTGAGCCGGGAGTCCAGGCCCAGCACACCATGCTCCAGGGCATTGGAATACAGCTCACTGAGCACACTGTGCAAGGCGCCTGTGCGCGGCCGCAGACCATGAATTTCCTGCAACAACTGCACCAGGTAAGGCACCGGATTGAATCGCTTGAGGCTTTCACCACGCAACTCGAATCCCAGCACCCAGTCCAGCGGGCTGGAGCGCCCGCTGTCGGAATACAAGGTCGGCGCAGGCACCCGGTCTTCGCCACTGAACATGCGAATGTCACACAGGCTGATGTCATCCCGGGGGCGGCCACCGAAACGCTCCAGGGCCTGCATCACTTCATCGAACAACTGCGCCGGGTCACGATTGGCGGCCAGCACCTCGCGCAAGCGCTCGACACCAAACAGGCGCTCCTGCTCGTCCGCGGTATCGACCACGCCATCGGACAGCAGCAGCAGCCGCTCCCCCGGCGCCAGCGGCAGCACTTCGGTGCTGTCATCGAAACGCTCCGGTGCCAGGATGCCCAGCGGCAGGTGACGCGAACCCAGGCAGCCGAGCACTTCGCCGCCGGCCGACAGCCGGTAGCCATCCGGCATGCCGCCATTCCACACCTCTACCGCGCCGCGCTGCACACTCAGGTTGAGCAGCAGCGCGCAGCAGAACATGTCCACCGGCAGGATGCGCTTGAGCTTGGCGTTCATCTCGCGAAGCATCTGCGCCAGGCCGTAACCTTTCGCGGTCATGCCGTAGAACACTTCCGCCAGCGGCATCGCACCGACTGCGGCCGGCAGGCCATGGCCGGTGAAGTCCCCCAGCAGCACATGCATATCGCCGGCCGGGGTGAACGCGGCCAACAGCAAGTCGCCATTGAACAGCGCATAGGGTGACTGCAGGTAACGGATGTTCGGCGCCGTGATACAGCCGGAATGGGCGACCTTGTCGAACACCGCCTTGGCCACCCGCTGTTCGTTGAGCAAGTGGTGATGGTGACGGGTGATCTGGTCCCGCTGCTCGAGCACAGTCGCCTGCAAGCGACGCAGGCGGTCCATGGCGCGGATCTTGGCACCGAGGATTACCGCACTGTAGGGTTTGGCCATGAAATCGTCGCCCCCGGCCTCCAGGCAACGCACCAGCGCATCCTCCTCGTTCAGCGAGGTCAGGAAAATGATAGGCACCAGTGCCTCGCCGGCCAGCGCCTTGATCTGCCGCGCCGCCTCGAAGCCATCCATCACCGGCATCAATGCGTCGAGCAACACCAGTTGCGGACGCTTCTCGGCGAACAGCGCCACGGCTTGCTCGCCATTTTCCGCAGTGTACACATGGTGGCCTTGGCGACGGACGATCTGCGCCAGCAGCAGGCGGTCGACCGCCCCGTCCTCAGCCACCAGCACGGTCAACGCCTGCTCGGCCGGCATCTGTGCGCTCAACTGATATCGAACAGTTTTTCGAAGTTGGAAATGGCCAGGATCTTGCGCACGTCGGAGCTGGCATGCACCACGCGTACGTCCGAATCGTCACCGCCGGCATGGTCACGCAGCAAAAGCAGCATGCCCAGCGCAGAGCTGTCCAGATAGGTAGCGTCCTTCAAGTCGACTACCACCGAGTCGGGCCTTTCAGGCTGGCGTTCGTAGGCATCACGGAATTCCTGATGCTTGCCGAAATCGAAACGCCCCCTGACCTTGATCGTGAGCTTTTTCCCGTCCTGCGAAAAATCAGTCTCGACTGCCATGCTAGCGATTCCTTCGATGATGGCGAATGCAACTCTTCAAGGTTTAGCAGCCCGATACAGGAGTGGCAAGGTGGCCTGTGCCCGCAAAGAGGCCGGCACAGGCTACATGTGGCCTTGCCTTGGCAGTCGCTGCGACAGTTCATCCAGCAAACGCTGCTCGCGCTTGTCTTCAGCGCGCCGGGCCTCGTCCATGTAGCGCTGCACCAGCTTGCGCAGCCCTTCTACCCGGGCATAGGCCTGCTGCCAGGTGCCTCGGGCATTCTTCAGGTTGTTCTCATGCCAGACCAGGCTTTGCCGCTGCTGGGTCATGGCCGTTTCCAGCTGGGCCAGGAAGCGCTGGTAATTGAGCAGCCAGCTGCCATTCACGCCCTGCCCGCCACGATTGATCCACTGCGCCTGATACCCTTCACGGAACGACTCCAGCTCGGCCAGCTTGGCCTGGGCCTGAACCACCTGCTGCTGGAAGTGCCCCACGCGCTGGGCAGCCTTGCGCTCCGCCTCTTCGGCCATGTTGACCACGGGGGCCAGGCGCGCGGCGCGACCGGGCAGGCTCATGGCTTATCAGCCTTTGGCCGGAGGCGTGAAGATCGCCCCCAGCTCGTCGCGGCTCTGGCCCATGCCGACATTCTCGTCCAGGCCCTGGCGCAGGAAGTCCACCAGCCTGGGCTGCAAGGCAATGGCCAGGTCGGTTTCCGGATCGCCGCCGGCGACATAGGCGCCAACGCTGATCAGGTCACGGCTCTGGGACAGGCGCGACCACAGTTGCTTGAATTTCTGCGCCTGGCGCAAGTGGTCGGGATCCACCACCTGCGGCATGACCCGGCTGATCGAGGCCTCGATGTCGATGGCCGGATAATGACCTTCCTCGGCCAGGCGCCGCGACAGCACGAAGTGGCCGTCGAGCACGCCCCGCGCCGAGTCGGCGATCGGATCCTGCTGGTCGTCCCCCTCGGACAACACGGTATAGAACGCGGTGATCGAACCACCGCCAGGCTCGCCATTACCGGCGCGCTCCACCAGCTTGGGCAGCTTGGCAAATACCGACGGCGGGTAGCCACGTGTGGCCGGCGGCTCGCCGATGGCCAGGGCAATCTCGCGCTGGGCCTGGGCGAAACGGGTCAGCGAGTCCATCAGCAGCAGGACGTTCTTGCCCTTGTCGCGGAAGTACTCGGCAATACGCGTGCAGTACATGGCTGCGCGCAAGCGCATCAGTGGCGCATCATCCGCGGGCGATGCCACCACCACCGAGCGCTTGAGCCCCTCCTCGCCGAGGATATGCTCGATGAACTCCTTGACCTCACGGCCCCGCTCGCCAATCAGGCCGACCACGATGATGTCCGCCTCGGTGAAGCGGGTCATCATGCCCAGCAACACCGATTTACCCACACCGGTACCGGCGAACAACCCCAGGCGCTGGCCGCGACCGACGGTCAGCAGGCCGTTGATGCTGCGAATACCCACGTCCAGCGGCGTGCTGATCGGGTCACGGTTGAGCGGGTTGATGATCGGGCCATCCATCGGCACCCAGTCTTCGGCGCGCATGCCGCCCTTGCCGTCGAGGGCGCGCCCGGCACCGTCGAGCACCCGGCCGAGCATGCTCATGCCCATGGGCAGGCGACCACTGTCGTCCAGCGGCACCACACGGGCACCTGGGGCGATACCGGCGATGCTGCCCACCGGCATCAGGAAGACCTTGTTACCGGCAAAGCCCATCACCTCGGCCTCGACCTGCACCGGGTGGTAGCTGTCGTCGTTGATCACCAGGCAACGCCCGCCTACCGCAGCGCGCAGGCCTTCGGCTTCGAGGGTGAGGCCGACCATGCGCAACAGGCGGCCTTCGACCACCGGCTGCACCGGCAGCTCGATCGCCTCGGCGTAGCCGCCCAGGCGCTTGCCGAAGCTGGTGCGGTCAAGGCGCATCGTGGGCGTCCAGTTCGACTGTGAGGTCCGCCGCCGCCGGGTGCAGGGCCTGGTCGTGCAACTGGTCGAACAATTGCGCCACGGCTTTTTCGATGCGGGTTTCCATGGTCGCGTCGATGCGGCTGTGCAGGGTCTCGATCCGGCAGCCGCCTGGCAGCAGAGCTTCGTCTTCGAGCAGCTTCCAGCTCTCCTCGTGGCGTTCGCGCAAGGCCTTGGCCAGCTCGAAATCCTGCGGGTTGAGGTGGATGCGAATGTTGTCGGCGCCCATCGGCAGCAGCTTCAGCGCCTCGCGCAGCACCTGGGTGATCTGGCTGGAGTCGCTGCGCAGCTCGCGGCCGATGACCTGGCGCGCCATGTGCGCAACCAGATGCACCATGCTGCGTTCGATCTGCGTGTCCTGCTCGGCGATCGGCTCGAGCAAATGCCCCATCAGTTGCTCCAGGCTGGCCAGCTTGGCGGCGAGCGCCTCCTCGGCCTCCTGGCGCACTTTCAGTTGCGTGCTGTGAAAGCCCTCCCGCTCGCCGGTGGCGAAGCCTTCGTTGTAGGCCTCCTGGCGGATCGCTTCGAGTTCTTCGAGGGTCAGCGGCTGGACTTCTTCCAGCGGCACCTCTTCGACTTCTTCGATGACTTCCGGCTCGGGCTCGGGTTCCGGCTCAGGCTCCGGGTCGAAGCTGGGCAGCGCCCAGACATCGACGCCCTCGAGGTCGCGGGCACGAATCAGGTCGCTGGGGTGGGATTCTTTGGTGGGCATGTTCTCAGCTACTCATCTGCAAGCGACACGATCCTTGTAGGAGCGGCCTTGTGTCGCGAAAGGGCTGCAACGCAGCCCCAGCAATATATGCAACAACGCTGAAATCCTGGGGCTGCGTTGCAGCCCTTTCGCGACACAAGGCCGCTCCTACAGGGGCTCGCGTCGCCTGCAAAATCAGATCATTTCCTCGGCACCCTTGCCGCCGAGCACGATCTCGCCGGCCTCGGCCATGCGTCGGGCGATGGTGAGGATCTCCTTCTGCGCCGTCTCCACGTCGCTGACGCGCACCGGGCCCTTGGCCTCGAGGTCGTCGCGCAGCAGCTCGGAGGCACGCTTGGACATGTTCTTGAAGATCTTGTCCTTGACGCGCTCGTCGGCGCCCTTGAGCGACACCACCAGCACGTCGGACGACACTTCGCGCAGCAGCGCCTGGATGCCGCGGTCGTCGACATCGGCCAGGTTGTTGAAGACGAACATCAGGTCTTCGATCTGCTCCGACAGGTCGCTGTCGATCTCGCGGATCGCGTCCATCAGTGCACCTTCCACCGAGCTGTCGAGGAAGTTCATGATGTCGGCAGCACGCTTGATACCGCCCAGGGTGGTGCGCGCCGCATTGGAATTGCCCGAGAACTGCTTCTCGAGGATCTGGTTCAGCTCCTTGAGCGCCGCCGGTTGCACGGTATTGAGCGACGACACGCGCAGGACGATGTCCAGGCGCACCTTGTGGTCGAAGTTGCTCAGCACTTCACCGGCCTGGTCGGGGTCGAGATAGGCGACCACGATTGCCTGGATCTGCGGGTGCTCGTAGCGGATCACATCGGCCACGGCACGCGGCTCCATCCACTTGAGGCTGTCCAGGCCACTGGTGTTGCCACCGAGCAGGATACGATCGACCAGGCCGTTGGCCTTGTCCTCGCCCAGCGCCTGGTTGAGCATCTTGCGGATGTAGGCGTCAGAGCCCACGCCCAGGCTGGTCTGGTCGCCGACGATCTCGACGAACTCGCTCATCACCTGCTCGACCTGATCGCGATGCACGGTGCCCATCTGCGCCATCGCCACACCGACCCGCTGAACTTCCTTCGGGCCCATGTGCCGCAGCACTTGTGCAGCATCGGTCTCACCGAGCGACAGCAGCAGGATCGCGGCCTTGTCGACACGGCTCAGCTTGGCGGTAATGGCTCGATTGTCACTCATCGGCGTTGATCCACTCTTTGACGACCTGGGCTACGCGGCCCGGGTCTTCGGCCACCAGGCCTTTGATTGCGTTGAGCTGTGCTTCGTAACCCTCGGTCGGGCTCGGCAACAGAATGCTTGACGGGCCACCGAGGCTGACACGGTCGTTGGCCAGTTCGCCATCCAGACCGATCATCCCGCCCAGTTCCATGTCGCTGTCCGCAGCAGCCTGCTTGCCGCCACCGGTGATGTTGTTGAGGACCGGACGCAGCACGCCGAACACCAGCACCAGGATGAACAGCACGCCCAGCACCTGCTTGACGATGTCCCAGAACCACGGCTGCTGATAGAACGCGATATCGGCGATCTCTTCGCCACGGTCGGCGGCGAACGGCACGTTGATCACGGTCACGCTGTCACCACGGCTGGCATCGAAGCCCACCGCGTCCTGCACCAGGCGAGTGAAGCGCGCCAGGTCTTCGGTACCCCATGGCGCACGGGTGGTTTCGCCGTTGGCACCGACCTTTACCTGGTCGTCGACCACCACTGCCACCGACAGGCGGGTCAGGCGACCTTGCTGCTGGCGGGTGTGGCTGATCGAGCGGTCCAGCTCGAAGTTCTTGGTGGTCTGCTCACGCTTGTCCGACGGGTACGGCGCCAGCATCGGCTGGCCGGTAGCCGGGTCCATGATCTGCTGGCCATTGGCATCCACCAGCGGCTGACCAGGCTGAATGGCACCGGCCGGCGCCGCGGCACCACCGGTGGTTTGCGGCGCCGACGCCGGGCCTGGTGGCTGGTTGCTCAGCGCACCCGGCACGCCCTGCGGGCCCTGGCTGCTGGCGCGTTGTTCGTTGACGGCCTGTTCGCTGCGCAGCGCCGGCTGGTCCGGGTTGAACTGCTCGGAGGTCGACTCGACCGCACTGAAGTCCAGGTCAGCGGAAACCTCCGCCTTGTAACGGTCGTTGCCCAGCACCGGCTGCAGGATGTTGTGCACACGCTGGGTCAGCATGCCTTCCATGCGGCGGCTATAGTCGAACTGCTTGCCGGCCATGGTCAGCGCGGTGTCCTGCAGCTGCTCGGAAAGCAGGTTGCCTCGCTGGTCGACCACGGTGACTTGCGACTTGTCCAGCTCAGGCACACTGGTGGCGACCAGGTTGACGATGGCCATCACCTGACCGGCTTCCAGCGAACGGCCCGGGTACAGCTCGACCAGTACCGAGGCGCTTGGCTTACGCTCGTCACGCACGAACACCGAGCTTTTCGGGATCGCCAGGTGCACGCGAGCGGCCTTGACATTGTTCAGGCTGGAAACGGTACGCGCCAGCTCACCTTCCAGACTGCGGCGATAACGGGTGGCTTCCATGAACTGGCTAGTACCCAGCCCCTGCTCTTTGTCGAGCAGCTCGAAGCCGACATTGCCATCGCTCGGCGCCACGCCAGCCGCCGCCAGTTTCAGGCGCGCGCGGGAGAGGTCGTCGGCCTTGACCAGCAGAGCACCGGAGTTGGGCTCGACGTGATAGGGGATGTCTGCCGAGGCCAGGGTATCCATGACCTGCTTGGTGTCCATGCCGGCCAGGCTACCGTACAGCGGCCGGTAATCCGGCTGCTGCGACCACAGCACCACGGCGAAGCCGATCGCCACGCTCGCCGCCAATCCGACCATAAGGCCGACCTGACGCAGCATGGGCATCTGCGAGATGTTTTCCAGGAACGCCATGTTGAACCGCGCTGGCTTGGAACCAGGCGCACCGCTCTTGGCGGGGGCGTTATCGACGACTGCTTCAGCCATGACTTACTTCCGCCCTCAAACCGGCATCTGCATGATGTCCTGGTACGCCTGGACCAGCTTGTTGCGTACCTGGGTCAAAGCCTGCATGGACACGCTGGCCTTCTGCGAAGCGATCATCACGTCAGTCAGGTCGACACCGCTCTTGCCGATCTCGAAGGCATTGGCGAGCTGGGTTGACGCCTGCTGGGTCTCGCTGACCTTGCCGATGGCCTGCCCGAGCATGTCGGCAAAGCTGCTTTGGCCAGGCGCAAGCTCAGGGGCAGCGGTGGCTTTGGGCAACGACATGGCATCGGCCTGCATGGCCCGCATGTCCAACATCAGACGATTGAATTCAACACCTTGGCTCATGACCTTCTCTCTCCGGCGGCCGCATTTTTTTGACACTCATGCGGCGGATAGCCCTGAACTAGCAACTCATGTGCCAGCCCGCACCGCAAACATATAAATGACTGTCTTCAGCCGAACAGACTGGCTTCCACATCGAGCCCGGCGTCACGCATCTGCGCCAGCTTGTAGCGCAAGGTACGCGGACTGATGCCCAGTTTTTCGGCCGCTTCCTTGCGACGACCGCGCTCGGCGCGCAGGGTGTCGATGATCATCTGGAATTCATGGCGACGCATGTCGTCGCCCAAACCACCCGAATCCACCGCCACGTCCGCGGATAATGGCGATGTAGTGGCCATTGCTCCAGCCGACAATGGAATGGCACCTGCCAGACAGAAATCCGCCGCTTCGATCACCCCGCCCTGTTGCAGGATCAACGCCCGCTGCAAGGCGTTGTCCAGCTCGCGCACGTTGCCCGGCCAGGCGTGCGCCTGCAGGCAGGCGCGCGCCTCGGCCGACAGCCGCACCGGCGCATGCTTCATCTTCGCCACGTGGCGCGCCAGCAAGCGCTCGGCCAGCGGCAGGATATCGCCAGCGCGCTCGCGCAGCGGCTGCCAGGCCAGCGGGAATACCGAAAGGCGGTAATACAAGTCCTCGCGGAAGCGCCCCGCCGCCACTTCGCCCGCCATGTCGCGGTTACTGGTGGCCAGCACACGGATGTCCAGGGCGATCGGTTTGCGCCCACCGACCCGCTCCACCTCGCGCTCCTGCAACACGCGCAACAACTTGGCCTGCAGGCCAAGGGGCATCTCGGAGATCTCATCGAGCAGCAAGGTGCCGCCCTCGGCCTGCTCGAACTTGCCGGCCTGGGCCGCGATGGCGCCGGTGAAGGCGCCCTTCTCGTGACCGAACAGCGTGGCCTCGAGCATGTTGTCCGGGATCGCCGCGCAGTTGATCGCAACAAATGGCTGCGCCGCCCGCGGCGACTGCTGATGGATGTAGCGCGCCAGTACTTCCTTGCCAGTCCCCGACTCACCGGAAATGAGTACGGTCGAGTCGCTGCGCGCCACGCGCGCCGCCAACTCCAGCAGGTGTCGGCTGGCGGCCTCGCACGCCACCGGCCCTTCGTTGTCGGCTGCCGCCAGGCGCCCGGTAGCGTGGCGCTCGACCAGGCTCAGCAACGCCCTGGGCTCGAACGGCTTGACCAGATAATCCGCGGCCCCTTGGCGCATGGCCTCCACGGCACGTTCGACGGCCGCGTGAGCGGTCATTAGCAACACCGGCAACTGCGGATAGTGACGGCGTAACTGCGCCAACAACTGGTGCCCGTCCATGCCCGGCATGTTCACGTCGCTGACCACCAGGCTGTAAGCCTCGCCCGCCACCGCCTCCAGTGCCTCCTCGGCACTGCCGACCGCATCAAAGGCGAAACCGCCGATCTCCAGGGTATCGCCCAGCGCCTGGCGCAAAACGCGGTCATCCTCGACCAGCAGCACCTTGATTGCCATCACACGACCTCCGTTGCCTGCCCGTCGATCAACGGCAGTTCAACCTTTACACAGGTGCCGCGCCCGACTTTCGAGCGCAGCTGAAGCTTGCCCTGGTGCGCACGCACCACGGCCTTGACCACCGCCAGCCCCAACCCGGTGCCAGTAGCCTTGGTGGTCAGGAACGGTTCGCCCAGACGCCCCAGCAGCTGCGCATCGATACCACTGCCGGCATCGCTGATGTTCAAGTGCAGGGTGTGCTCACGACGGAACAGGTGCACCTTGAGCCGCGCCGGGCTGTCGCTGGCCTGCAAGGCGTTCTCGACCAGGTTGAGCAAGGCGCCGACCAGGGTGTCGCGGTTGCACAGCAATTCACCCAGTTGGCTGTCGCACTGCCAGCGCACTGCATGTCCTTGCACGTGGGGCTGGGCAGCCTGCTGCAGGGCCTGGAACAGGCCCTTCGGGGTCAACCGGTCACCCAGCGGCAGCTCGCCACGGGCAAACACCAACATGTCACGCACCTGGTGCTCCAGTTCGTGCAGGCGTTCCTTCAGGCTGCCGGCGAAGCGCTGGCGGGTTTCTGGCGCAAGCTCGCGCTCAGCGTCAGCCAGATGGCTGGCATAGAGCATGGCCGCCGACAGCGGCGTACGAATCTGATGCGCCAGCGAGGCGACCATGCGCCCCAGGGAAGACAGGCGTTCATGCCGGGCCAGCTGATCCTGCAGGCGACGGGTTTCAGTCAGGTCGTTGAGCAGCACCAGCTGGCCGGGTTCAGCATCCAGCGAACGCGTGGCAATGGACAGGCGACGACCGTCCCGCAGCGAAACCTCATGGCCGTCATCCTTGCGCGGGGCGAAGCTGCGGGCGATCACCTGGCGCCACAGCTGGCCGACCAGCGGCTCGCCGAGCAGTTCGCAGGCTGCCGGGTTGGCTTCACGCACCAGGCCCTGGTCGTCGATCACGATCACCCCACCCGGCAGCAGGTCGAGCAAGTTCTGCAGGCGGTTGGCCAGGCGCTCCTTCTCGTTAAGCTCGGCCATGCGCTGCGCGCCGACCACCGCCAGTTCGCCCTTGAGTTCGCTGACGCGGGCTTCGAGCATGCTGTAGGACTGGTTGAGCTGGGTGGATACCTGATTGAACAGGGCGAACGCCTGCTCCAGCCCCTGTCGACTCTCCTGTTCGACCGGGGTACGCCCCTGCGGATCAGGGACTCGGGAAAAGTGGGCGGCCTGGGGCATCGTGCTCTCTCGCGTGGCTGACCGTCATAAAAACGGTGTGATGCCAGCGGTGTAGCAATAGCCGTGCCGGGGATGGGGATTAGCGCTTACAGGCCCGGCCTCTTCGCGGGTAAACCCGCTCCCACAGGTACATCACAGGCACAAGCCTTGTGAGGCTCCTGTGGGAGCGGGTTTACGCGCGAGGAGGCCGGTACAGGCGGAATCAGTCTTCCACCTGGTCCTCGCCGCCCTGGCGGCTCATGCCGTACTTGCGCATCTTCTCGACCAAGGTGGTGCGGCGAATGCGCAAACGCTCGGCCGCGCGCGCAACGATACCATTGGCATCGTCCAGCGCCTGCTGGATCAGACCCTGCTCGAGACTGCCAAGGTAGTCCTTCAGGTCCAGCCCTTCTGGCGGCAGCATCGCATGGTTGCTGAAGTTCGGCGTATGCCCATTGATCGCCACGCGCTCTTCGAGGTCGCTGCGCAGGCTGTCGACCAGCTGCTCGTCCTCGTCGTCGATATAGCGGAACTTCTTCGGCAGCTCCGACACACCGATTACGCCATACGGGTGCATGATCGCCATGCGCTCGACCAGGTTGGCCAGCTCGCGGACGTTGCCTGGCCAGCCGTGGCGGCACAGCGACATGATCGCGGCCGAGTTGAAGCGGATCGAACCGCGCTTCTCGTGCTCCATGCGCGAGATCAGCTCGTTCATCAGCAACGGGATGTCTTCCACGCGCTCACGCAGTGGCGCCATCTCGATCGGGAACACATTGAGGCGGTAGTACAGGTCTTCGCGGAAGGTCCCGTCCTCGATCATGGTTTCGAGGTTCTTGTGGGTGGCCGCAATGATGCGCACGTCGATGCTCTGGGTCTTGTTGCTGCCCACGCGCTCGAAGGTGCGCTCTTGCAGCACACGCAGCAGCTTGACCTGCATCGGCAGCGGCATGTCGCCAATTTCGTCGAGGAACAGGGTGCCACCGTTGGCCAGCTCGAAGCGCCCGGCACGGCTGGTGATCGCGCCGGTAAAGGCGCCCTTTTCATGGCCGAACAGCTCGCTTTCCAGCAACTCGGCCGGGATCGCACCGCAGTTGACCGGCACGAACGGCGCTTCGCGGCGCTTGGAGTGGTAGTGCAGGTTGCGCGCCACCACTTCCTTGCCGGTGCCGGACTCACCGAGGATCAGCACGCTGGCGTCGGTATCGGCCACCTGCTGCATCATCTGCCGCACATGCTGGATGGCACGGCTGGTGCCGACCAGGCTGCGGAACAGGTTGGGCTCGCGCTGACGACCGCGCTCACGGGCCTGGTCGTACATCTCGCGGTAGACCTGGGCACGGTGCAGCGAATCGAGCAGCTGGCTGTAGCTCGGCGGCATCTCGAGGTTGGACAGGACGCGCCGGCGCAACTCTTCCGGGTAGTCCGCAGAAGAAATTTCACCAATCAGCAGAACCGGAAGGAACTCATCCCACGCAGCCACTGTCTTAAGCAGCCCAAGGACACTGCCTGGGGCATTGACGGTACCGATCAGCACGCAGAGCACTTCACGACTCGAAGACAGACTCCCTACGACCTGCTGCCAATCCTGGCTGGAGCATGGGAGGTTATCTTCGCCGAGAAAGTTCAGGACCACCGCCAGATCGCGGCGGCGGGCGCTGTCGTCATCGATCAGGAGAATCTTGGTTTCACGCCACATGCAATAGCAACTTCCCTAGTCATATCGGCGCCCTTCTCGGGCATGCTCGACATCTCCGACTGAATGGTCAGTGTTCGGACGTCTGAAATTCGAAAACAGCCACTAGTAAAGTCAAAAAAACCCGTGCAGTCAAATTAATGGCGCACGGCTTTCTGTATCATCTGTGGTCAACTGAACAGATGGTATACCTTGGCAGCGTTTTTCGCCTGACGGATTTGCGTCATCTCGTCGACTATTGATTGACGCTCGCCACTTGCAACGTCGATTAGTTGCCGGTAGACCTCGAGCAGCTGCTCCAGGCTGTCGCGCACATCCGCTTCCTGGCCCTGGGCTTCACCCAGCACATCATTGATGCGCAGACGGCATTCCAGGTCCAGTTCACCCACGGCATCCCAGTCGCGCTTTTCCAGCGCCGTCAGCAGCAGCTGACGGGTCTGTTCGATACGGGTGATCACATCGCTCATGTCATCCTCCTGGCTCAGGAAGCCGACGACTGGTCGCCGAGCGCGTCCCAACCTTCCTTCACAGTGATCAGCAAACGTGCGACTTCGTCGATGATGGCAGGGTCATTCTTGGCGTTGGCCTCGACAAGCCGACGGCTCATGTAGGTGTACAGGCTGTCCAGTTCGGCCAGGCTGTCGGCGTGGTTTTCCAGGTCCAGGCCTTCGCGCAGGCCACCGATGATGTCGATGGCCTTGCCGATCAGGATACCCTTCTGGGCCACATCCTTGCGCGCCATGGCACCCTTGGCCTGGGCCATGCGATCAAGTCCGCCTTGCATGAGCATCTGCACCAGACGGTGCGGACTGGCTTCGGACGTCTGAGCCACACCGTTGACTTTCTGGTATTGCCGAAGGGCCAACATCGGGTTCATGGATCTACCTCGTTGCTGCGAAAAAGGTTGCTTGTACCCTGTGTATCGCCGGGACGTCAAAAAACTTTAGAAGAAAAGCAAAAAGCCCGGGGCATCCACAGGACGCCGCCGGGCTTTTGGCAGAAACGCCTGATCAGGACTTCTTGGCCTGGGCGTTGATCGCTTCGAAGATCGAGGTGATCTGGTCGGCCTGGGCTTTCAACTTGCCCAAGGCGGTATCCAGCGCTACGTACTGCTTGGTCAGCGACTCGGTCAGCGACTCGGTGCGTCGATCAAGAGCTGCCTGCTGGTCCGCCAGCTGGGATGCAGTCTTGTCCAGGTTTGCCTTGCGCGTGGCCAGGCTGCCATCGGTCTTGTTGTACGGATCGATGGCCTTGTTCATCCGCTCGAAGATACCGTTGGTACCGGTGAACAGGTTCTGCACCTCAGGGCCGAGCTTCTTGTCGCTCATCGCCGAGGTGAACTTGGTGCTGTTGAACTCCAGCGTACCGTCCTTCTGGGTATTGATACCCAACTGGCTCAAGGTCGTCAGGTTTTCCCCTGCACCCACCTCGCTCAGCACCTTGCGCACGTCACCCAGCAGCGAGCGGGTAGTCGGGTCATTGGTGAGCGGGCCAAGCACCAGGTTGTCATCACTGTCACGACTGGTGGAGGTCAGCGAGGTAATTGCCTTCTGCATGGTGTTATAGGCATCGACGAAACTCTGAATCGATTTCTTCAGACCATCGTTGTCCGCTGCAACCGTCACAGCGGTAGGCGTACCCGTGGTGCCACCGGTCTTGGCGCTGACCCCGGTGAGCTGCAGCGTCATGCCACTAATAGCCTTATCGACAGTGTTGGACGCACTTTTGACCTTCAGGCCATCAATGCTCAACTCGGCATCCTGGGCCAGGGCACTGATGTAACCCGCGCCACTGCCGGACATCTGGGTGGTGCCGTCGATTTCCAGTTCGGCGATGCCGCTCAACGAGATATCGCTACCAGCGCCAGTGGTTGTGGAGCTCAGCACGAGGCGAGAGCCACCCTCTTCATTGACGATGTTGGCGGAAATGCCGTTTGCGCCCATTTCCTTGTTGATCTGGTCGCGCACGCTCTGCAGCGTGGCACCACTGGCAACGTCGAGGCTATAGGTTTTCCCACCCTGGCTGAGAGTCAGCTGGCCGGCGCTGATGGAGCTGCTCGCGCCCCCGGCGAACTGCTGGCTGGCCACTTTCGAGCTGGTCGCCAGTTTGTCCACGACGATGTCGTAGCTGCCGGCCACCGCAGAGTTGCTCGACGTGATCTTGACCACCGACTCATTCGCCGACTTCGCAGAGTAGGCATTGAAGGACGGTGCATCCTTGTCGTTGAGCTTCTTCATGGCGTCCTGGAACGCCGTCAGAGCACTGCGCAGCGAGCCGATTCCCGAGATCAAGGCCGTGTTGTTGCTGGTTTGGCGGGTGATCTGGGTTTGCTTTGCGGATGTGTCAGCCTTGACCAGCACGCTCACGATCTCGCCGATATTGAGACCAGAGCCCAGGCCAGTGGTAGGGGTGAGTGCGCTTGCCATGCCGTTATCCCTCTTGTCAACGCGCCGGCTCCGCTCCTGCAGCGCCGACATGCATCACTTCATTGATGTTCGCCGCCCATCATACCTTGGCGTCGAACAGAACACTGTTTACATCGCTCAGGCTATGGGCAATCCGCAACGCTTCTTCCGAAGGCAGTTGGCGAATCAATTCACCACTGTCACTGGCAATGACTTTGACAACGATTTTGCCGGATTCTTCATCTGTGGAAAATTCCAGATTGCGCTGGGAAGCCTTCAGGAACTTTTCGATTTCCGCGACAGCGCCCTTGACCTTGTCGGCATCCGGCACCGCCGACTGGCTTTTATGGCCGTCTTTTACAGGTTTTACTTCTTCCGGCGACCGAACTACCGGTTTGTCGACGGCCTGTTCGGCCGGTCGTGCGGCCGGATAAGACAGGTTCAGCTTTACGCTCATGTCCATGACCACAACCTCGCAATGAAAAGGCGGGGAAGCGCCGTATCAGCGCTCCCCCGCCGGCAACTAGGCAGATTAGCCCAGCAGCTTCAATACTGCCGACGGCAGCTGGTTGGCCTGAGCCAGAACCGAGGTGGATGCCTGCTGCAGAGTCTGCTGCTTGGTCATCTGAGCGGTTTCCGAAGCGAAGTCGGTGTCCTGTACGCGGCCACGAGCGGCTTCGGCGTTCTCGTTGATGTTCTGCAGGTTGTTGATGGTGCTGGTCAGACGGTTCTGCACGGCACCCAGGTCAGCACGGTTGGTGTTGATGGTCTGCAGAGCGGTGTCGATGGCAGCGATGGCAGCGCTGTAGTTGGTTTCGGACAGAGTGCTGCTCGAACCTTGAATGTTGATGCCCGAGCCGATGCCCAGCGAGGTGGCGTCGAACTTCTGGTTCAGGTCGATGGTGATCTGGTTGGCGCTGCCGGTGTTCGAGCCAACCTGGAAGGTCATGGTCGAAGCCGAACCGTCCAGCAGGTTTTTACCGTTGAGCTGGGTGCTGCTGGCGATACGGGTCAGTTCCGAAGCCATCGACTGGAATTCTTTGTCCAGAGCGATACGGTCATCGGTGCTGTTGGAGTCGTTTCGCGATTGAACGGCCAGTTCGCGCATACGCTGCAGGATGTTGGTCTGCTCTTGCATCGCGCCTTCAGCGGTCTGGGCGATGGAGATACCGTCGTTGGCGTTTTTGATAGCCATGGTCTGACCACGGATCTGCGAGGTCATGCGGGTAGCGATCTGCAGGCCAGCGGCGTCGTCTTTGGCGCTGTTGATTTTCAGGCCGGAGGACAGACGGGTCATCGAAGTGGCCAGTGCATCGGAAGCACGGTTCAGGTTCTTCTGAACGCCCAGGGAGGTAGTGTTGGTGTTAACAGTCAAAGCCATGACGAATTCCTCGTTGGATTGGGTACTACGGCTTCCGGCCTTGGCAATTCGCCGGGTGTGGCACAGAGAACCTTCGTAATGGTTATCGTCGTCAGGGCGGGTTGCTTTAGGAGATTTTTCAAAAAAATTGCTGGCATCCTGCCAGCCCAATGAAATCAAGGAGTTGGCGCCAGATTTCAGGCACGCAAACCAGCAGGCCGGAAAATGAAAACGCCGCCTGAAAGAGGCGGCGTTTCTGCAAGGCCATGAGCGGTCAGTCGCGGCGCTCGATGATTGCGGAGCCCCAGGACAGGCCCACACCAAAACCACTGAGCGCGACACGCGAGTGCTGCGAGCCCAGCACGTGTTTCTCCAGCAGCAGCGGGATGCTCGACGACACCGTGTTGCCGGTCTCGACCATGTCCTTGACGAACTTCTGCTTGTGCTCACCTTCGACGAAGCGTGCCGACACCGCGTCGACGATCGCTGCGCTACCCTGGTGCAGGCAGTACAGGTCGATATCATCGGGCTGCAGTTCACTGGCTTCGAGCAACTGCTGAAGGTGTGCCGGCACTTTGACCAAGGCAAAATTGTAAACCTGACGGCCATTCATGAAGAATTTGCCATCGGTAGTGCGCAGGTGTTCGGCGCCGGCACCATCGCTACCGAACAGCGATTTACCCAATTGCCAGATGGCGCCCTCGCCCATCCAGGTGGCTGTGGCGGCATCACCGAACAACATGGTGGTGTTGCGATCTTCAGGGTCGACGATCTTTGAATAAGGGTCGGCGGTGATCAGCAAGCCGTTCTTCAGACCGGCTGCTTCCATGAACCCCTTCATGGCGTAAAGGCCATAGACGTAGCCCGAGCACCCCAGCGAGATATCGAAGGCAGCGATCGCGGTGGACAGGCCCAGCTTGTGCTGGACGATTGCAGCAGTGTGCGGCAGGCCTTCGGCATCACCGTTCTGGGTGACCACGATCACCGCGTCGATGGATGCCGGGTCCAGGGATGGATTGGCAGAGAACAGGTTTTTCGCGGCCTCTACACAGAGGTCGGAGGTTTCCTGGGTAGCTTCCTTGCGTGGCAAGAACGTCGAGCCGATCTTGCCAAAGATGAAATCCTGATCCTTGCCGAATTTCGCGCCCTGGGCGTAGTTGTCCACGCCTTCAGTCGGCACGTAACTGGCGATGCTTTTAATGCCAATCATATGGCTTCCCAATTCAGTAACAGCGAAATACCCACCCCGCTCCAAATGGCAAAACGCCAGGCGATTGGTTGAGTTCCGATCCCTGACGGTTTGCCCGGGCGGCGAGGCGGTTCCCGGTTTCGACAATATACAGTGAAGATGCCCGTTCTGACTCCCGAGTCACGCGCTTTTTGTCGCCCGAATTGAACTGGGGGTAGTTCGCCCTATCCAGCGATACCTTGTTGGCTGGCCCATTGCCCCATGCTGGTGATGGATTGCTCCAGCGTGGTCCAGTCATCGAGGCCCAGGGCACGGGCTTTGGAGATGTCCGGCACATAATATGAAGGCGCTTGCGTCATGCCATCTTGGCCGAGGATCAGCACAGGCTTGCCAGGAGCCAGGCAAGCGACAACCCGGCGCGCCAGATCGGCAATGCTCAGTGCTTTGTCCGAACCGACATTGTAGGCCTGCCCACTTCCCCCCCTGACCAACAGCATCAGCAACCAGCCAGCCAGGTCTGCGCCGTGAAGGTAGCTGCGCACCGCAGTACCACTGGAACTCAGCGATAGCGCATTGCAGCGCAAGGCATCGCGCACGAAATTGCCGATGGCAAAATGTGCATCCATTGCCAACCCAGGCCCGGAGAACGCGAAGCAGCGGGTGAACACCACTTCCAGGCCATGGCGCTGTGCATAGATGGCGGCCAGCGTCTCTTGAGCCCGCTTGCCCTCCGCGTAAGCGCTGGCCGCCTGGGTAGAGTCACAGGCGCCAAGGCTGCTTTCAAGCACCGGACATCCCCATTCGATTGCGCCGTACTGCGCCCCCGAGCCGGTGAACAACACACGCCTGGCACCACTACGCACTGCCAGCTCCAGCACGCTGCGCGCGCCTTCGATGATCGTATCGTAGAGCCGCAGTGCGTCCGCCTGACCACCGGCTAGGGTATCGGTCGCCGCATGGATCACGCCGTCCAGGCGCACACCCGCCAACTGCCGGTCGAGCGACCGCACGTCAGCCTCCAGCCAATGTATCCAGTCAACGTTGGCATATTCCGGGTACTCAAGGAGAAATCGGCCCGGCGACCGCGATACAGCTGTCACGCGGACCGCAGCCCCCCTTCGATTGAGTTCGGCCAGCATCGCCAGAAGCCACTTGCCGAAGAAGCCTGTGCAACCGGTCAGCAGCAAGTGCTGCCCGGACAACGCCGTCACATCAAGGTACGGAGCAATTCGCTGGACATCAGCAACCATCACGTTTTTCATCGATACCTGCCTCATGCTGGCGACCCACCCAACCATCCATCGCGCCACCGGACCAACGCAGCCTCGTCGAGCATCCAGCCTTGCAATACGCACTGGCGCAGGTAATCGCCCAACTGGGCCACTGCCTCCAGGTCGCTGACATGAAGCCGGATCGCATCCACCCAGGCGGCAGTCTGACCAGCAACGCGCTTGACCGGCAAGTCGCCATGATGCGCTTCGATATCACTGCAGATCACCGGCACACCACAAGCCCCATGCTCCAGCAAACGCAGATTGCTCTTGCAGCGGTTCAGCAAAGAGCGCTGCAAGGGCACCACGGCCAGATCGAGATTCAATGAGGCAAGCTTGTCTGCATAACGCTCGGCGGGTACTGACGCGTGGACTTCATGCATGAAAGGACGCAGATGCTCAGGACAGCTGCCCAGCACCACCCAGTGCACCTCGTCGGCCAGGTCCTTGACAGCTTCGGCAATCAGCTCAAGGTCGTCCTGCTCGCCCAACCCACCAACCCAGCCGACTCTGGGCTTGTCGTCACAGCGGCGCTGGCATTGCAGGCCTGCCCATTGTTCAGGCGCAAGTCGATCCTCCAGCACCTGGATATCTGCATTGAAACCTTCGCAAACCTGCGCCATGAACGCTGTCGGCACGACCAGACGATCCATGCACTCGATGCCCAGGCGCAGCAGCGCCAGCACATCTTCAGGACGTTTGCGGGCAAACGGGCCCTGCAACCGAGCGTCCGGCAAGTAAGTACCAAGGTCATAGACCTTGAACGCCTTGCTGAATGCCTTCATGCGCCGCATGGCCTGGATGTGTTCCGGGTCGGTGTGTCCCTGCAGAATGATCGCAGCGGGTGCGAACCGCTCCAGGCCCGGCACACTCAGCCATTTGCCATGTACCGCACCCTGAATCAGGCCTCGCTCGTACAAGGCATCGAATGGCAGGGTCAGGCGATGCTGAATGGCCAGCGACGCATCGGTGTGAACAAGTACTGTCGGCAACGAAGCCTGCGCTGCCAGCGGGCGCCAGGATATCTGCGGGTCGGCATAGCTGAACTGATACCCGCGCTCGCCATGAACCAGGTTCGGGTTGCCCGCCGGATCCCGCGCGATCACGGGCAACCAGCGGGCGTACAGGCAATCTTCCTGCTCAGCGGTGGCAGAGGGTATCTCGGTGCCACTGACCAGCAATTGCGCACGGGGCGTCCATACATTGAGGTAGCCGGCCTGCTGCAGCTTCAGGCACAGGTCGACGTTTGCCCACGGCCCCATCTGCCCATCAAAGCCACCCACCGTGTCAAAAAGTTCGCGTCGTACCATCAGGCATTGCGAGCCCAGCGCGCTGTAATTCTGGTCAACCTCCAAACGATGCATGTAACCTGCGGCGTCGCCGGGCAGCCCATCGAAAGGCGCAGTTACCGGCCCCGACAACCCCAGCAGCAATCCCCCCTGGCGAACCCGACCATCACCATCGAGCAACTTGGCCGCGACCCCCGCAACTTCCGGGCGCATGGCATGGTTGAGCATCTGCGCCAGCCAACCGCTATCGATGACTCCGACATGCGGATCGAGGAACAGCAGGAACTCTCCCCTGCTTTGTGCAGCTGCATGGTTCAAGACCGTCTGCTGATCGAGATCTGCGTCAAAACGCAAGACCCGCAGATGCCCGACTTCCATGCCCTCGATGCCGCCAAGCCACTGCTCGGTTACCGAGTCGTCATTGAGCCGGTTCAGCAGCAGTACTTCGTAATTGTCGTAATCAGTGCTTTCCAGCAGGCTCTGCACGCAACGCTGGGCATACGCCAGTTGGCCCTCCAACGCAATCAGGATACTGACAGGTGGGCAGACATCATGGCCGTAGTCCAGCTCATAACGGCCTGGCAGGCGCGAGGTCACATGGGCTGCTGGGTAGCCACGCCTGCGCAAGTGAGCCTCGATCACTTCACGCTGCTCGGGCTGATCCTGAAGCATCGGTGGCTGCCCCATCACCAGCGGCTCGCTGATATGCCCCAAGCCTTCCAGACCGCCGGCCTCAACCAGGCGCAGAACATAGTCGAGCTCGAACGCCTGCGCATACCGGGCATCGAAACCTCCCAATCCTTGCCATACCTCACGGTCGAACAGCCAATGGCGCGCCATCGCGGCCGGCAAGCTCAACAGCAGATCGAGGTTCAGCGCCGGGCGCAGTTGCAGTTCGATCATGCCATTACCATCACGCATGACCTCATCGGCATACAACGCACGACAATTTGGCGCAGCTACGCGCTCCAGCATCAGGCTGAGCACGCCAGCGGCAGTCAGGGTTTCGCCAGCCTCGAGCACCATGAACAGCTCGCAGTCAGCATCGGCAAGGCACGCATTGACGGCACTTACCACATTTGGCGCGCCCCCGATCACCATCGGCACCAGCACGATGTTCGGCTCGGCAATTGCCGCCAGGCTTTCAAGCGTTCTGCTCAGCGCGGGCGTATCGGCCTGCTGATCGACCACCACCACCCCCAGCCGCAACGCCGGCCGTGCCTGCAGGTACTGACCGACTTGCGTGCGCTGTACATCGCCAAGCGTGCGTTGCTCGAGCCAGCGCTGCGCGTCACTGACCTGAGAGCGGACACGATACTGCTCGACCGCCTCTTGGGTGACGACGATGAAATGGTCAAGAGCCGACCAGAAGGTACGCTGGTGCTGCAAGAGACTCTCGCGCAGCAGCGGCATACTGGCCCTGGCTTGTTGCAGGCTCTGCTCAGAATTGCCCCAGGCTACGCCATAGCTGTTGTTCTCGTGCTGCGAGAGCGGCTTTGGCGCATAGGCATTGGGAAGGATCACCGCAACACAGCCGCACAACGCCGCTTCCGCCGCCAGGCCTGAGGGTTCGGTGCAGTAGAAGTATTCGCAGCTTTGGAACAACGCAGCCAGCTCCTCCCAGGAGCCCGGGCTCTGACCTGTTATTTCTACGGCATCTTCACCCAGCAATGCCGGGTCTATTTCCACTTGGCTCTTTCTGCCTCGGTAGTAGCAGACCTTGCCGGGCGTGCGAATGCGGCTATCGGAAGGGGGGCAAAAAATGCTCAAGTCGACCGCCGGCATGTAGAGCACACGGTCCTCCTCCATACCCGTTTGCAGCAACTCGCGGGTATAGGAAAACAGTACGTCCGTTTCGGCATACGGGCTGACGTTGTTGAGAAAGCCCGGTCGATTCAACAAGTAGCGAACCACTACGTTGCCCTTGAAGGGGTTACCGTCGACCACTTCCGGATAGACGACGATGGGCTCGACGCCTTGAGCCTTGTGCAGCGCGACAACCGTATCGGTCAAGAGGGGTGTCATCAGGCCAGGGTGCATGCCTTTTGCCGCGATGTAGGCCTCCTGCCCCGCACGCATCAGGGCGTCGCACAACATGTGCAGCACACGGATGCCCGCCGAACTGCGACGGTAGTCCGGGGCCATGATGTAATAGGGGCTGGGTCGCTTGGCAAACAACGAACGGACCATCTGGGTACTCCTGACAGCTGACGGGCATGCGCGAGCGGGCCTGCGCCTGGCCCGCCCGCTAGCTGATGGTTGAGTTACAGCGCGCGAATCGAATTGTCGTACTGTTCGAACTGCACTTCACCGGAATTGTTGTAGTCGGCAAATGACATGTCCTTCTTCGGTACGCGCCACTCCCCATACACGAAATCCAGGTAACCCAGCGCATCACTGGGTGCCTTGAGCGTGGCACCGAACAACTGGACCGGATCAAAACCGTCGAAATGCCGCTCCGGGCAGAACCACTCCGGCATGGCGCCGATTACCACTGCAGAGCCGTCGCGACGCACTCGGCGGGCGATGTCGGTCTCGAACGGGATGATCACCTCGCCTTCGCCGACGTTCTCGCAGGTGATGCGAATGGCGAAATCGACACCATGGGTAGCGATGACCTCCATGCGCCATTGCACACCCTCGAGCACCGGCAGCGCGGCACGATTCTCCCGCACCAGCTCGACCAGTCGTTCGAACTGCGCGGCGTTTACCGAAAAATCGATATCGTCATCCCAGGGAATGAAACCGCCATCACGGTAAGCGCCAAGCAAGGTGCCAAAATCGAGATAGAGATCGATACCGGCGGCATCAGTCATGGCGCCCAGCACCACGACCAGGTCCTCAGCCAGTTGGCGGGTCACAGGGTGGGAGAAAGGGTGAATGTCACGCATCCCCTTCATCTCGCGCTTGCCCGGAATGACCGTCGGAATGTATCCCAGACCCAGTTCGGCCAACTGTTTGAGGATGCTGTCGGACCATACGCTGGTGATCACCAGCACATCGCAGCCAGTCTCGGCGATCTGCTCGGCGGCGATGATCGGGTAACCATTGAACTCGCCGCCTTGTTTGCCTGGGTCATTGTCGGCCACCGCCAGGATGTTCAGCTCACGATTCTGCTCGATGAACAACCCACCACTCTTGCCAGCGCCGAAAAGGACGATTTTCTTGCCTTGCAGGTCCTGCATGTCACTTACCTCGATTCAATGCAACTCAATTCTTCTGCGCGACACAACGGCCGACCTTGGCGTCTTCATCGCGAAACTTTGCCAAGCCATGCCCTTCGATCTGGTACACGATACGAAAGCCAGCCCGTTCGATGCTGGCCAACGCACTGGCATGTTCCAGATAACGACGGTAGTGATCGGTACCGAAGATCTTTTCCTGATCGGCATCGTTCACTGTGCGGTATTCGAAGAAAACCTGGCTGCCAGCTGGCAGCAAGAGCCCGATCAGGTCAAGCAATGCCGCCGCCTCTAGCTCATCGATGGCATGGAGGAAGAACCGGGCATAGACTGCGACCTTGCGTTTGCCTTCGAGAAACCCCTGAATGGCACCACGGGCGTCACCCGCAGTGGAGTGCACGTAACGGGCACGAGCATGCGCGGAACGCGACCGGCACAGCTCGATCGCCTCCGTCGAAGCATCCAGCGCCAGCAACTCAAAGCCGTTAGCAGCGAAGAACTCGCTGTCGCGGCCATTGCCACAGCCGAACTCGATGATGCCGTCGACATCGCTGAGCTCGTTGATGACAAACGCGGCGAACTGCGACGGGTACGCAGGGGCGCCCTTTTTGCGACCGCTATAGAAGCTGTCCCAATAGCTCGACTTTTCCAACAGGCTCATGGTGTTCCCTCGTTCTCACTCATCGCATAGAGCACGGTGTCAAAGGTGCTGTGCGCGTGGCAGCGCAAGTAGAATCGGTAATTCAGGTCGTACCCGCGCAGCTGCTCGAAAATGCTCCACAGGTGTTCGGCCCGGTGATAGATACTGATCGCCAGGTTCGGCCGATAGCGGGCCAAGGTTTGCCGAGCGCCTTCCAGCGCTGCTGGCTCTTCACCTTCGATATCCATCTTGATCAGGTTGGGGGCAAATCCCGGCAAGGCGTCGTCGATGCGCACGCAGGTCACCGTCTCACCACCAGTCTCGACCAGATGCCCACCAGCGCCCAAGGCGCCGTCGAAACCGACCTGCCGGTTGCGGTCTGACACCCCGCAAGGGAAATTCACCGCATTCAGGTCACGCACGCTGTCAACCAGCGCTGCGTAGTTCTCAAGATTGGGCTCAAAACAGGCAACCGACGCGAACTGCAGACCCGCCTCACGCATTTCTGCCACGCTGTCGCCCACATAGGCACCACAGTCGATAAAACGCAGCGGCTGTGGCCATTGCGGCAGGTCTGCAGGGAAGTACTGGCGCGGCGACGGTGCGGGCAAGCACAGATAATCACCGCCGGTTCTGAACTCGACGATACGGTCGAGCAGTTCCTGGCTGGCTGCATCGGCCAGGTGCGCACGCATGAACGCGATCCGCTCTGCGTTGGCCTGGTAATAGCTGCCTTCGACAAGCCAATAACGGAACGGCTGATCCTGCGGGAACAGGTTGACGAACTCGACCAGGCTCAATACACGCCCGAAGCCAAGCGCGCGCAAGTCACGCACTACTTCAGCAACGTCTACGTAATTGTTGAAAAGCCCGATTACCACGCAGGCAGTTGCGGGGTCATGGCTATTGGCCCAGCCCTGCGCGGTAGCCACGCTGATTTCACCCACTTGGCCCAATGACGCATCACGGTCAAGAAAACCGTCCACGTCGATACCGCGATCGGCCAGGTAAGCCTGCACGCGCTGCCCCGCCAGGCGCGCGCCGTATACCAGCACATGCTTGAAGCGCTCCCGGTCAAGCATGGCAGGCCCCTCCGGCAACGCGCACCAGCACTGCATGGCCGTTGAGGTTGTGCATGAAGCGGAAGTCCGGGTTATCGACCATGAAGGCGTTCACAAGCCGGGTCACGCCTTCACACCCGAAGAAGCCATAGTCATCGAACACCACCACCGCGCCTGGCTGCAAACGCGGCAACGCCCAGTCCAGGACATCGCGCGCCGACTCGTAGACATCGACATCGATATGCAACAAGGCCAGACGCCCGGTTACACGCTCGGCGTTCTGCTCCGGAAACATGCCTTGCAGCAACTGGACCCGGTCGCTCACGCCGCATCGACGCGCCAGCGCCTCGACCATGCCGATGTCGGTATCGGCATGCTCGCCACCCTCATAGCGGGTATCGTAGTTCCCCGCCTTCACCACACCTGCGAAGGTGTCGGCCAGGAAAACTTGCCGGCCCGGCCGTTGAGTGGCAAGCGCCAACAGGCAACCGGAGCCACCGCGCCAGACACCGACCTCGAGAAAGTCACCGTCCAGCAGCTCCAGTTGCCGCGCCAGTGACCACAGCTCGTGCAAGCGATACTTGTCGACCAAGGTATTGGCCTGGACCAATTGCAGGGCATGCTCGAACGCCTGATCGCCGTGCCAGGGGGCATAACTGGCATAAGGCAACAGGCGCTCATGGTGGATTTCAGGCGAGCGAGCGTGTGCCCACGAGTGGGTGCCTCGCAGGTAGCGATAGCTCCAGCCCGTGAGCTTTCTCTTCAGCCACGCCATTTCAGTCGTGCTCCGAAACGGCCATCTGTGCCGCGAACTCATCCCGTGGCAGGAACGGGTACAGGTCTTCCAGCGCACCTGTCTCCGGCTTGCCTTGCTCGTTGATACGGGTCATCACACGCGGCACTCGCGCTTCCTCGACCTGCACGACGACCTCACACACCACCGGGCCATCACGGTCGAGCACCGCCTTGAGCTTTTCATCCAGTGCCGCATGGCTGTCTATCTTTGCGTACCCAACGCCATAGGCAGCAGTAAGCTGCTGCAGGTCGGGCAGCTGCAGGCCACTCTCAGCGTCGGCACCCACCAGCAGTTTGAAGTGCGCGTTCTGCGAAGTACGGATAGAGGCATAGCCTTGGTTGTTGATGACGAAACACTTGATCGGCAACTTCTGCGCCGCCAGGGTCGCCAGTTCCTGAATGTTCATCTGCACCCCGCCGTCGCCATCGACACAGATGGTCTGCTTGCGGCCGGCAGCCAGGCAGGCGCCGATGGCCGCTGGAACGCCGAAGCCCATCGAGCCGGTACCACGGTTGTGGAAGCAACGCTGGTCCTTCTTCAAACGCAGGTTGAGAAGGAACAGTTCCGACGCGAAACCGGAGCTGCCCGGCGCAATGACATCGCCCTCTTGCAGCAGGTCGGACAGCCTGTCACTGAAGTGGTACATGCTCACGCCGAGACTGTCATCGGCATGCTCGGCCTGCAGCAGCGGATAACGGGCACGCCAGGTCGCGATCTGTTCGCGCCACGCGCCGAAGTCCGGGAGGCGCTCGGCATTCACTGCGGCCTGCAGTTGCTCGATGAATGGTTTGACGTCACAGACCACCGGAACTGCAATGTCCATTTGCAACTTGGCGATTTCGGTCGCGTCGATATCAACCACGACCTTCTTGGCCTTGGGCGCGAAATGCGCATGGTTATAGGCAGTCAAGGCCATGTCCAGGCGCGACCCAAGGACGATCAACAGGTCGCAATTCTGCAGCGTGAAGTTGCTCCAGCGTGGCGCGATCGAACCTGGTCGCCCGCCATACAACGGATGGTCGTCTTCGATCAGGTCCATCGCCAGCCAGGTCGGCATGACCGGCACACCAACGCTCTGCGCCAGATTGCGGAAGGCTTCGACAGCGCCAGCCATGCGAACGCCGCTGCCTGCGATGATGCCAGGGCGTTTGGCCCCCTTGAGCAGCTCAAGGGTACGCGCGACCGGCTCGGTCAGGTCCACAGCCTTGGCCACTGCCGGCAACTTCGCACGACGCAGGGTCGATGGGTCGATCTGTACCGCCTGCACATCCAGCGGCACATCCAGCCACACCGGGCCACGACGACCGCTGAGCGCCGCATGCTCGAGTTCGTCGAACACCTCGGCCACTGCCAGAGGATCGGTCAAGGTCACCGCCCGCTTGGTGATCGAGGAAACGATCGAGACAATATCGGCCTCCTGCACGCCAAGCATGCGCAGACCGCTGTCGGCCTTGAGGTCGGCAGTCTTGACCTGCCCGGAAATGAAGAACACCGGGGTGGAGTCCAGCCAGGCTCCCAAGGTCGCAGTGACGGCGTTGGTCGCGCCCGGACCGCAGGTGGTCATGCAGGCGCTGGGGCCACCAGACAATTTGCCGGCAGCCTCGGCGGCGACTCCGCAAGCTTGCTCATGCAAGCACAGAATCGGCTCGAGATCGGGGTGACGCCCCAGGGCATCGTTCAGATGCATGGCGCCGCCACCCGGCAGGAAGAACACCTGCTTGATGCCCAGTTCCGCCAGCCGATTCATGATGTAGTCAGCAACTCGCACTTTGTTTCCCATCTCTCAAACCCCAGTTCGCCGAGCGTTCGGCTCAATTCAATCGATTCAAAAACGCCAGCGCCGACCAGAAACCTGCGCCGTGATCCTTATGGCCCTGCCATACCTCTGGAATGAAGCTCACCTGCGGATGGGCCTTGATCTTCGCCCAGCTCGCCGGCCAGTCGATGTCTCCGGTCCCCATCAACACACCTTCTCCATTGGTACCTTTGGCATCAGCTACATGCAGGTGCGCCGAGTACGGCAACAACAACGTCAGGGCCTGCTGGAAATCGAGACCAAAGTGGAAGCAGGTCATCTGCAGATGCGACAGGTCCAGACAAAGGCGCATACCGCTGTCTCGGGCCTGGGCAGCCAGCTCTTCGGGCATCATGAAAATGTTCTGATGGCGCTGGCCGCCGAAGTGCCAGGGAAACGGCGCCATGTTCTGCGGAGTCAGTTCGGTAGTGGCGAAGTCGACACGCGCGCACGACTCGTAAAAGCGCTCATAAAGCTGCGGACGCATTGCCAATGGGCGCGGCGCGTCTGCGGAGAACCCGCCGATGTTGGCCACGATCAGCCGGGCGTCGGCGTTGGGAAAGTACTCGGCGATTTGCAGGGTCGCATCCACCACCCGTTGCAAGTTGTCGATCGAGCGCTGACGGTAGGCCGGGTCATCGGCAACCAGGTCCAGCAGTTCGCTGTTCTCGAACAGCTCCGGTGCATGTACCACCAGGCGCGAACACTCCACTGGCGCGAGGTATCGCTGCGGCTGCAGGCTCAGATCGCGGTATGACAGATGAAACTCGAACAGGTCTGGCTGGATCCGCCGACGGTAATCGAGGAAGTCGTGATAGCGGACCGGCACACCCCAGCGGACCGGCATGTCGAACGCCAGCTTTTGTTCGGCCTGCTGCTCCTCAAGGTCACTTTCGAACAGGAAGTCGCCCAATGCGATGTCGCGCTGGGCCGCCTTGCCGAGCAACTCAGGCAAACGATAAGGCGCAAGTCCCTGGCCGGGGCTGGCGATGCGCAGCATGTCGGGCTCAAGGGTGCTGCCACGCGGAATGTCACGCGCCGCGATCACGCTCTTGGCCAGGTTTTCACGGTTGAGCAGCTCACCTTGACTGGCGTGGCGGCCTGGCCCCTTCCAAGGCAACGCCAACTCCAGCTGCCGGATACCCTCGACCATCTGGCGAAATTCGGCAGGCTCCAGGCTGGCCAGGTGGTCGGGGCCCTCCATTTCGCGGTCCAGGGTGATGTGCCGCTCCACCAGCTTCGCACCCAGGGCGACGGCTCCCAGGGTAATGGCGATACCTCGCTCATGCCCTGAGTAACCGACCAGGTCATGCAGTTCCTGCAGGCGTCGCAGGTAGCCCAACTGAATGTCAGACTCCGGCGCCGGATAGGCACTGTTGCAATGCAGCAGCGCAAACGGCGTGCCCAATGCCTGCAACTGCTCCACGGCACGAATGATTTCATGCTCGAAGGACATCCCGGTAGAAAGGATCAGAGGCTTGCCCAGGCTGGCGGCCTTGGCGATCAGATACGGGTTGCACAGGTCGGCCGAAGCAATTTTCAGCGCCGCCACGTCGAACCCGGCCAGCGCATCGACACTAGGCTCGTCCCAGGGAGTGCAGAGGTAGGTCACGCCCTTGAGCGCACAGTACTCACGCACCTGACGGTGCTCATCGAGGCTCAGCTCGACTTTGTCCAGCAGGTCCTGAATGTACTCGACACCCAGGTCCTCGGCGCGCGAGCCATCAGCCTTGCGTCGATACAACGCTTCACGGTTGCGCAACTGAAACTTGACACAGTCGGCGCCGGCCGCAATGGCCGCATCCACCAGCTGCCGAGCCAGCTCCAGGGAGCCGTTATGGTTGTTGCCCACTTCGGCGATGACGTAGACGCGCTCACCGCCCAGCGGGACGCCGTCAAGAAGAATGGAAGTCATTGGATTTTCGCTCGCCATGAGGTTACGCCGCTGGATTCAAAGCGGAAATTCTGGGTTTGGCAGCCAAGCTCGGCCAGTACGCCAATCACGCGCTGGCGCAGTTGTGGCTGCACATAGAACAGGAAGAAACCACCGCCACCGGCACCTAGCAGCTTGCCGCCCACCGCCCCCGCAGCGATTGCCGCGTCATAGATCTGGTCGAGGCGGCCGTGGCTGATTGCAGAAGAAAAACGCTTCTTCAAGCGCCATGCTTCATCCAGACAGACACCGACACCGCGTAGCTCGCCACGGATCAGGTGGCGGTGCATGCGCCGGCAGAGTGCGACGCTGGCATGCAGCAGTTCGGTTTGCGATTCTTGCGCCTCGATTTCTTCACGCTGCAGCTCGTGCAAGCGACCCGAGTCGTGGGAAATGCCGGTATTGCAAAGCAGGAGGCATGACTCGAACTCATTACGGATAGCCTCCTCCAGGCGAATCGGGTGAACCAGATTGCGCTGGTTTTCGAATTCGATCAGATTGAAGCCACCGAACGCTGAGGCGTATTGATCTTGCCATCCCCCCGCGATGCCAAAGCACAAGCGTTCTGCCTGGAACGCCAGTTCAGCGATCTCGTAGGTGCTCCAGCGGTCCTGGCGCAACTCGTTGAACACTGCGATGGTGGCCGTGGTGGCGGCCGAAGAGCCCCCCAGCCCAGAGCCCACCGGAAAGTCCGAACGCAGGAACAGGTCAAAGCCGTAGTTGGGCTTGATGACCGCAACGATAGTGGCCAGCAAGCTTTTCTCATCGGTAGCCAGCAAGTCTGCCAGGCAATCGAAATGCTCCTCGCGCCCCAGATCCTCAGCGTGAATACTGATCTGCTTGTCCTTGCGCGGCACCAGCGTGGCGTGGGCATACAGGCCAACCGTACAGCTCAGCACTGCCGCCGGGTGGTCGATGAAAAAATAGGTTAGGTCGGTGCCACCCCCACAGAAACTCATGCGCACAGGGGCTCGCGCCCTGGCCAGCACAGGCACTTCGGCGCTGGCGGCGAGTTGGCGGGTGTATACCTCGACCAACCGCTGCTCGCCGTCCAGGCCCGGCAAGGCGATGTACCCAAGGTCGAACAACTTCAGCAGTTCCTCACGCGAGGTTCCAACCGGAACTGCACGGAATTGCCGGTTCATGCAGGCGGTAACCGGCATGTCGGTCAGCCCGCCTTGCAGCAGATGACGACGGACGTCACCGTTGGTCACCACGCCCTGTAGCCGGCCGCCATCATCGACGACGAACACGATCTGGGATGCAGCTGCCTCGATCAGCTCAACTGCATCGAGAATACTGTGCCTTTCACTGATGCTCATTGTCTGGACTAGCGAACTCATCGGGCGGTGCTCATCTGAAAATCGACGGAGTAACGGGCGAACGATTCCGGTGTGCCGATATCGATGAAACGCCCCCTGTATTCACACACCACTACCGCAGCACGCCGCAACAATGCGGGCAGCAGGTCTCGCTCAAGAGAGCAAGGATGTGCGATGAGGCCGGCAAAGGCCTCGGTCTCGAAGGCATAGACCCCGGCATTGATAAGCCCCGGCCCCGTCACACCCTTCTCGCTTATCGCACTGAGCCCGCCACTACCGTCTACTTCAAGGCTGCCGAAACGGCTGCGCTCCTCAACCTTGACACCGACCATGGCGTTGCCGCTGGACACGCCCGCCAGACGATAGGCCGGGGCGTCGAGGTAAGTGTCGGCATTGAGCACCAGGTAGCGATCAGCTGCGGGATGTTCAGCCAACGCGTTCAGCAGTGCCCCCCCTGTACCGAGAGGTTGCTCCTCAATGACCAGATGCAGTGTCAGGCCACTGGCCTTGGCCAGTGCTGGCAGCTGCTCTGCCACCTGATCGGCACGGTAGTGAGCACACAGCACCGCCTCGCTGACGCCGGCTTGGGCCAACTGAACCAGAACGGCCTGCATAAAGGGCGCGCCATGCACACTGACCAAGGCTTTTTGAGAGCCCTGGGTAACGCTCTGCAGACGCGTGCCAAAGCCGCCGCACAGAACGTAGGCACGCATCAGCGCAGCCCCCGCACATAGCTCAGAAGCTTGGCCGAGGATCCGGAGTTGGCAGTTTGCTGGCGCAACTGCTGCGCCGTTTGATCAGTCATTGGTTCTCGCCTTCATGAGCCGCGACCTGCGCACGGCTGTATTGCTGCATGTCTTGACCATCGCGCCAGGCGCGATGCCATTCGAGGGTCTGCTGCAGGGCCTGCTGCAGATCCCACTGGGGGGCGCCAACCCAACTGCCGACGCGCCCTGGATGAATCGCGGGCAAGCAAACCTGCTTCGTGAGGCTGCGCGGCATGGTCGATCGCCCAGCGAGCACTGTTTTAAATGTCGACTTACCTTGGGCCGCTGCCCGGGAGCTGGCTGACAAAATACTGACCAATTCAGCAACTTGAGCAGACGAAGCAAAAAGACTGCCAACTTTCCTGCAGGGGCCAGAGGGGCACCACACAATTCTCCTGCACGGCACGCATGACAAGGCCTGGCGACGTTCGGTAGAAAAAGAAAAGCCGGGCTGGAGCCCGGCTTGGTACTGTGCGGAGGGTCAGTTCAGCTCGTTCAACCAGCGAGGCCCGGCAGCCCCCGGCAGCTCACCGATGCCATAGGCGCCGTCCACCGCCAGGGCCCGATTGAATGCCCATGGCCAACGCGCCACCAGGCCTTCATGGGAAGCCTGCGAAACCGGTGCCTGACCGAGACTGAACAGCTGCGCTTGCGGCGCCATGAGCACCAGCAAGCCCGCCTGTGCAACCTGCAGGCAAAGCTCGATGCCCGAAGCGTCGTCATGCGCCAACCCGCCCAAGGCGTCGAACACCTCCTTGCGCACCATCAAACCTTCGGCGGAGACGGCATGGCAGGCACGAACCACGCCCAACCCCAAGGCATCGCCCCCTTGGGCACTGGCAACCCCGAACCAGCTGGCATGCACCTGCTGGCTTTCCAGCAACTCATAACCGGCATGACTGATGGCACCCTCAGCGTCGTACATCTGGCAACCCACCACGCCGACCTCAGGGCGCTGGGCCTGGTTGAGCAGCGCTTCGATCCAGCCAGGGTTGGCGACCTGGCTGCTGTCGCTCATCAGCACCAGATACTCGCCACGCGCTTCGGCGGCCGCCAGTTCAAGACGCCGGGAGAGTTGCGCTGATGGGCAGGACACCATCCTGACGCGTCCACCCAGGCCCGCCAGCTGTTGCTCTTCACCCTGAGTCACCACCAGCACTTCGTAACGCGGGTAGCGCGTGCGCTGCTGGATACTGGCAAGGCTGACGGCGAGTTGCTGCATGTCACCGCTGGCTGCGAGGAGAATGCTCACCAACGGTGTCGCAGCATGCCGGAATTCGATTTCCAGGCGCCCCGCGGGCCCCTGCGCCACTTGCGCCTGATAGCCCAGCACACTCAGGTGCCGCTCGAGCGTGGCCTGGGCATCCGGCAGCATGGCTTCACGGTCGACCTGGCCCACCACGAGGAACTCGTCGATATGTGCCAATCCGGCCATGCCGTTGGCCTCGACCACGCGCAAGAGCAGGTCGAAGTCCAATGCCCGGTGGAATTTCTCGCTGTAACCGCCTGCTTGCAGGACTACGTCCTTGCGCACGAGCCAATGCGGGGCCATCAGGTCAGGGCGGGCACGCAGCAAATCAAAATCTGCCCCAGGACGCTGGATCGCGATCAGCCGCCCTTCTTCATCGCGCCGAACCTCGTTACCACAGACCGCCGTACAACCTGAGGCCTGGGCAAGTTCCACCTGCAGGCGCAGCAGTCCGGCGCCAGCCAGTTCGTCCCCCGCCTGCAGCAACATCAGCCACTGGCATGTCAGCTGCCCGACCACTTGATTGAGATGACTGACGAAATTGTCCGGCATGACCTTGATGAAATGCAGGGTATCGCGTGGCGTGGTGATGGCGGGCAATGCGCCAGCCTTGAGCACGACCAGACGGAAATCTCGCATCCCGCTGGCAACTACGCTATCGAAGGTGCGCTGCAAGGCCTCGTCGTCATCCTTCAGGTCAAGCACCAGCAAGGCCAGTTGCGCACCCTTGCTGCCGGCAAGGTGCCTGATTGCACGTTGTTTGCCAGCGGCATCCGGCGTCGCCGCAGCCAGCGCCCGCAAGACGGCCCCCGACGGTGTCTGCGCCAGGCGCACGGACAATTCGGGCGCCCCCACCTGCAACAGGCGTTCGAGCCATTGGCTCAACTCGTTGCGAGCTTCGCCCTCCTCGTCACCCAAGGTTTCGAGCAGCAGCTGGCAAACCTGCGGAGCAAACAGATTGACAGACAATGCCTGCCAATACCGCGCACTCAACGTCTCCAGATTATCGTTGGCGTGGCGCTGCAACAGGTCGCGCTGGCGCACCCAGGCACCTTCCAGCGCGCGCACATGCGCCTGCCCCACCGGCCAGGCATGGAGCAGAAACTCCAGCGCTGACAGCTGCCGGAACAACGGGGCGTTGTAATAAGGCATTTCCACGCATTGGTGAAGCTCGAAGCTGCGCACGGGCTCACCAACGACACTGGTCCACGGCGAGCTGAACAACAACGGCGCGCTACCGATCGAGCCAACCGCCAGCACGAACTGACGCAGGATGGCGAAACCGTCTTCGTCCGCAAAGCATCCCTCGCCCTGCTCGTCCGCGTCGCGCAGTGCCCTGGTGACTGGCGCCAGCACATCGTGGTTGACCGCAGCCTCCAGGCACTCACTGACTACCTGGGTTTGCTCCAGCACATGAATGTCACCCTGCTGCAACTGCGCGAAGGACAAACCGACCAACCAGCCCTCGGATAGCGCCGGTGCCTTGTCCAGGGCTGCACGCAAGGCATCCACCCGCATCACTGCTCGCCATGGCTGCAGGCCACTGCGCGCGAAGCGCAGGACGCGCGCGCGCAGCGCATCAACCGCGTGCTCATGACTGGTTTCACCCAGACGGTGATAGCTGACCGTGCCATGACCCGGCCGCATGCCCAATGCATAACCTTGTACGCCCTGGACACCCGGATGCTCCTGTAGCCAACGCTGGGCATTGCACAACGCATCAGCAATCAGGAAGTCGCTGTCGTGCGCAAGGACCACGAAAGGCGTTTGCAGGCCGTCGAGCACCTGCACCAGCGCAGCCCGCTGCAGCTCCCCTACGCCAGGATCGAGCACGCTGACCGGGCAACCCAGGCCACGGTAATACGCACTGGCGCGTTCACGATAGGCAGGATCCTCGCTACCCAGCAACACGATGCTGGTGTCGAGGGGCAACAGGATGCTGTCGGTTGCTTGTTCAGTCATGAGGTTGTCCGATGCTCAAATTCCAGTTTCGCCGCCAGAGGGCATGCCCTCGCTACGGCCATTCAGTCTGCCAGCCAGGCGTTGGCCCAATGTTGCAAATGGCGCTCGTTGAGCACGTAATCACGCAAGACCACCTCGCGCAGGGCGTCGCCCTGGCGGTAGCTGGCGTCAGGGTCGGCCAAGTGCATGCGGATCGCTTCAAGCCATTCATGCGGGCGGTTGTTGGCGATCCGGGTGCAGGGCAGATAGCCGTCGTAGGCCTTGGTCGACGAGCAGATCACCGGGAATCCGCAAGCGCCGTACTCCAGCAAGCGCAGGTTGCTCTTGCAGTCGTTGAACAGATTCTGCTCGAGCGGGGCCAGCGCCAGGTCCAGGTTGAGGCTGGCCAGTTTCTGCGGGTAATGCGCCATCGGTATGCCCTGGTGGAACTCCTTGACGTAAGGCCGCAGCGAATCCGGGCACATGCCGAAAAATACCCAGTCGACTTCATCGGCCAAGGTCTTGATGACTTCCTGCAACAGCTCCAGATCACCTCGGTGACTGGTGCCCCCTGCCCAACCGACGCGTGGCCGCGCAGTCGTCTGGCGCTCACTGTTCAGGCCGCTCCACAGGTGTGCCGCCAGCATGTTGGGCACCACGCGAATATCGCTGTGCATGCTCGACAAAGCATCAGCCAGCGGTTCGGTGGTCGCGATCACCCTGTCGCACATCGAGATGCCGCGCATGACCGCTTGACGTACGTTGGCAGGCATATTGCGAGCGTGATCGTTGCGTTTCGGCACATCGATGATGTAATCATCTATTTCGTAGATGTGCCTGGCGCCGGAAGAGCGCACCACACGCTCCATTTCTTCGACCGACGCCATCTTGCTTCGGTACTGGAAAATCACCACATCGGGCTTTTCACGCTCCAGTTCGATAGGTTCGGGCACGCGATAACTAACGCGGCCTTGCACCCAACCGGCTTTTTCCAGCTCAGAGAACGGTTGCGACAGTCGATAGTGACCCACTGCAGAGGAGTTGATGGGCAGTGCCAGCAGCGATGGCAAAGCGCGCCTGAGGAATGGGTCCCAGCCTTGGCGCAGCCCAGGCTCGAGAGCGAAACTGGCAGTCTTCAGCGTAAGATTGCGGTTATACGCGGGATCACGAGCGATCTTGGCCAGCCACCGACTATAGTAGAGATCCCTGTCCAACTCGGCTTGTCCGCTGTCCCGAGCCTTGGGCTCTCGACTGCCAAGCCGGGCGAGAATGGCCGAAGGCGTCCACACCAGCAGATAGCCTTGCTCACCGGCGCGCAAGCAAAAGTCGACATCTTGCAGCTCCTGCTTCAACCCCTCGACATCGAAACCGCCCAAGCTGACAAACAGCTCGCGGCGCACCACCAGGCAGTCAAGCGCCAGAGCACTCCAGTTCTGCGCGGACCTGAGTCGGGACATGTAGCCATTGCCATCTGCGGGCAAACCAATGAATGGGCTGCCTGCTTCGCCGTGCAGCCCAAGCACCAGGCCAGCCCCCACCACGGCACCCGCCATGTTGCACAGCTTGGGTCCCACCACGCCAACCTCTGGCCGTTGCGCCTGCGCCATGAGCTCGCCCAACCAGCTTCGCTCGAAGGCCACACACAGGGCATCGAGCATCAACAGGTAATCACCCCGTGCAGCAGCACTCGCTTCGTTCAACTGCGACACACGACTGCCAGCTGCTACTTCAATCACACGCAACTGTTCACTGCCCAGCCCCTGCATGGCCTCGAGCCACTGGCGCAGTTCCGCCGGGGTAGCCGCGTCAGCGATCAGCAGGACCTCAAAATTGCCATAGGCAGTGTGTTCGAAAAGCGACTCGAGACACCGCCGCGCCGCGCTCAGGTCGTCGCCGACAGTGAGCAAAATCGATACCCCGGCTTGCCCCTCGTGCCGGTACGCAACCCGACAGGCTGCCTGGCCATCGGCGCCCTCTACCTCTGCATCGACCCCAAGACGCCGCAGATGAGCCTGCACTACCCGCGGCGCCTCCTCAATACAACGCGGGTCGCTCAACCATTGGCCGAAATCCCACTGACTGTGCACCAAAAGTTCGTCAATGTGTTCTACAACCTGCAAACCATGGCGCTCGACCAGGCGCCAGAACAGATCGTGCGGGGCCAGGAGGTCGAAGTCCGGGTCAAAGCCACCGGCATCGAGCAAAGCCCTGCAATCGAATGCCAGCAAGCGCCCGACGTAAGGCAGGCTGCGCATAAGGTCGAGGTTGAAATCAGGCTTGAACACCGGAGTGCCGGGCTGCACCCCATCATGCGCGCCCTCGTCGAAATACAGACACAGGCGCTCGCGCAACGCCATGCGCTCGGCCATGATCGCCAATGCATGGGGCACCAGACGGTCTCCAGCCCGAAGCAGAAAAACCCAACCCGCTTCGTCACTCTGAACCAGACGCGCCTGCAATTGGGCCAAACCATTGCCTTGCAAAGGCAAATGCTCAATGCCCGACAGCTGCGGGATACCTAATGATGTCGGCGCCAGCACCAAGCTAGCAGATGGGGCATAGGACTGCGCAGAGATGCTGTCCAACGTAGCACCCAAGGCCTGCTCCTCGCCGTCTTCGCCCCAGATCACAACAATGATTCGAGGCTGCTTCGGCCATTGGGCGAAACGCTTGGGCAACGCTTTCAGCTGAGCATCCGACAATGCACGATTATCCAGCCACTGGGCATAGACCTCATCGAACGAAAGGCAGTCGCTACCCAGTTGCTGTTGCGTGCGCGCCAATTGCAGGGCACTGATGCCGTTGAGGTCATACTCGTCCCAATGGGCGCTGGAGTCATCCACATATCGCCCCAACGGCACGTAACGCACCCAACCTTTGGCGGGCGCATCCTCGCTGCCACGCGCCGCGAGCATCGCCTTGATCCAGCCCGTTTCGGCAGCATAGGCAAGGGTGATCCCGGGCTGATGACTCAAACGACCCGGGTGCAGGCGTTCAAGGCTGAGAAAACGCTCCAGATGCCCAAGGTTCCCCCTGCGCAACATGCAGAGGTACAGCGCCATGTCGAGGCGAGCCACGAAGCCTTGTCCCTCGTGCACAAGGGCCGGCATGAACTCCTCCAGCAATGCACGGCGCATCAACGCATGGCTCAGTCCTCCGAACAGGTTGGGGGCCCCCACCTCCAGCACCTCAAGCAGGTCGCTGCCTTTGGCCACGGCATTTTCCGGGCACATCATCATGTTCATCATGCGCGAAGGGAGCAACACATCGTTCGCATCGCAGAGCATATGCCGGCAAATGGTCATGCTCACATCGGCATGCTCGTTCATCACCGCCGCTTGCTGGCTGACGCAATCGGCAAACAGCAGGTCATCATCGCAAAGGAACTTGACCAGCTCGCCGCGGGCCTGCTCCAGGCATGCCAGAAGGTTGCCGGCAAAACCCAGGGTCTGCAGGTTGCGCAGATAACGCACGGGTTTGCCGGTCTCGCGGATCACGTCCTCGACGATGCGCTGGACGTCTGTACCACGGCTGTCATCGCACACCAGCACTTCCAGGCTTGGATAGTCCTGATTGACCGCACTCATCAGAGCGCTGCGCAGGAAATCAGGATTGAATGCCGGAATGGCGATGCTGACGAGAGCCGTTTGATTCACGATGAGGACCTGGGAGGTGGCTCACGCACCACCCAGGGATGGCGCGCGACCGGTGACTCGGGAGAAGAAATCAGATGTAGTTGGTCAAGGACAGGCTGGCGACCTTGGCGTAGGCCTGCAGCGAAGCCTGCAGCATGTTGGTCTGCATCTGCAGCCGCAGCATCACCTCGGCAGGGTCGCTCTCGCGGATCGAGCTCTGGGTCTTGGCATTTTCGGTATTCAGCGCTTCGTTGGTTTCCGCCTGCACATCCAGTGCCTGGCCGCGCCCGCCGATGGCACTGATCGAAGACGATACCTGGTTGCTGGCACTGGCAACGTTGCCAATGGCCGAATCCAGCGAGGCCAGGAAGTTCTGCCGGGCAACCGGGTCGTTATCGACAGGCGTTCCCAGGGCGGTTCGCAATTTGCTGATGGTGTCCAGCACGTTCTGGGTCTGGTGGGTATCGACCTTGACGCCGAACGAGTCACCTGCAGCCGGCGCGCCGGACAACTCGAAGCTGACACCCGCTGCCGAAGCAGTGGTGCCGTTCGGCCCGCCCAAGGTACCCGAGGCGACCGGGCGGCTACTGTCGGTGATCGGTGCAGCATACAGCTCGAAGGTGTTGGTGCCGGTGAACTTCAGCACGGCGCCACCCGACGGGAAAGCAGCCTTGTAAGCAGCCTGGTCGGTGATGGTGGCGCCGGTGACCTGCTCGGAAGAGGCGTTGCCGGGGCTGCGGGTACCCGTTACCTGGTCAGCCTTGGAACTCAGCGTGAAGCTGTGCCCGGCGATGGCTGCGTCTTCGTTGCCCTTGTCGCTATCCTTGAAGGTAACATCCAGGCGTAGATCAACGCCGCGGAAGCTGATGCTGGTGTTGTCGCCCTTGGGATCGAACTTGCCTCCCTGACTCGCTTCCAGCGTCACATCATTGCCAGTGGCATCGGTGATCTTGTATTCAGTGCTGCTGGTGAACTCGATGGTGTACGGCTCGCCACTACGGAAGCGGCTGTTATAGGTCGAGCTACCGGAAACCTGGCCGTTGGAAAGGCTGACGCGCCCGTCGTCGGTGGCCGGGGACACCAGTTTGGTCTCGCTGCGGCTGGTATTGAGCGCCTGCTCGAAAGCATCGAAACCCGTTTCATTGGCTGCCAGGCTGAGCATGTCGCCGACCTGCAGGTTCAACTTGCCCTGGTCGCCCTGGTAGCTGTACGTACCATCGGCATTGCGCACATAGGGTTGGGTGTCACCCTTGGAGCCCGAGAAGATGTACTTGCCGTTTTCATCCTTGCTGTTCATCAACGAAAACAGTTGATCCTCCAAAGAAGCCAGCTCATCGGCATTGGCCTTGCGATCGGCATCGGTGAACGTGGCATTGCCCGAGCTCACGGCCAGTTCGTTGACCCGCTGCAGGATGGTACCAATCGAGTTCAGCGTGCTTTCAGCAGTACCCAGGGCGTTGCGCACGCTGGTGATGTTGCCGCTGTACTGCTTGAGCATGTTCTGCTGCTGCTCCAGCTGCAGCAACCGCGCCGCCCCTACCGGGTCGTCCTTGGCCGAGCGCACGCGGATACCATCACTGGCCTCCTGCTGAGTCTGCACGGTCTTGGCAAAGTTGCTCTGGTAGTTGGCGCTGTTGGTGTTATAGAACTGCGAAGTAGAGATGCGTACGCTCACGATCTACGGCTCCTTAAAGACTGTTGATCAGGGTGGCGAAGGTTTCCTGGGCCGCCTTGATGATCTGCGACGACGCGGTGTAGTACTGCTGGAACTTGATCAGGTTGCCGGTCTCTTCGTCGATCGAGACACCCGACACACCGTTACGCGCATCCAGCGCCGAGGTGTGCAGGGCGGTGGTAGCGTCGCTGTCCATCTGCGCCTGGCCGGCCTTGCCGCCGACGTTGGACACCAGCTTGGCATAGGCATCGGTGAAGCTGATGCCCTTGCCATTGGCACCCACTTCCACGGTGGACTTGGTCTGCAGGTCGATCACCGACTGGCTGTTGCGGTTGTCTGCCGAGCCCGCGCCGGTCAGCGCCACGGTGTAGCTGTCGCCATTCTTCGGCGCGCCGGAGACGCTCATTTCGAAGGTGAAGCTGCTGCCCAGCGAGTTGCCGCTGCCATCGACCATCGGCACCGACAGTTGCAGCTTGTTTTCCTGGCCCGGGATGATCGTGCCGCTACCGATGTTGTTGCCCTTGGCGTCGAACATCGTGTACGCCTGCGGCGAGCTGCCGTCGTCACCGAACACCAGCTTGACCGGGGTCGAGTACTTAAGGCCGGTCTGCAGCTGCGAGCGCTGGGCGGCATCGTAGATGTCCATCTCGGAGGTCAGCGTCGGCTGAGTGATCACGCCCGTGCCTTTGTTGCCCGAACCGCTGGTGGCGGTCAGCGGTGCGGCCAGCGCCAGGCGCTTGGGGTCGGTCAGCACGGTATCGATGTTCGCCGCGGCATTGCGCGTCGGGGTGATCTTGAAGCTGTCGCCTGCGCTCAGGGCACCACCGTTGAGCGACAGAGTGAAACCGTCGATCACTGGCGCCGGGTCGTCGTCGAGGCTGTAGGTACCCATGTCAGTGCCATCAGGCAGCTTGCGCACGGTGTACTGCTTGTCGCTGTTGAAGGTCACCTGGTAATCGCTGGTGGTCAGCTTGCCGGTGTCCTTGATGGTCACGTCGAGGTTGCCGGAACCTGCACTGTTACCAGTCTTGGCGACACTGCGCTGGGCGATGGCCGCGGCGCTGTTGATATCGCCGAACAAGGTGGCACCGAAGTCACCGTTCTTGTCGATACCCTGGGCCAGCTGGCTGTTGATGGCATCGGCCACCACCAGGGCCACGCGGCCAAGCTCGTTGAGCGCCGGGTCGAGGGTTTCCTTGCGGTAGCGGATCAGGCCGCCCAGCTCACCACCGGTGGTGCTGTTGGTGATGTCCATCTTGGTCGAACCGCGATTGAGGATCAGGCTCATGCGGGTCGGGTCGGTGGCGCTCGGCTCGACGCCGATGGTCTGGGTGGTGTTGCCCAGCACCAGGGCCTGGCCGTTCTTCAGGTAGATGTCGTAGTTGCCGTTCTTCTGCTCGACCACGTCGGCACCGATCAGCGACGACAACTCGCGCACCGCACCATCGCGCTGGTCGAGCAGGTCGTTGGGCTGGCCGTTGACGGCGGTCATCTTGGAGATCTGGCCGTTGAGGTCGGCAATCGACTTGGTCAGGGCGTTGACCTTGTCGGCGATCGACGCCATGTTGGCGTTGATATCGCTGTTCTGCTGGTTGAACTGCGCCGACAGGGTGTTGAAACGCTTGGCCAGGGACTGGGCGCTGGTCAGCAGCAGCTGGCGCGAGGCGTCCTCGGTCGGCTTGGCGGCAGCATCCTGCATGGCACTGAAGAAGCTCTGCAACGCGGCGGTGATGCCGGTGTCGCTGCTCGACAGGGCGGTGTCCAGCGGGGTGATCTGATTCAGGTACGAGGTGGCGTCGCTGCTCAGCGAGGTGGTGGTACGCAGCTGGTTCTCGAGGAACGCGTTGTACACCCGGCGCACGTCAGCCAGGGTGGTACCGGAGCCGATGAATACCTGGCCGACCTGCTGGGCGCCCTTGGTCTTCTGCACGTTCTGCTGGCGCGAGTAGCTCTCGACATCGGCGTTGGCGATGTTGTTACCGAGGGTGTACATCCCCGACTGCGCGGCGCCAAGCCCCGACATGCCAATATTGATCAGACTCGCCATGGTTCCATACCCTTAAAGTTTCGTTGTGGTACCGAGCATTGCGTAGCTCTCGTACGACTTCATCTGTCTTGCGATCTGCGAGATCTTGCTGGCGTAGTTCGGGTCCGTGGCGTACCCGGCCTTTTGCAGCTCTCGCACAAATTGTTCTGGGTTATCGGCCGACTTCACCGCATCTTGATAGCGCGAATTGCTCTGCAGCAGGCTTACCAGGTCGTGGAAACTGTCCTGGTACGAATCGTAGGAACGGAACGCCGCCGTCTCCTTGACGAACTGGCCGTCGCGGAATTCGCTGGTGATCGCCCGCGCCGAATCGCCTTCCCAGTTACTGCTGGCCTTGATGCCGAACAGGTTGTGGCTGCTGCTGCCGTCACTGTTGCGCATGACCGACTTGCCCCAGCCGGTTTCCAGGGCGGCCTGGGCCACCAGGTAACGCGGATCGACACCAATCCGCTTGGCGGCCTGTTCCGCCATCGGCAGCATGGTGGCGACGAACTCGTCGCTGTCGGCAAAGGCCTTCTTCGGCGCCAGCGGCGGCTGCGCCACGGCACGGCCAGTGATGCGCAGGCCGTTGTCCGGGATGGCGATGGCCTTGGCCACCTGCTGCCCGTCACGGGCCGGCACGGCGGCCGTATTGGTGGCTGCGGCCGGGCTGGTGGCCGAAGGCACGATGCCGGCCAGCAGGCGATCGGTGAGCTTGCCCGGCAGCGCCAGGCGCCGCGAGTTGAGCGCGGCGACGTCGTTGCGCATGGCCGTGGTTTTCGTCGCCTGCACCGGGTCGGCCACCTTGTTGCCCCACAGCGTCGGCGCGCTGCCATCGACACGCGGGAACGGGCTGGTGTTGACCGGGGTGCTCTTGTTCTTCGACAGCTGGCGCACCAGCACGTCCTGCAGGCCGATACCGCCACCCTCGCGGGACATGCTCACGGCCAGCTGCTGGTCGTACATGTCGCGGTACTGCTTGACCGTCTCGCTGTTCATCGGGTTGTCGTCGGCCAGCACGTCGCTGGCCTTGCGCGAGGCCTTGAGCATCTCGCTGATGAACAGCGACTCGAACTCCTGGGCCACCTTGCGCACGTTGGCATCGCTGTCGCGGTCACCGTGCTTGAGTGAGCTCAGGCGGTTGAGGTCGGTGTAGGCACCGCTGTCAGCGTGACTGGAGACCAGGCTTTTCGAATTCATCCGCGGCGTCCTCAGATCACGATCAGGTCGGCCTGCAAGGCGCCGGCCTGTTTCAGTGCTTCGAGGATGGCCATCAGGTCGCCCGGTGCCGCGCCGACCTGGTTCACCGCGCGGACGATCTCATCCAGCGTGGTGCCCGGGCCGAACTTGAACATCGGCTTGGCTTCCTGCTCGGCATTGACCCGCGAACGCGGAACCACCGCCGTCTGGCCATTGGAGAACGGCCCCGGCTGGCTGACGATCGGGTCTTCGGTAATGGTCACTGTCAGGCTGCCGTGGGTCACCGCAGCCGGCGAGACCTTGACGTTCTGGCCGATGACGATGGTACCGGTACGCGAGTTGATGATGACCTTGGCCACGGCCTGGCCCGGATCGATCTCGAGGTTTTCGAGGATCGACAGGTAGTCCACGCGCTGGCTTGGATCCATCGGTGCACTGACCCGCACGGAACCACCGTCCACAGCCTGGGCCACGCCTGGGCCGAGCAGTTCATTGACCTTGTCGACGATGCGCTTGGCGGTGGTGAAGTCCGGGCGGTTGAGGTTCAGGGTGAGGCTGTTGCCCTGGTTGAAGCCGCTCGGCACGGCGCGCTCAACCGAGGCGCCGCCAGGAATACGGCCGGCCGACGGAACGTTGACGGTGATCTTCGAACCGTCACGGCCTTCGGCATCGAAGCCGCCGACCACCAGGTTGCCCTGGGCGATGGCGTAGACGTTGCCGTCGATACCCTTGAGCGGGGTCATCAGAAGGCTGCCGCCACGCAGGCTCTTGGAGTTGCCGATCGACGACACGGTGATGTCCACCACCTGGCCCGGCTTGGCGAACGCCGGCAGGTCGGCATGCACCGACACTGCGGCGACGTTCTTCAGCTGCACGTTGCCGGAGCCTGGCGGCACCTTGATGCCGAACTGCGACAGCATGTTGTTGAAGGTCTGCAGGGTGAACGGGGTCTGGGTGGTCTGGTCACCCGTACCATTGAGCCCCACCACCAGGCCATAGCCGATCAACTGGTTGGAACGCACGCCGGAGATGCTGGCAATGTCCTTGAGACGCTCGGCGTGGGCACCGAACGCGCAGGACAGGAGCAGGGTCGCGGCTATCAGCTGCCTAAGCTTGAACATGTTCATCCGTACTCAGAAGGGCCAAAGCGGGCTCATGAAGAAGCGGTCCAGCCAACCCGGCTGGCTGGCATCGGCGAACGAGCCGGTGCCCGAATAGGTGATGCGAGCATCGGCCACGCGGGTGGACGGCACGGTGTTATCGGTGGCGATGTCGTCGGCACGGATCAGGCCGGCGATACGCACCAGCTCTTCACCGGTGTTCAGGGTCATCCACTTCTCGCCGCGCACGGCGATGATCCCGTTGGGCAGCACTTCGGCCACGGTGACAGTGATAGAGCCGGTCAGGGTGTTGCCCTGGGTGGCCTTGCTGTCGCCCTTGGTGGTGCGGTCACCGCTGTAGCCGGCCTCGAGCGAAAGGTCGCCGCCGCCGAACGGGTTGTTGGTGTTGGGGGTGGAGCCGAACAGCGAGGTCAGACCAATGTCGGCCTTGCTGTTCTTCTGGATCTGGGAACCGGCGTTCTTGCTCGCCGACGTGCGTTCGTTGAGGGTGATGGTGATGATGTCACCCACGCGGAACGCTTTGCGGTCGGTGTACAGGCCCTGCTCGAAACCGGCCTGGTAAATCGAACCGTTGTTGGCTGCCGCCGGCAGCGGGGTGCGCGGCAGAACCGGCGCGTAATACGGGTCGTTCGGCTTCGGCGTCGGCGCGACGCAACCTGCCAACACAACCGCCCCCCCCAGGGCGAACACAGACAACAGACGTTTCATGAAACTTACCTCACGGTGTAACGGGAGTAGAACCTGTACCAGGGCTTTAGAGCTGTTGAGTCACGAACGACAGCATCTGGTCGGCGGTGGAAATGACCTTGGAGTTCATCTCGTAGGCACGCTGGGTGGTGATCATGTTCACCAACTCTTCCACGGTGCTGACGTTGGAGTTTTCCAGGGTCTGCTGCAGGGTGGTGCCGAAGCCGTTCAGACCCGGGGTACCGACTTGCGGCGCGCCGCTGGCTGCGGTTTCCAGGAACAGGTTGTCACCGATCGCCTGCAAGCCAGCCGGGTTGATGAAGTCGGCGGTCTGCAGGTTGCCGATCACCTGTGCAGCCGGGTTGCCGGCGGTGGTGATCGACACGGTGCCGTCCTGGCCAACGGTGAAGGTCTGGGCGTCGTTCGGCACCACGATCGCAGGCTCCAGGGCAAAGCCTTGGGCAGTGACGATCTGGCCATCGGAGTTCAGGTGGAATGTACCGTCACGGGTGTACGAAACGGTGCCGTCCGGCTGCAGCACCTGGAAGAAGCCACGGCCGTTGACCGCCATGTCCAGCGGGTTTTCGGTGGTCTGCAGGCTGCCGGTCTGGAAGTTCTTCTGGGTGCCGACAATGCGCACACCGGTACCGACCTGCAGGCCCGATGGCAGCTCGCTGTCCTGGGTCGACTGCGCACCTGGCTGACGCTTGATCTGGTACAGCAGGTCGGCGAACTCGGCGCGATCCCGCTTGAAGCCGGTGGTCGAGACGTTGGCCAGGTTGTTGGAAATGACGGTCAGGTTGGTGTCCTGGGCGGACAGGCCGGTTTTAGCGACCCAAAGAGCCGGAAGCATCAGTATTCTCCTCGTGCGCCTGTTTTACGGCACCCGTTCAAAGTTGGTTAGCCGATTTGCAAAACACGCGCCATGGCTTCATCGCCTTCCTTGGCCGCGTTCATCATTTTCACGTGCAGCTCGAACTGGCGGGACAGCGCCAGCACCGAAGTCATTTCTTCCACGGCGTTGACGTTGCTGCCTTCGAGGAAGCCCGACACCACCCTTACATTGACGTCGGCGGCAGCCGGCTGGCCGTTCTGGGTGTGAATCAGCCCGTCCAGGCCCTTGGTCATGCTCTTGATGTCCGGGTTGACCAGCTTGATGCGGTCGACCTCGGCCATCACCCGCGGGTCTTCACCCATCGAGCGGATGCTGATGGTGCCGTCGGCACCGACTTCGACTTTCTGCTCTGGCGGAATGGCGATCGGGCCACCGTTGCCGATCACCGGCATGCCGTTGCCGGCACGCAGCACGCCGAGGGCGTCGATGTTCAGGCTGCCGGTGCGCACATAGGCTTCGCTGCCATCCGGCGCCTGCACGGCGATGAAGCCCTGCCCGCTCACGGCCACGTCCAGCTCGCGCCCAGTCTCGACCATCGGCCCTTCGCTGAAGTCGGTGGCCGGGCGTTCGGTCATGGCAAACGCCCGTGACGGAAAGCTGTCACCGAACACCGGCATCGAGCGCGCCTGCTCCAGGTCGCGCTGGAAGCCATTGGTGGAAACGTTCGCCAGGTTGTTGGCGTGGGCCTTTTGCGCCAGCGCGTTCTGGCTGGCGCCGGTCATGGCCACGTAAAGCATCTTGTCCACAGTCATCCTCCGCTGCACTGACGATCGTTTGCCGTTCGCCGTTGCTGTGCAGGCTCTGAAGCAAGTTCCGAACCAACTTCTCGAATTCATGAAAAAGCCCGTGAATACGGGCTTTTATCGGGGTTTTGCGATTGGGATGCCGCCGGTTATCCGGCGCCGGGTTGCCGATGGCGGCAATCCTCTACCGGCCTCATCAAGGCTCGCGGCAACCGCCATTGGTGAATGGACCGGCGAATTTTTTCCAGCCCTCCCCCGGCGGCCACTGCGAACACACCAGCCGGCCATCCACCTGGCTCTCCCAGCGCCACCAGGGCGCGGTGCCGGCCTGGGCCTGGTACAGGCAGAAAGCGGCGATCAACGTGACAACCAGCCTTTTCATGATCCCTCCTGCAAATACGACTGACCCCTTTACAGGAAAGGGGTCAGTCCACGCATGCTCAGCCAGCGACCATCAGGTCATCTGAATGATGGTCTGCATGATGGTGCTTTCAGTGGAGATGGTCTTGGCGTTCGCCTGGTAGTTGCTCTGCGCCTTGATCAGCTCGACCAGCTCTTGCGTCAGGTTGACGTTCGAGCCTTCCAGCGCGTTGGACTCGACACTGCCCAGGGTGCCGGTCTTCGGCGTATCAATACCCGGAATGCCCGAGGAATAAGTCTCGGTCCAGCGGGTGCCACCGATCTGCTGCAGGCCTTGGTCGTTGGCGAAGCTGGCCAGGGCTACCTGGCCGATGGCACGCGACTGCTGGTTGCTGAAGCTGGCGAACATCACGCCGGTGGAGTCGATGCTAAGGCTTGACAGGATGCCGGTGGCATAACCGTCCTGGGACTGCGACATGCGCGCGGTCTCAGTGTTGTACGAGGTGGTGCTGTTCATCGACAGCTTCATGCCGTCGGCGTTCTCCGCCGAACCGTTGGAGGCCCAGTTACCTGCAGCATCCTTGGCGGCCGGGACCCAGCCCTTGAGGGTGAAGGTATTGTTGGTCACCGCCCATTCGGCGTTGGCCGGAGCACCCGGCGGAATGCTGGCCGGGTCAGTGGCCATGGACGCCACGCTACCGTCGGTATTGAAGGTCATGGTCGCTTCCAGCGGCGCAGTGGACGTCGGGTCCATCGGGTTGCGACCATCTACCAGGGTGTACATCGTCCACTGGTTGGTGTCGGTCTTGCGGTAGAACTGTTCCATGGTGTGCTCGTTACCCTGACTGTCGTAGACCTTGGTCGGGAACGACTTGGTGTACGTAGTGTCATCAGTCGGGTCGAACACGATGTCACCGGCAACCGGCGGCGTCGACGGCAGCGGGATAGACTTGGCCGAGGAATTCAGGTTGATGCCCTGGTCGATCAGGGTGGTGGCCTTTGGCTGCAGCGCCGAGGTGTCGATCTGCAGGTCGGTCAGCACACCTTTCTTGATGTTGCCGCTGCTGTCGGCAGCATAGCCCTGCAGGCGCAGGCCATCGGAAGTGACGACATAGTTGTCCTTGCTGGTCTGGAAGGCACCGGCACGGGTGTAGACCATCGAGCCGTTGTCGGACAGCACGAAGTAGCCCTGGCCCTGGATACCCATGTCCAGCACGTTGCCGGTGTTGTTCACGTCACCCTGGGTGAATTGCTGGGAAACCGCGGCCAGTCGCACACCGTTGCCGACCTGGTTCTTGCCCACGCCCAGGCGATTGGCGCCGGCGTAGACGTCGGCGAACTCGGCACGCGACGACTTGAAACCGGTGGTGTTGACGTTGGCAATGTTGTTGCCGGTAACGTCCAGCTGCTTGTTGGCTGCGTACAGACCGCTAAGGCCGATATTGAAAGACATGCTGTTGCTCCTTGTGCCGTTCTGGCCTTAGATACCGATGGTTTGTACGTCGGACAGGGAAACCTTGCCGACCCCGGCGAGGTTGAGCACCATTTCGCCCGTGGTGTTGAAGCTTACGCTGGTGACCTTGGCCGGCAGCAGGGTGTTCATCTGCACCGATTTGCCATCCACGGTGGTGCTGGCAGTGAAGGTGTAGGTTCCCGGGTCGACCTTCGCGCCGCTCGAGTTGGTGCCATCCCAGATGAAGTCGGCGTAGCCGGCTTTCTGTTCGCCCACCTCGATGGTCTTGACGGTGTTGCCGTCCTTGTCCTTGACGGTGATCTTCGCCCCGTCGATGGCCTGCGGCACGACGAACTGGCCATTGAAACTGTCGGCGGTATCGACCACGGCCTTGTCGTTCTGCACGATCACCGAGCGGCCGACCAGCGACGACGCCTGCAGCGCCTGGGACGAGGCCATGGCACTGGTGATGTTGGTGACCGACTCGTTCAGCGAGGTGATGCCCTCAAGGCTGCTGAACTGCGCCAACTGGGCCACGAACTCGCCGTTGTCCTGCGGGTCGAGCGGGTTCTGGTGCTGCATCTGGGTAACCAGCAGCTGCAGGAACGCATCCTTGCCCAGAGAGCTGTTGCCGGTCTGGGACGCGGTATCAGTGGTGGTCTTCTTGGTGGTGCCAGTGCTGACACCGGACGCCGCGATGACGTCGTTGAGGTTGACACCGGTAGAGGAGGTATCGATGGCCATGGTCCGGCTTCCTTATCACTGACCCAGGGTCAGCACTTTCTGCATCATGTTCTTGGCGGTGTTCATCAGCTCGGCGTTGGTCTGGAACGCACGGCTGGCGGAGATCATGTCAGCCATCTCCTCGACCACGTTGACGTTCGGGTAGTAGACGTAGCCGTCCTTGTTCGCCGCCGGGTGATTCGGCTCGTAGCGCGCCTCCAGATTGCTCTGGTCTTCGACGATGCCCTTGACCTGCACGCCCTGCCCCGCCTCGCCCTGGTCCTCGAACAACGACTGGCTGACGCCGCTTTGCGCGTTCTGGAAAGTGGTGGCGAACACCGGGTGGCGCGCACGGTAGGTCTGGTCGATGCTCGACGACACGGTTTCGGCGTTGGCGATGTTCGAGGCAACGGTGTTGAGGCGGGTGTTCTGCGCGCTCATGCCGCTGCCGGCAATGTTGAAAACACTGGAAAGGGACATGAATTACTCTCCGCGCAGGGCCGAAACCAGCCCTTTGAATTTACTGTTGAGCAAGGTGAAGCTGGCCTGGAAGCCGATGGCGTTTTCCGTGTAGTTCGATTGCTCGATCTGGGCGTCCACGGTGTTCTGGTCGATCGACGGCTGGGTCGGCACGCGGTATTGCAGCGAGTCGTCAGCCATTGCCAGGCCTTCGGCCTCGATGTGGCGGCTGTTGGTGCGGTCCATGGCGAAGCGGCCGCTTTGCTGCTTCTGGCTCTCGGCGGCGAGCACCGAAGAGAAGTCCATGTCACGCGCCTTGTAGTTGGGCGTGTCGGCGTTGGCGATATTGTTGGCCAGCACTTCGGCGCGCTGAGCGCGGAAGCCCAGTGCCTTTTCGTGAATGCCAAGCGCCTTGTCGAAACTGATGCTCATGTCGGGAAAACCTTCGAAGGTTGGCCGGAATTTCGTTGAGCAAGGTATAGCAAGGGCTGTGCCACATTCCCGAAAGCCCGGAAATGCTGGGTTGTAGCGCGGGCGGCTGATGGCGCGATGCCAGAAAAGCGGCAAAGTGCTTCCGCCTGGCGAAGCGAAAGCGGCAATTTCCGAGTGGCAAAAGCGGCAAAACAAAAAATTGACGTCAGAGGGTGGGCAGGTGCTTGGCAGTGCATGTATCGCTTCAAGATCGAGCGCCGTCCGCGCGGCGTTCGATCTTGAAACGACAACCCCACCAACCCTACCCAGCAATCTCAAATCTCAATAACCCTTGCCCCATTGGAAATTAAATAGACTTTTCCTACAGCCGACTCAGGAATTTCCCGCCCTCACTCCATGATGTGATTTCCCCTGCACAAAACTGGCAGGGAGACGCCTCATGTTGCTCTGGCACATCGTGCCCACCTGGCGCGATATCGAAACACGCATCACCGATGAAATGGGCTATCAGGGAGGCGCCCATTTCCGTACTTACCTCAACGAACAGGTGCCGTCACTGGCCCTCAACCTGCGCCGCGTGGACACCGTGCGGCGCGCGTTCCACAAGGCGGAATGGGTAGCCGGCGACCTGCTGCGCCAGCGCTTCGCCGACCTCGACATCAAAAGCATCCTCGACGACCTGATCGGCGTCGCCGAGCAGATGGCGATGATCGTCGCCGGCAGCGCCCTCACCGGCGGCCTGCTCGGTGCCGGCATCGGTGCGTTCGCGGGAGGTGCCGGAGCCATTCCCGGTGGCGTCGCAGGCACTGCCATCGGCTTCAAGGTCAGCGGCTGGATACTCGGCGCACTGGGCATCGCCTCTCTCGCCGAATTTTTCGTCGATGGCCTGCCGCGTATCGGCGAGTACTACCTGGACGGCATCGGCATCGCCTGGGAAGGCACCCGCGGTGAAGAAGGGCTGAACGCGTTCAGCCAGGACAACCCGTTTGCCATCGACCAGGCAGCGCATTTCATTGCCACAGGGCATGTGGAAGTGGTGATGCTGCTGTTGGGCGCCATGGTGTCCTACCTCACCCGCGGGCGCGGCAATGCGGGTGTGCTTGCCCAGGAAATGGCCACCAGCAAGAAAGGCGCGCGGATTGGGCAGTGGATGCTCAAGCACGAGGCGGCTTTGAAGAAACGGCCGGATCCGCAGGTGCCAGAACGGCGCACAGGAGCGGTAGCCGGGCGTGATCCGGCAGTACCGGACGCACATAAAAATGACAAGGGGTCGACAAAAAGCCACCCCGGCGTCATGGCATTGCATCATGTCGAATGCTTTAAAACAGGCAAGTTGCCGGAGTATAAGACAGGGGAATTCAAGCGACAGTTGAACGGTCAAGAGGATGGGCTCAACTGGATGACGGTTGAGGAGTTCTTGGAGAGTGTTACGTCCCCAAACAAACGGAATCCCGGCATTGCCCAAAAAGCCAGGGTGCATTATGAGGACGACATCCGAAACAGCATTGCACAAGAGCTCCGGAAAACACTTGACCCTTTAGACGCTGAATTGGCCGCAATCGAAAAAGCCAAAAACCGGATGTCCGTGTTAGCTGCACTGCACAACCCCGACCTCATAGCAGGCGGCAAGGATATAATCTCTGATTTCGGCGACCGCCAAGTGAATTCCACGATAGGACCACAATGGAAAACGAAGCTACCAAACCTCAAAAAGGCTGCCGAGACGGTTCCGCCAGAACTTAGAAGCACAACGCGCATGAACACAAAATTACACAAATGCTAAAAGGGCATCCATGATGGATAAAGTTTTTGCCAGGTTCATCGAAATTTTTGGCCCCGCCATCGACCGCAGGGAAGTGCCACCGTCAAGCCTCGACCGCTACAAAGACAAGCTACCCCCTAAGCTCTTGGAGTATTGGGCTGAACATGGCTGGGGAGGATACGGGGAAGGCATTTTCTGGTTAGTCAACCCACAGGAATATGAGGCAGGCGTATCGTCCTGGATAGAAGACACAGCACTCAACACGCAAGATACTTATCACCTCATCGCCAGAAGCGCCTTTGGCGACCTGTACCTGTGGGGGGAAAAATCCGGGGCATCGCTCACAATATCAAGCGTTAGCGCTCAGTATGTATTCCACAAAAACAGCTTCACAAAAACTGAACTAGATGCTGAGCTTCAGGGCTTTATCCTTTCAACACGAGTAGAGTCGAACGACTTCAACGACCTATTCAAGCCTGCGCTACGCACACTTGGCCAACTTAAGCATGACGAAATGTATGGATTTTTCCCAGCACTCATGCTGGGCGGCTCCGACTCCCTCAAGTTCTTGAAAAAAATCAGTGCAGTTGAGCATTTGATTTTCCTTGCTCAACTCACTGATCTAGAACCCTATTTTTTCTCGGAAGTACCGACTTGAGAATGTTGTTCAGCAGATCAAGAGCCGCCCGCTCGGGCGGCTCGATTTGACGGGAGCTACAGAACCACCGGCATGCACCAGGCACTCCGTTCTTACTTGGCCTGGTAGATGATCCCCGGGCTGCACTGAACCATCTGGTAGTGGTCCGGCAACCCGTTCAGCGCCTCCGAGGCACCGAGGAACAGGTAGCCCCCAGGCTTCAGGGTGCTGTGGATGCGCAACAGGATGTCCTTCTTCACCTGTGCCGAGAAGTAGATCAGCACATTGCGGCAGAACACGATGTCGAACTTGCCCAGGCTCGCATAGCTGTCGAGCAGGTTGAACGACCGGAACTCGACACGGCTGCGGATGGCCGGCTTGACCGCCCAGCGCCCCGGCGCCTTGGTGTCGAAGTAACGCTGCAGGCGCTCCTGGGACAGGCCGCGGGCAATCGCCAGGCTGTCGTATTCACCGGTCTTGCAGTTGTTCAGCATAGAGCCGGACAGGTCGGTGGCAACGATCTGCGCGCCCATCTTCAGCTGGCCCAGGTTGCTGCGTTCGAATTCGTCGATGGCCATCGAGATCGAGTACGGCTCCTGGCCCGACGAGCAGGCCGCTGACCACATGCGCAGGCGCTGCCCGGGGTTGTTCCTGATGAACTCGGGAATGACCTTGTTCTTCAGCACTTCGAACGGGTAGGTATCGCGAAACCACAGGGTCTCGTTGGTGGTCATCGCATCCACCACCTGCTCGCGCAAACCGCCCCGCGGCTGGGTCTGGATACGCTGTACCAGCTCGCCCAGGCTCTTGATGCCCTGCTGTTCCATCAGCTTGTTGAGACGGCTGGAAACCAGGTACTGCTTATTCTCGCCCAGCAGGATGCCACAGGCTTTTTCCAGGAATACCCTGAACTGTTCGAACTCCAAATTACCCGTAGACACTACTGCCGCCTCTTTTCAATCACTGGTGCCGGGAGCATGCCCCCGGCTGCTTCAATGCGCTGCCTTGATCCGGTCGACCACGCGCTGGGCCAGGTCGTCCGGCTTGAACTTGGCCAGGAAATCATCAGCCCCGACCTTCTTGACCATCGCCTGGTTGAACACTCCGGACAACGAAGTATGCAGGCAGATGTGCAATTTTTGCATACGCGGGTCGCTGCGGATCTCTGCGGTAAGCGTATAGCCGTCCATTTCCGGCATTTCAATGTCGGAGATCATCATCAGTAACTCTTCTTCCGGCTTCTTGCCCTCGTCGACCAGCTTGCGCAAGTAGTCCAGAGCCTGACGGCCATCGTTGAGCGCCACCACCTCCACACCCACCGTCTGCAGGCAGCGGCTGACCTGCTTGCGCGCCACCGACGAATCGTCGACGGTCAGCACCCGCAGCAGCGTGGCCTTGTCCTGCACCTCGGCATCGACCACGCCGGCAGACACCGACTCGGACGACGGCGCCACCTCGGCCAGCACCTTCTCCACGTCGATGATCTCGACCATGCGGTTGTCGACCCGGGTGACGGCGGTCAGGTAGTGGTCGCGCCCCGTGCCCTTGGGTGGCGGATGGATCTCTTCCCAGTTCATGTTGACGATGCGCTCGACCGAGTGCACCAGAAAGCCCTGGGTCTTGGTGTTGTACTCGGTGATGATCACGAAGCTGTTGCGCGTGTCTTCCTGCAACCCCGGCAGGCCGGTCGCCATCGACAGGTCGAGGATCGGGATGGTTGCCCCGCGAATGTTGGCCACGCCGCGCACCACCGGGTGCGACTTGGGCAGCACGGTCAGCTCCGGGCACTGCAGCACTTCGCGAACCTTGAACACGTTTATGCCGTAAAGCTGCGCCCCGTTGAGACGGAACAGCAGCAACTCCAGGCGATTCTGCCCAACCAGCTGCGTGCGCTGGTTGACTGAATCCATTACCCCCGCCATGCCTGACTCCTTATGCGTTCTGCCTTTTTGGTGCTACGTGGTCACCAAGTCGGCACGGGCTTTGCTTTTTTGAGCGCCATGTACACGAAAACGACAAATTTCCGACGACTGACACACCTGCTGAGCGGCACGCTCGCCGTGCTATGCCTGCTGGCACCCGGCGTTCGCACGCTGGCGGACGCGGTTACCTTGCCTGAACAGCTTATCGGTGTCACCCAAGGGTTTCTTGAATTCAGTGTCGAGGACTACCTGGCCACCACCCAGACTCCCGGGCGCTACGAAATCCAGGTCAACCCGCTCGACCCGCGCCTGCGCATGCCGCTGTGCAGCCAGCAACTGGACGCCTCGCTGGAGAGCCCGGCGCAGCCGCTGGGCCGGGTGACCGTACGGGTACGCTGTGACGGTAGCGCGCCGTGGACCCTCTTCGTGCCGGCGACGGTGAAGCTGTTCCGCGACGTGGTGGTGGTGACCCGCCCGCTCAAGCGCGACAACGTCGTTGGCGAAAATGACGTGGCCCTGCGCGAGCGCGACGTCGGTACGCTGACCCAGGGTTTTCTCACCGACCTCGACCAGGCGGTAGGCATGAAGATGGTGCGCTCGACGGTGCTCGACCAGGTGCTCACGGCGCAGCATCTGGAGCAAGCCGAGGTGGTGCGCAAGGGCGACCACGTAGTGATTACCGCACGCAGCGGCCCCTTGAGCGTGCGCATGCCGGGCGAAGCCTTGGCCAAGGGCGGCCAGGGCGAGCAGATCCGCGTGCGCAACCTCAATTCGCAGCGGGTGGTCAAGGCTCGGGTCACCGGCCCCGGCCAGGTTGAGGTCGCCATGTAGATTGCGCTGGCGGTGTGTAACTGCTTTTCCTAAACTGTGCCAGAAACGGGTTCGCGAGCTTGCTGACAGGCGGCTAAGCATTTGTGCCTAAAGTTTCTTTCGGGTTGGCCGAAAACAAGGCAAGCGTCCAAATACCCAGAGGTTTCTGATCATGGTCATCGACTTCAGTCGTTTGAATAACTCTCCGTCCGTCACGGGCGGCGTTCGTGGCAACGCCACGTCCGGCAACGCCGAGAAAAGCGGCGAAACCCAAGAAGCGCCGAAAAGCGCCAGCGCCAGCGGAGAAGCGGTACACCTCAGCCAAGAGGCCCAGCAGTTGCAAAAGGTCAGCGACAAGCTGCGCGACCAGCCCGTCGTCAACAGTGCCCGCGTGGCGCAGTTGAAACAGGCGATCGCAGACGGCAGCTACCAGGTCGATGCCGGCCGGGTCGCCAGCAAACTGCTCGATTTCGAAGCCCAGCGCTGACCGTTCGTCGCGCTGACTTCACGGACGCTATGTAAAGCCAAGAGTTAGCCATGCACGACATCACTTTGCTGCAACTGATCGAAGACGACATCGCCCCGACCCAGGAACTGCTCGACCTGCTCCAGCAGGAGTCGGTGGCCCTGCACGGCCGCGACATGGCGCCGCTGGAGGGCATCCTGGCCCGCAAGCAGTCGCTGATCGTCCTGCTCGAGCAGCAAGGCATGCGCCGCAACAACCTGCTCACCAGCCTCGGCCTGAGCGCCAATCGCGCCGGGGTGCAGGCATTGGCGGCTCAGTCGGACAACGGCGAGCTGATCCTGCAGCAGCTCGATGTGCTGACCCAGTTGATGGATGCCTGCCAGAAGGTCAACGAGACCAATGGCCGGATCATCCAGGTGCAGCAACACGTCACGGCCAACCAGATCAGAATCCTTCAGGGTGGCGAAGCACCGTCGCTCTACGACAGCCGTGGCGCCACTTCACCACTTGCCAAGCCCCGGGCGCTCAGCCAAGTGTGATTACTTCTATCAAGGCACGGAACATACTGGCAAAATGCCGTTACTTGCGTGTGTCGTTTTTGCCTGGAGATTGAAAACCCGTGTTCAATGAAGCCGATGCCCCGCAACCGCCGAAGGTGCTGAACACGCCCTTGGAGATCGCGGCCAACCTGCGCCAGCTACAAGACAGCCATGATCCGCTGATCATCACCTTCCATGAGCGCAGCCAGCGGTTCCAGAGCTACGTGGTACACGTGGACCGTGACAGCAATACCCTGGCGCTGGACGAGATGATCCCGCGCGACGGCGAAAAATTCATCGAGAACGGCGAACCGTTCCGCGTCGAAGGCTTCCATGACGGCGTGCGCATCGCATGGGAATGCAATCAGGAACTGAAGATCAGCGAAGTCGACGGCCACCGCTGCTACCGTGGCGCAATGCCGGAAGAGATGACCTACCACCAGCGTCGCAACGCCTTCCGCGCCGCGCTGAAGCTGTCGCAACTGGTCGACATCATCCTCGACGGCAGCTTCCTCAAGGGTAATGGTGCCTTGCGCGGCAAGTTGCTGGACATCTCTGCCACCGGCTGCAAGCTGCGCTTCGAAGGTAATGTCGAAAACCGCCTGCAACTGGGCCAGGTGTACGAGCGTTTCAAGGCCAGCAACCCGCTGGGCCTGGTGGACACCATGGTCGAGCTGCGCCACCTGCATTATGAAGAGCGGATCAACACCACCTTCGCTGGTGTGCGCTTCCATAACCTCAATGGCCAGGCGCAGCGCAAGATCGAAAGCTTTGTGTACCAGCTGCAGCGTGAAGCGCGGCGGTTCGACAAGGACGACTACTGAGTCGCCTGCCAATACAAAAATGCCACCCATCGGGTGGCGTTTTCGTTTCTCCTGTGCCGGCCTCCGCGGGTTCACCCGCGAACAGGCCGGCACAGGTTCAGACTGACTTGCTGACCTCATCCTGCTGAGCCTCGGCAACCGGCTCGGCCTTCTGATCATCCTCGGTATCTTCAGCCGCCACCGGTGTCTGCATCACTTCCTGCACGGTCTGCTCATCCACCCGCGGGTCGAGCGCCGCCGACAGTGGCGAACCGGCCGCCGGCATGGCCACGTGGCCCAGCGGCGCATCCTGCACCTGGTGCAGCCCGGTAACCGCCTTCGGCCGGATGCGCCACACCAGCACCAGGGCAAAGAACGCGAAGAACGCATACAGCATCTGCGCCCCCAACACCTTCATCAGCACCCCCGCCGCCAGTGGCCCGATACAGGCGCCCACGCCATAGGTGACCAGCAGCATGGCGGTCAACGACACCCGCCGCTCGCTCTCGACGTGGTCATTGGAAAACGCCACCGCCAGCGGATACAGGCAGAACTGCAGCAGCGAAATCACGAAGCCGATGCCAAACAGCGCCTCCAGCGGCACGCTGGGCAGGATGGCCAGCGGCGCCGACGCCAGCGCCAGGCCCACCGCAACGCTGCGGATCAGCACCGCCCGGTCGTAGCGGTCGGACAACCAGCCCAGCGGCCACTGCACCAGCAGCCCGGCAAAAATGCAGCAGCCCATGAACAGACCGATCTGCTCGGTCGTCATGCCCTGGCTGGAGGCGTACAGCGGCGCCAAACCGTAGAACGAACCCACGATCAAGCCTGAACCCAGCACCGTGCTGAGCGACTGCGGCACCCGCTTGATGAAGAATTTCGGCTCCATCGGTGCCGGGCGCAGGGGCGCCGGGTGGATGCGCCGGGTCATCGCCACCGGCACCAGGCACAGGGCAAAGCACATGGCCACCAGCATCAGCAGTTCCGGGCCCAGCTGCGGGTGCACCACCAGAATCAGCTGGCCGAGCACCAGGCCAAGATAAGAGGCGATCATGTAGCCACTGAACACCGCACCACGGTACTTGGCTTCGGCCTGCTCGTTGAGCCAGCTCTCGATGACCATGTACTGGCACATCATGCCGAGGCCGACGATCATCCGCAGCCCGACCCACACCGGCAACCAGCTGGTCATGCCATGCCCGAGCACCGCCGCACAGACGATACCGGCGCAGGTCGCATAGGCGCGAATGTGCCCGACCCGGCCGATCAACCGGTGGCCGATCTTGCCGCCCAGCGCCAGGCCGAAGTAGTTGGCCGCCATCAGCGCACCGACCCACAGACTGTCGACATGATCGGCCGCCAGGCGCAGCGCCAGGTAGGTACTGAGCAGGCCCGAGCCGATCAACATCATCAAGGCGGCGAAATACAACGACTGAAAGGGCTTCCAGATGTTCCGCATACGTCCCGTCGAACTCCCTGGTCAGGTGGCGTTGGCTTGCTGGCAAGCATAAAAGCAAAATGGTCGCGGCGCAGTCCCCTGCCAGACAAATAGCCGGACAGGGGCGCGTCCAGTACCGGTTGTGTCGCGATCAGGCCTGTGCGGCGAGTACGCGCCGTTCCCACGGGGTGATCTCGTTGAAGAAATCCGTCAGTTCCAAGGTCTTGCTGGCCAGGTAGCCGTCAATGAACTCGCTGCCGAACAGTTCCCGTGCCAGGGTGCTGCGCTTGAGGCGTTCGAGGGCCGCATGCAGAGTGCACGGCAGGCTCAGGTGTGCCGGCACCTCGAACTCGCCCTGGATTGCAGCGGTTGGCTGCAGGCGCTGCTCGATGCCGTGCAGGCCGGCGGCCAGGCTGGCAGCGATGGCCAGGTAGGGGTTGGCGTCGGCACCCGGCAGGCGGTTCTCGACCCGCCGCGCCACCGGGGCGCTGGCCGGAATGCGCAGGCCGGCAGCGCGGTTGTCCTCGGACCAGCAGGCATTGTTCGGCGAGGCGTAGGGATGGCACAGCCGCTGGTAGGAATTGACGTTGGGCGCGAACAGCGCGGTGAAATCGGCCATGCACGCCTGCTGGCCGCCAATGAAGTGGTAGAACGCATCGGTCGGCTGACCCTGCTCGTCGCTGAAAACGTTGCGCCCGCTGGCGATCTCCACCACGCTCTGGTGAATGTGCATGGAACTGCCCGGGGTGTGCGCCAACGGCTTGGCCATGCACACCACGCTCAGGCCATGCTTGAGTGCCACTTCCTTGAGCAGGTGCTTGAACAGGAAGGTCTGGTCGGCCAGCAGCAGCGGGTCGCCGTGCAACAGATTGATCTCGAACTGGCTCACGCCCATTTCGTGCATGAAGGTGTCACGTGGCAGGCCCAGGGCCGCCATGCACTGGTAGACCTCCTGGAAGAACGGGCGCAGGCCGTTGTTGGAACTGACACTGAACGCCGAGTGGCCAAGTTCGCGGCGGCCATCCTTGCCAACCGGTGGCAGGAAGGGTTGCTGCGGGTCGGTGTTGGGGGCGAAGACGAAGAACTCCAGCTCGGTCGCCACCACTGGCGCCAGGCCAAGGGCGGCGTAGCGGGCGATCACCGCCTTGAGCTGCCCGCGCGTGGACAGCCCGGAAGGCCGGCCATCAAGTTCGTTGGCATCACAGATGGCCAGCGCCAGGCCCTCCTCGCTCCACGGCAGCCGGTGGATCTGCGCAGGCTCCGCCACCAGCGCCAGGTCGCCGTCGTCACTGCCGTAGAAACGCGCAGGCGGGTAGCCGCCCATGATGCATTGCAGCAGCACGCCCCGGGCCATCTGCAGCCGGCGGCCTTCGAGGAAGCCCTCGGCGGTCATCACCTTGCCGCGGGGAACGCCGTTGAGGTCGGGGGTGACGCATTCGATCTGGTCGATGCCCTGGAGGAGCTCGGCAGGCGAGCGGTGGGCGGCGGTGGTCATGACGCTTGTCCTTGTTGTTATAGGCTGACAACAACATAGGCTTAGGGTGTTTAAAATATCAAGCACCCTGCATGCAGTACTGCGCTGCCCTGGTA
>NZ_JBKGGW010000036.1:0-64227 GCF_052041945.1 Pseudomonas sp. SMN11 | reverse complement strand
GACGAGTGTTCGCCACAACACATTCAGCGCCTATGAGATCGAGCGCTGCATCTGTTGTAGCGGACACTTGCATGCCCCCCATGAGATCTTCAGGGGATCCCCCTCAATCTCCCACCAGACTAAACCTGTTCCGCCCCCCTCGCTTGGCCTCATACATCGCCTTGTCCGCCAACGCCAAAGCCTCCTCGGCACTCTGCGGATCATGCCCGGACAAGTTCAGATAAACCCCGATACTGGCGCCAACGGCCACTTCGGCCCCTTCCACCGCAACCGGCGCCGACAGCACATCGCACAGCTTGCGCGCGATATCCCGGGCTGATGCTTGATTGGCCACGGCCTGGGCGATGACCACGAACTCGTCACCGGCCAGCCTGGCCACTGTGTCGTCCGCGCGCATGATCGCCAGCATGCGCCCCGCAGCAGCCTGCAACACGGCATCACCCGCCTCGTGGCCATGCTGGTCGTTGACTTGCTTGAAACCATCCAGGTCGATGAAGAACAAGGCAAACGCAGCCCGCTGCTGCAGGGCGAAATCCAGCTCTTCATGCAACGCCGCGCGGTTGGGCAGCCCGGTCAGCGGGTCGAGCGTGGCCTGGTCAAGCAGGGTCTTTTCCTTGCGCTTGCGTTCGGTCACGTCCAGCGACATGACGAAAAAGCCCTCCACCTTGCCGTTGCGGATATCCGGTACATAGGACGCGTGCCAGATCCGCGAATCGTCGGGGCTATAACGCACGTTGTCAGCCTCCACCCGCTCGCCGGCCAACGCCTTGTGGAAGCACGGCAGCAGCTGCTGGTACACGTCCGCCGGCAGCACATCCTGCACCTTGCGGCCTTTGAGCTGGATAGGCTCGACGCCGAAGATCTGCCGGTACACGGCATTGTTGAAGCGGTATTCGAGGTTGGTGCCGATCTGCGCGATCAGCACCGGGATATTGTCAGCGATGGCCTGCAGGGTTTCCTGGCTGCGTGCCAGTTCCTCGGTGCGCTGCGCTACCTGCTGCTCCAGGGTTGCCTGGTAGCGCTGCAGTTGCTGCTGGCGACGCTTGCGCTCGCTGACGTCACGCACGAACACGACCAGCTGCTCGGTAACGCCGCGCGCGTCGCGCAGCGCCGATACGCTCAGCTCGCTCCACAACGCGCCATTGCCGGGGGTGACCAGCCGTACTTCGATGACCAGCGAATCCTGCACGCCGGCAACGATCTGTTGCCAAGGCTCGTCCAGCTTGGCCAGGTCCTGTGGGTCGATGAGCTCGCCCAACCGGGTCAGCACCAGCCACTCCCTGGCCCTGCCCAGCAACTGGCAGAATTCCCGGTTGGGCTCGAGGATGCGCCCGTCAAGATCGACCAGGGCCTTGCTCGTCGGGCTGTTGTCGAACACCCGGTGGAAACGCGCCTCGGAGGATATCAAGGCGCCTTGCTCCGCCTGCTGCACCGCACTGCCCGAGTCGATGGCCAGGCTGCGATGGAGCATCTCGCGCTCGACGATCCGCGCCAGGTCGCGCAGGTGCGCCAACTCGGCTTCCGACACCTGGCGAGGCCGGGTGTCCAGTACGCACAGGGTGCCCACGGTCAGTTCGCCAGCAAAACGCAGCGGCACGCCGGCATAGAAGCGGATGCGCGGGCCGCCGGTGACCAGTGGGTTGTCTTCGAAACGCGGATCGGCGCAGGCATCCGGGATCACCAGGATATCTTCGGCATGCAGGGCATGGGCACAGAACGCCACATCGCGCGTGGTCTCGGCAACGTCCACACCCTGGCGCGACTTGAACCACTGGCGGTTCATGTCGACCAGCGACACCAGCGCCATGGGCACTTCGAGCAGCACACTGGCCAACCGGGTGATGCGGTCGAAGGTTTCCTCGGCCGGGGTATCGAGGATGTTCAGGCTCTCAAGGAAACACAGGCGGGCTGCCTCGTTGAGAGGCGACGGGGCAATTTGCATGACAACTCGCTCGGCAAATCCTGACCCGCAAACGATAGCGTCGCAGCGCTCAAGCGCAAGCCTTTCATCTCTTCTTTCAAATCGCTCAAGCCGTATAATCGCGTTTTTTTGTAAGCCTAAGACGTATTTTCATGAAGAAACTGCTTTGCGCCGTCGCCCTCGCCTTCGCCGCCATCCCCGCTGCCTTCGCCACCCCACCGGCCACCTTCACCGAAGCCAAGGTGGTCGCCAAACAGAAGATCTACCTCGACCAGGGCAACAGCGCCATGGGCGAGCTGTACTGTGGCTGCAAATGGACCTGGGTCGGCAAGTCCGGTGGCCGGGTCGACCTGAAGTCCTGTGGTTATGAAACCCGCAAGCTGCAGACCCGCGCCGAGCGTACCGAGTGGGAGCACATCGTCCCGGCCTGGACCTTCGGCCACCAGCGCCAGTGCTGGCAGAACGGCGGGCGCGAGCAGTGCGTGGACAGCGACCCGACCTTCCGCGCCATGGAGGCCGACCTGTTCAACCTCTACCCGTCCGTGGGCGAAGTGAACGGTGATCGCAGCAACTTCAATTACGGCATGGTCTCTGGCGTCGCCCCGCAGTACGGCCAGTGCACCACCAAGATCGACTTCCAGCAGAAAACCGCCGAGCCACGCGACGAGGTGAAGGGGCTGGTGGCACGCACCACGTTCTACATGTTCGATCGCTACAAGCTGAGCATGTCGCGCCAGCAGCAACAGGTGCTGATCGCCTGGGACAAGCAGCACCCGGTGACCGCCTGGGAGAAGCAGCGTGATCAGCGGATTGCCGCGATCATGGGGCACAACAACCCGTTCGTGACCGGTGAGCGCAAGTGGGCGCTGGGGTATACGCCGCAGGGTGCGGTTATGGTGCCGACCACGGCAGTGAAAGAGGCGGCCAAGCCGACGCTGGCCAGTACGGCGGCAAGCGGTGCGGTGGTCGGTAACCGCAATAGCCATGTGTATCACCTGGCCAGCGGCTGCCCGGGGTACAGCCAGGTTTCGCAGAAGAACCAGGTGGCGTTTGGCAGTGAGGCCGAGGCGCAGGCGGCCGGCTATCGCAAGGCAGGGAACTGCAAGTAAGAGCGATTCGAGGGAATCGGTCTAGTCTCAGCTGTCGGAGATTCATCACAAGGGATATCTGACAGCCATGACTCAGCAAAAACTTCGAAGGATTCTGGTCACCAATGACGACGGCATCGACGCTCCGGGGCTGAAAGTCCTGGAGCAGGTCGCCGCGCAACTGGCTGATGAGGTGTGGGTGGTTGCCCCGCGTGCAGACCAGAGCGGCACCTCGCACTCGCTCAGCTTGCATGCGCCGCTGCGGGTGAGCGAGCACGGTGAAAAACGCTTCGCAGTCACCGGTACGCCCGGTGATTGCGTGGTGATGGCTGTCCAGCATCTGCTCAAGGATGCCCGGCCAGACCTCATCCTCTCTGGGGTCAACCGTGGCGCTAACCTAGGTATGGAAACGGTGTTCTCCGGCACGGTCGGCGCGGCCATGACTGGCATGCTGCTGGGGATCCGCTCGATTGCCCTGAGCCAGGCCTACAGTGACCGAGCAAACGTGCCTTGGGAAAACGCGCTGACCCATGCGCCCAAGGTGCTTCAGGCATTGCTCAGCCAGGACTGGCCGAGCGATGCCTGCCTGAATGTGAACTTCCCCAACTGCGCCCCGCAAGCCACGCTGCCGCTGAAGGTGACGCGGCAAGGAGCTGGGCCGTTGAACAGCATGTCGGTGCGTAAGGAAGTTGATCCTCGCGGGTTCGATTACCACTGGATCAGGTTGAACAATGCGCGGGAGTTTGATCAGCCCGGCACGGAAATGGCTGAGCTGGCGACAGGCCACATCACCGTTACGCCGCTGCAGTTTGAAAGAACACATATGGCGGCGTTCAATGATGGGGTGTTGAGGTGATGCTGTTTTAGATTGGGGGAGGCTGACAGGTGTTCGCCGATAGAGGTGCAGCGTCTGGGAGATCGAGCGCCGCCCGCGCGGCGCATCGCGAGCTGCGCTCGCTCCTACGTTTGTTTCGGGCCAATTATTCCTGCGAGATTTGCGCGCGTACGCTTTGGCGCATGGCTCGATAACGCGTCGTAGCAACTAGGCGGTCGCGCGCACCTGTCACAGGCGTTACTGGCCCGAAACAAACGTAGGAGCGAGCGCAGCTCGCGATGCGCCGCGCGGGCGGCGCTCGGTTTCACAGGCGCTGAAAATGTTGTGGCGAACACCCGTAAGCCACTACGTCCCTTCCCGCAAAGGCCACATCACGCCCCCTACGGCAACTTCATATGCCGCGCATACCAAGGCCTGCGCGGCGTCCGCCGCAGCAACTCGTCCACATCCCGCTCGCCACTGAAGGCAATGCGCAACGCCAGCTTCATCGCCTCAACCTCCATCTCCCCCGCCCCGCCCCCGGCATCGGAAATCCCCCCACAGCCATGGGTCATCGGCCCGAGCCAAGGGTCACCAACCTGCACCCAACGCCCCGGCGCAAACCACGACACGCCATTGACCTCACGCCGCTGCACTTCCCCCGGGTGGGCGCGCTCGTGGGCCCGGTACCAGTCCTCGATGCGGTCGTCGATCCAGCCATGGAAACGCCAGAACACCGGGTTCACATGGGAAGAGAACGGGTCGCCGAGGAAGTCGCTTTCCTCACGGAACCAGCGTGCCGCGTAGTCCGTCTGCTCGCGGTCACCCAGCACCGGCATGCCGTTGGACGGGTCGCGGGTGACCGTGGCCCAACGTATGTGCAGCCAGTCGTGAATGTTCATCTCCACTTCCGAACCGAACTGCCCCAGGGTCAGGCGGCTGAGGTAGTCCGGGTCCTGGTATTGCGATTCCCAGACCTGGAAATTGCTGAAGAAAGTCTCCGCAGCCTTGACGCCATGCAGCCACTGGCTCAGCTCCTCATCATCCGCTGCGACCCACGCCGGCGGCACCGAATTGCCGTCATGGTTCTCCTGATAACGGATGAAGCCCAGCCGGTCGCTTTCGACATAAGGTGACGGCAGCGGCAGCTTCGTCCAGTTCGGCAGGTCGGGCTGCAGCTTGCGGGCGTGCGCCAGCATGTGCCGGTGCATGAAGAAGAAGTCTTCACCCGAGCCGTTGAGGTGCTTGCGCCGCCCGCGCGCGCCTCGCTCGGCGTCACGCGGGCCTGGCTGCCAGCCGGCGCCGCGCAGGCCGTCGCGCTTGTCTTCGTCGAGCCGATGCCACTTGTCTCGGGTGGCGTGCCACACCTGGTGGAACAGGCGGTGCTCGGGCGATACCAGCCAGCTCAACAACGCTGGGGCCAACGGCGTGGCCTGGCGCGCTTCGGGGAAGGCGCGCTTGCTGGCGACGAAATGGTTGTCCGGTTCAGTGCTCAGCAGTGGCCGATCGATACGGCGGATACGCCCGCTCAGGGTGCCGGCTCCCGCTTCGCCCCAACTTGCCCAGACCTCGTCGAGGTTGGCCTCCAGTTCATGGCTGGGCGCCGAGCTACCCGCCGGTACCAGGCGCCAGCGGACCTTGCCAACATCAGCGGTCACCAATTCGCCCAGCACCCGATAGCGCGGTTCGTCAGCGCCGCGCAGGCGTTCACCGAGGTCAGCAAAACCGCGCAGCGAGCGCCCGGTCGGGCCGATATCGAGCAGCATCTGCACACCCTCAAGTGGCAGGCCATCGAGGCCAGCCTCGGTACCCGTAAAGCGCAGGTCCCAGATGCCACGTAGCTTGTCAGCAGTGCGCACACCCCTACCTGCGGCGGCCTCTACCGTGGCTTCGCCGGGGGTCTCGACCTCGTCTTTCTGGAGCTTTTCATCATGGTCGCGCGGCTGGCGCGCATACCACGCTGCCGACCCCGCCGCGCCGGCGACCGCCAGCCCCACCATGAACCCACGCCTCGAAAACCTCATCGCCACATCCGTATCCGTGTCAGCCACGCCTATCGAGCTAGAACGAGATGCCGCGCGGCAAATTTACCGGCAGCACGCCGCTAAATTTCCCGCTGTCGCGCTCGTCCCTCCGTGACAGGCAAGCCCCGTGATCGCGGCTGCCGCAACCGCATCGACCCTGCAACCAACGGGATGGCAATGAACACGACACGCTTGCGCAAGGCCCCCTACCTCGCTGCCCTGGCGCTGATCCTCGCGCTTGCGGGCGCCGCGGCCTGGTACTTCTTCATCTACCTGCCGGCCGGTTACCCGCGTGAGGTGATGAAACATGCCGAAGAACTCCAGGAACGCATCATCTCCTTCGACAGCCACATCACCGTGCCGCTGAACTTCGGCACCGAAGGCAAGGAGGCCGACAAGGATGGCAGCGGCCAGTTCGACCTGGTCAAGGCCGGCCGCGGTCGCCTCTCCGGTGCGGCGCTGACGATCTTCGGCTGGCCGGAAATCTGGAATGGCCCGAACGCCCCCCATCGCCCGACCGCCGCCTTCGTCGACGAAGCGCGCCAACAGCAGGAGATGCGCTACAAGATCCTCACCGGCATGGTCCGCGACTACCCCAACCAGGTCGCCATCGCCTACACCCCCGCAGATTTGCGCCGCCTGCACGGCGAAGGCAAGTTCGCGATCTTCCTCAGCATGCTCAATGCCTACCCGCTGGGCCACGACCTCAATGCCCTGGATATCTGGGCCGCCCGCGGCATGCGCATGTTCGGCTTCAGCTACGTGGGCAACAACGCCTGGGCCGACTCCTCGCGCCCGCTGCCGTTCCTCAACGACACCCCCGACGCCCTCGGTGGCCTGTCGCCGCTGGGTGAGCAGGCCGTGGGTCGGCTCAACGACCTTGGCGTGATCATCGACGTGTCGCAGATGTCCACCCTGGCTCTGGAAGACGTCGCCCGCCTGAGCCGCGCGCCGATGGTCGCCTCCCACTCCGCACCGCGTGCGCTGGTGGACATCCCGCGCAACCTCAGCGACCACGAGCTGCAGGCGATCAAGCACAGCGGCGGCGTGGTGCAGGTGGTGGGCTTCCCGGCCTACCTCAAGCCCCTGAGCCAGGGCACCCTGGACAAGCTCAATGCCCTGCGCAAGCGCTTCGACCTGCAGCCGCTGAACGGCCTGGCCAACGCCTTGATGCCGGGTGACGCGATCATCTCCATCTGGCCCGAGAAGAAGTTCGGCGAGTACGCCAGCGCGCTCTACGCCATCCTCGACGAAGAGCCCCGCGCCACGGTCAAGGACATGGTCGACGCCATCGACTACACGGTGCGCAAGATCGGCATCGACCATGTCGGCATCGCCTCCGACTTCAACGATGGTGGCGGCGTCACCGGCTGGATGAATGTCGGCGAATCACGCAATGTCACCGCCGAGCTGATCCAGCGCGGTTACTCCGACGCCGACATCGCCAAGCTGTGGGGCGGCAACTTCCTGCGCGTGTGGGAAGAAGTGCAGCGCCTGGCCAAGCCCGGTGCCAACACTCAAGCGGAGCGTGGCCGATGAACGACCGTCGCCACTTTCTCAAGCAGGCCGGCCTGCTCGCTGCCGCCCTGCCCCTGACTGGCAGCTTTGCCCAGAGCGCACTGGCAGCCGCGCCTGCGGCAAAAACCGGCCAGGGCAAATGGCAGGCCCTGCGCCAGCAGTTCGACCTGGACCCGGCCTACCTGCACTTCTGCAATTTCCTGCTCGCCTCCCACCCCCGCATGGTCAGCGAAGCCATCGCCCGTTTCCGCGCGCGACTGGACCAGAACCCCGGCGAAATGGTCGACTGGGACCGCGAAGAACTCTGGGGCTATGAAAACGACGTGCGCGCCTGGGCCGGTCGCTACTTCGGCGTGCAACCAGGCCAGGTGGCCCTGACCGGCAGCACCACCGACGGTTTGTCGATGATCTACGGCGGCCTGCAGGTGGCACCGGGCAAGGAGATCCTGGTCAGCGCCCACGAGCACTATTCCACCAACACCCGCCTGGCCTATCGCGAGCGGCTGATGGGCACCCAGGTGCGCCGGGTGAAGCTGTTCAAGGACCCGCAGCTGGCCTCGGTGGACGAGATGCTGGGCAATATCCGCCAGGCCATCCGCCCCGAAACCCGCGTGCTGGGCATGACCTGGGTGCAGTCCGGCAGCGGCGTCAAGCTGCCGATCCGCGAAGTCGGCGAACTGGTGAAAACCGTCAACCAAAACCGCGACGAGCAGGACCGGATCATCTACGTGGTCGACGGCGTGCACGGCTTCGGCATCGAAGACGTGACCTTCGCCGACTTCAACTGCGACTACTTCATCGCCGGCACCCACAAGTGGCTGTTCGGCCCGCGGGGCACTGGCGTGATCATCGCCCGCGAAGAAAAGCCGCAGCCGTACCTGGTGCCCAGCCTGCCGACCTTCACCAAGGGCGAGAACTTCGGCACCTTGATGAGCCCCGGTGGCTATCACGCCTTCGACCATCGCCTGGCCCTGGGCAAGGCGTTCGAACTGCACCTGCAACTGGGCAAGGCCGATGTCCAGGCGCGCGTGCACCAGCTCAACGACTACCTCAAGCAGCGCCTCGCCGAGCACGCCAAGGTGCAGCTGGTGACGCCACGCAGCAGCCAGCTGTCCGCAGGCTTCACCTTCTTCCGCGTCGAGGGCCGTGATTGTGACGCCGTCGCCCGCCACCTGATGGCCAACAAGGTGATCAGCGACGCCGTGGACCGTGACGTCGGCCCGGTGGTGCGCCTGGCCCCGAGCCTGCTCAACGACGAAGCCGAGATCGACCGGGTGATGGCCATTCTCGCCCCGCAACTCGCCTGACCTTTTGCCTTTGAAGAGAACCGCCATGCACATGTTCAAGCCCCTGGCCTTGGTGGCCGCCCTGCTCGCCAGCGCCCCGGCCTTTGCCGCCGACGCGCACGCACCCGGCAAGACGTTCAAGGACTGCAAGGATTGCCCCGAGATGGTCGTCCTGCCCGCCGGCAGTTTCACCATGGGCGTACCCGATGACGAAGTCGGCCGCCAGCCGGACGAAGGCCCGATGCACACCGTGACCTTCGCCAAGCCCTTCGCCATCAGCCAGTTCCAGGTGCAGGCCAAACAGCTGCAGGCCTGGCAGCGCGACGCCAAGGTCACCCTGCCTGATGGCGACGACCGCCCGGGCCGCCGTTGCACCAACGGCAAGCCCAGCTACCCGCAAGGCCCCGACCAACCGGCGGTGTGCATCAGCTACGACGAGGTGAAGGCCTACGTCGCCTGGCTGTCGAAGAAGACCGGCAAGCACTACCGCATGCTCAGCGAGGCCGAGCGCGAATACGGTGCTCGCGCAGGCACCAGCGGCCCGTTCCCGTTCCCCTTCGATGAAGGCAAGGAATACAGCATCGCCAAGCATGCCAACACCTATGGCGCCGCCGACGGCTACAACTACACCTCCCCCGCCGGCAGCTTCCCGGCCAACGCCTTCGGCCTGTACGACATGCATGGAAACGTCTACGAATGGGTTGCCGACTGCATGCATGACAGTTACGTCGGCGCCCCCAGCGACGGCAGCGCCTGGATGGAAGCAAGCTGCGAGTACAACCACATCCGTGGCAATGACTACAGCGAAGCACCGGTGTTCTCCCGCTCCGGCAACCGCAACTACCGCGAACCCTACGTGCGCGGCGACTGGCTGGGCTTCCGGGTAGCCCGCGAGCTCTGAAGCACGCAGCGCCAGCTCCACCTGCCCAGGCCCACGGCCTGGGCCTCCTAAATAAGAACACTTCTCGAACGTCTTCCTCACAGGGCAATGGCCCGCACGGCGCCTGCCCCGCACAGCGCCCCAAAGCGCATCCGCGCATCCACCAGGAACTCAGCATGAACCAATCGACCCCTGGCGCCCTTCGCGAACTCCTCGGCTTGCTCAAACCCTACCGGCTGATCGTCGCCTTTGCCGTCGGGCTGGGCATCGTCGGCGGCTTCTGCATCACCTTGCTGCTGGCCAACATCAACAACCTGCTGCATGCCCCCGGCGCCCTGAGCTGGGGCGTGGTGCTGGCGTTCGCCGGTATCTGCCTGGTGGCGCTGGCCTCCTCCATCGCCTCGGACATTGGCACCAACTACGTAGGTCAGCACGTGATTGCCGGCTTGCGCCGCGACCTGGGCGAGAAGGTACTTAGTGCCCCCATCGAACAGATCGAGCGCTACCGCAGCCACCGCCTGATTCCGGTACTGACCCATGACGTCGACACCATCAGCGACTTCGCCTTCGCCTTTGCGCCGCTGGCCATCTCGCTGTCGGTGACGCTGGGCTGCCTGGGTTACCTGGCGCAGCTGTCGTGGCCGATGTTCCTGATCGCCGCCCTTGCGGTGCTGATCGGTACTGCCGTGCAGTACATCGCGCGCATCCGTGGCATCCGCGGTTTCAACGAAGCCCGCGAGGCCGAGGACGAACTGCAGAAGCACTACGACGGTGTCGCCTCGGGCGCCAAGGAACTGCGCATCAGCCGTCCGCGTCGCCAGCGCATGTTCAATGAGCGCATCAGTCGCACGGCCAACTTTATCCGTGACACCCATGTGCGCTCGATCAACATTTTCGTCATCGCCAAGAGCCTGGGCTCGATGCTGTTCTTCGTGGTCATCGGCCTGGTGCTGGCCCTGCAGCAGGCCCAGTTGGTCAGCGACCCCAAGGTCACCAGCGGCTTCGTGCTGGTGCTGCTGTACATGAAAGGGCCGCTGGAGCATCTGGTCTCGACCCTGCCGATCGTCAGCCGTGCTCAGATCGCCTTCCGCCGCATCGCCGAGCTGTCGCGCCAGTTCTCCTCCCCGGAGCCGCACCTGCTGCTCGACGCCGCCGAAGTACCCAACCAGCAGATCCGCAGCCTGGAACTGCGTGACGTGCGCTTCGCCTTCCCACCAGTAGAGGGCGCAGCGCCGTTTGCCCTTGGGCCGATCAACCTGCGCATCGAACAGGGCGACATTCTGTTCATCGTCGGCGAGAACGGCTGCGGCAAGACAACGCTGATCAAATTGCTGCTGGGCCTGTACGCACCGCACGAAGGCGAGATCGTGCTGGACGGCCAAGCCGTCACCGCCAGCAACCGCGACGACTATCGCCAGCTGTTCACCACGGTATTCGCCGACTACTACCTGTTCGATGACCTGCTGCAGGACGCGCAGGCCCTGCCCGAGGACGCCGGCAAGTACCTGCAACGCCTGGAGATCGCGCACAAGGTGCAGATCCGTGACGGCGCCTTCACCACCACCGACCTGTCCACCGGCCAGCGCAAGCGCCTGGCATTGGTCAACGCCTGGCTGGAGAAACGCCCGGTGCTGGTGTTCGACGAATGGGCCGCCGACCAGGACCCGACATTCCGCCGCATTTTCTACACCGAACTGCTCCCGGAACTGAAGCGCCTGGGCAAGACCATCATCGTCATCAGCCACGACGACCGCTACTTCGACGTGGCCGATCACCTGCTGCGTTTGCGCAACGGCAAGCGGGTGGAAAAAGAAATCACAGAATTTTCACATTGATCTTTCCGGTTCTGGGGAGCCGGTACGTCACATAAATGCAAATAAATCTCATAACTAGTCAAACTGCCAACACTGAGTATCCGCATGTCGATTACCACGGTTTCGCCGCTCGCCCGGGCGGTTCGCAGCAAATCACTGGCATTGCTCACCCCGTCGCTGCTGGCCTGTGCGCTGGCAGCTTCGATGAGCGCCTACGCCGAGCCCGTGCAACTGAATATCCCTTCTCAAGGGCTGGTCGGGGCACTCAACACACTTGCCAAACAGGCCGACCTGCAGCTGCTCTACAGCCCGGAAACCGTGCGCAACACCACCGCACCGGCAGTCCGCGGCAACATGGAGCCGGAACAGGCACTGCGCCTGCTGCTGCGTGACAGCGGCCTGACCTACCAGATCGACGGCCACACAGTGATCCTCAATGGCGCATCGGGTTCGTCTTCGGCGATGGAGCTGGGGCCGCTGAACATCAATGCCAATGCACTGAACGCCACGAGTGAGGGGACCAACTCGTACGCAGCGCGCGCCGTGACCATTGGCAAAGGTGTGCATACCCTGAAGGAAACGCCGCAGTCGGTCACCGTCATGACCCGCAAGATGCTCGACGACCAGAACCTCAACACCCTGGAGCAGGTGCTGGACAAGACGCCCGGCATCACCACCTACGACTCGCCCATGGGCGGCAAGTACTTCTACTCGCGCGGTTTCAACCTCGACGGCCAGTACCAGTACGACGGCGTACCGCTGGATGTGGGCGGCAACTACGTGCAGGCCAACAGCTTTTCCAGCGACATGGCGTTCTACGACCGGGTCGAGATCCTCAAGGGCGCTGCCGGCATGATGAAAGGCTCCGGCTCCTCGGCCGGTGGCGTCAACTTCGTGCGCAAGCGTGGGCAGGAAAAGGCCCACACTTCTGTAACCTTGTCCGCTGGCAGCTGGGACAACTACCGCAGCCAGGTAGACGTGGGCGGCCCGCTGAACGAGTCGGGTACCGTGCGTGGCCGCGCCGTGGCGGCGCTGCAGGACAAGCAGTACTTCTACGACAATTCCAAGCGCCAGGACCGCATCGCCTACGGCGCCATCGACTGGGACGTGACCCCCGACACGACCCTGGGCTTCGGCCTGGCGTACGAGGATGTCGACGCCACGCCCTGCTACCACGGCCTGCCGCGCTATGCCGACGGCAGCGACCTGAAGCTGTCCCGCTCGACCTGTCTGGGTGCCAGCTGGAACGACCTGCAGAGCGAGCGCATCACCGCCTTCGCCGACGCCAAGCACCGCTTCAACGATGACTGGTCGCTGAACTTCGCTTCGGTCTACACCCACAACAACCAGAACATCGAGTACGGCTATTCCGAAGGCTCGGTGCCGGTGGGCGCCACCACCGGGGCGATGGGCCGCTATTCCGGCCGCTTCGATTACGACCAGGACGACTACGGTTTCGATAGCTACGTCGACGGTAAATTCGAGGCGTTCGGCCTGGAGCACGAGCTGATCGTCGGCGCCAACGCCAGCCGCCAGAAGAACCACGACTACTTCGCCCTGCTGGCCTTGAGCGGCACGCAGAACCCGTTCGACCCATCGGATAGCTTCCCGCATCCGTCGAAAGCCGACTACCAGACCGGCACCATCCGCGGCGGCCCCTTTCCGACCGACTCCACCACCACCCAGTGGGGCACCTATGCCAACCTGCGCCTGAAACTGGCCGAGCCCCTCACCTTGGTACTGGGCACCCGCGTCAGCTGGTACCGCAACAACCGCGATTCCTACACCCAGCGCTGGGATACCTGGGAGCATATCCGCAGCCAGGAAAATGGCGAAGTCACCCCGTTCGGCGCCCTGCTCTACGACCTCAACGACCAGTGGACCGCCTACGCCAGCTATGCGCAGATCTTCCAGCCACAAGGCAACCTGACCACTGCCGATGGGCAATCGCTGCAGCCCAAGACCGGTGGCAGCTATGAGCTCGGCATCAAGGGCGAGCTGCTCGACGGCCAGCTGAACACCTCGTTCAACCTGTTCCGCACCATCGAAGACCACCGCGCCGAAACCGACTACGAGAATGTCTGTGCCGGTTCCAGCGATGGCTACTGCTACACCGACAGCGGCAAGGTGCGCGCCCAGGGCTTCGAGGCCGAGATCAGCGGTTCGCCGATCGATCGCCTGCAGTTGCTGGCTGGTTACACCTACACCCAGACCAAGTACCTGAAGACCATCAACGATACCGACCCGACCGAGCTGACCTTCACTTCCAGCTTCATTCCGCGGCACATGCTCAAGGTCTGGGGTGACTACCAGCTCGATGGCGCACTGGATCGCTGGACCATCGGTGCCGGGGTGTCCAGCCAGAGCGACAACTTCCGCCGCCAGGGCAACATCCATATCGAGCAGCCGGGTTACACCCTGTGGAGCGGCCGCGTGCAGTACCGCCTGGACGAACACTGGACGGTGGCAGTCAATGGCAACAACCTGTTCGACAAGAAGTACTACTCCACCATCGGTGCTACCGGTTGGGGTAACTACTACGGCGAGCCACGCAACTTCATGCTGACCCTCAAGGGCGATTTCTGAAGAGCGTTTGCGTGAACATGGAAAGGGCCGCTTAGCGGCCCTTTTTGTTGGGTGATTAAATAGCCTACAAGTCCTGTCGACTCGCGTCTGATTGTCCCTGGGGCCAGGCGGATGCGCTGTCACAGGCCTTGGAGCGGACTAGCAGCCTGCATTGAGGTTGGATTTGCGGGCCTCTTCGCGGGACAAGCCCGCTCCCACAGAGTCATCACAAGTCTCATGACTTACACATGACCTGTGGGAGCGGGCTTGTCCCGCGAAGAGGCCAGAACAGGCAATCGAGAATGTTCAGGAAAACCACCCTCTTCCAAGGCGAACACCCCTGCCACACCCCCTACCCCAGCACCCTACCCAACACCGCACACAACCGCTCATGCACCTGCAGCACATCCGGCAGCACCGAAGCCATGCGCAGCAGGTCATGGGTCAACCCCGGCAACTCCACCAGCTCGACCTCGACCCCCGCCTCGCGCAGCCGCTCGGCATAGGCCCGGCCTTCGTCCAGCAGCGGGTCGAGCCCAGCCAGGGCGACGATGGCCGGCGCCACACCGCTCAGGTCCTCGGCCAGCAGCGGCGAGAAACGCCAGTCGTGGCGGTCCTGCGGGCTGCGTGCGTAATGGTCGTAGAACCACTCCAGGGTATCGCTCTCCAGCAGATAGCCCTCACCAAACAGCGTACGCGAAACACTCTGCCGGCTGGCATCGGTGACCGGGTAGCACAACAGCTGGGCGCAAGGCTTGAGCAGCGCTCGCTCACCCGCGCGGGCCGCTTCGATCGCCAGCACCGTAGCCAAGGTCGCGCCGGCGCTGTCGCCACCGAAGGCCACACGCGCACTGTCCAGGCCCAACTGTTCAGCCTGACTGGCCAACCAGGCCAAGGTATCCTGGCCGTCCTCCAGGGCGACCGGGAAGCGGTGCTCCGGCGCCAGCCGGTAACCCACTGCCAGCACCGCGCAACCGGCCCGTGCGCACAGTTCGCGGCACACGCCATCATGGCTGTCGAGGCTGCCGACGACAAAGCCACCACCGTGAAAATACACCAGCACCGGCAGCGTGGTCGTTGCCTGTGGCGGCCGATACAGGCGCAGCGGGATGGCCGCGCCGTCCCTGGCCGGCGCTTGCAGTGCTTCGACGGCCAGGCCCTCGGGCGCTGCCCAGCGCAGTTGCTCGGTGGACTGCTGGAAGACTCGGCGCGCCTGCTCGGGGCTCATGTGATGGAACGGCGCGTTGCCGGCATTGGCCTCGGCCAGGTCGAGAAAAGCTTCAAGTTCAGGATGCAGCATGGTGTTCCTCTAGAGAGGGAGGCCAGCAGCGGCCTCCCTCGATTGGATGATGAAAAGGCTCAGCCCAGTCGTGCCAGGCAGTGGTCGATCAACAGCTCCAGCTCGGTACGGTAGTCGTCCATCAGCGCGTGCACGGTCTCCGGGCGGTAGCGGCGCGTGCTGTAGACACAGCGCAGCGCCAGGCAACCGTCATAGACCTGACCGATGATCTCCAGCCAGTTGCCCAGGCGCGCCACAGGGCTGTAGCAATCCCCTGTGCCCTCGGCCGCCGGCACCAGCAGTGCCTTGTCATCGAAGCTCTGATCGAACTGCCCCAGGTAGTTGAAGGTGATCCGCGCCTGCGGCAGACGCGCCAGGCGCTCGCCGAGCGCTGGTTCACCGAGGTAGCGCAGCACGCCATAACCGATACCCTTGTTGGGCACCGCCTGCAGTTGCCCCTGGATAGCCAGGATCGAGCTGCCGATATCTGCCTCGGGTTGCAGGCGAACCGGGAACATGCTGGTGAACCAACCCAGCGTGCGCGACAGGTCGAGGGCCTCGTACAAGTCTTCGCGGCCATGGCCTTCCAGTTGCACCAGCACCGACTCCTGTTCGCTCCAACGGCACAGCACACGGCCCAGGGCGGTCAGCAGCAGGTCATTGATCTGCGTGCCATAGGCCGCTGGCGCCTCCTTGAGCAGGCGGCTGGTCGGAATGCTGTCGAGCACGACCCTGGCCACCGCCTGTTCACTGACCTGGTTGCGGCCCCTGGGGTTGTCGCACGGCAGGTCCTGGCCCGCACGGTCCAGCTGCCCCAGCCACCAGTCGCTTTCTTCGGCGGCGATACGCCCGGCATCCTGCACCAGGCGCTCGACCCAGGCGCGGTAGCTGCTGCTGCGCATCGGCAACGTGGGTTCCTGGCCCAGGCAGCAGGCCTCGTAGGCAGTGCGCAGATCCTCCAGCAACACCCGCCACGACACCGCATCCACCACCAGGTGGTGGATCACCAGCAACAGGCGCGCTTCACCCTCGGCCATGCTCACGTGCATCGCACGCCACATCGGCCCCTCGCCCAGGTCCAGGCTGCGTTGCGCCTGGTTGGCCAGTTGCTCCAGCGCTTCGGCATCGGCGGCCTCGCGGCGCCACAGCTGCGGCGCACAGGCATCCTCGGCCAGGTAGTGCTGCAGCCAACGGCCACCGTCGCGGCTGAAGCGCAAGCGCAGCGAATCGTGATGCCGCTGGATTACACCCAGGGCGCGCTCCAGCGCATCCAGGTCCAGCGCGCCGCGCGCCTTGAGCATCAATGCCTGGTTGAAGTGCTGCGGCTCGCGCATGTCCTCGGCGAACAGCCATTCCTGGATCGGCAGCAGGCGGAAGGCACCTTCGCCAGCCTGCAAGCTGTGATCCTCGACCTTGCCGCTGGCGGTTTCCACTGGCCGCTCGCAGATGCCGGCGATGGTCTGATAGCGCAGCAGGTCACGCAGCTTCAGGTCGAGTTCCAGGCCTGGGTGGTTCTTCACCCGCGACACCACCTGCAGGCTCAGGATCGAGTCACCGCCCAGCTCGAAGAAGTTGTCTTCGATGCCGACTTGCTCGACCTGCAGCACCTGTGCCCAGATCTCGGCGAGCAACTGTTCTTCGAGATTGCGAGGAGCCAAATAGGCCTCCTGCTGGAAGCTCGGTTCCGGCAGCGCCTTGCGATCCAGCTTGCCATTGGGCGTGACCGGGAACGCGGGCAACACCATGACCTGCATGGGCACCATCCAGTCCGGCAGGCTGGCGCGCAGGGCCATCTTCAGCCGGTCTCCCGACAGCGAAGTCTCACCCACCACGTAGCCCACCAGTTGCTTGCCCGAAGCACTGTCGCGCGCCACCACCAAGGCATCCTCGACGCCCGGCTGGCGGCGCAACGCCGCCTCGACTTCGCCCAGCTCGATGCGGAAACCGCGGATCTTCACCTGCTGGTCGATACGCCCCAGGTAATCGAGAATACCGTCTTCGCGCAGGCGTACCAGGTCGCCAGTGCGATACAGCCGTGCGCCGGGTTTGCCGAACGGATCGGGCATGAAGCGTTCGGCGCTTTGCCCTGGGCGGTTCTGATAGCCACGGGCGACCCCTTCACCACCAATGTACAGCTCGCCGGCAAAGCCCACCGGCAACGGGTTGAGCTGCTCATCCAGCACATGCAGGCTGCGCTCACCTACGGCACGCCCGATAGGTGCGTAGTCGGCGCCGCAGCGGTCACTGCCCGCCGCCTTCCACAGCAACGGCGTGACCACGGTCTCGGTGGGGCCGTAGCCATTGGTGAAGTAGCGCGGGCGCAGTGCTGCGCGGACCTGCTCGAAGCTGCGCTCCGGTACCGCATCACCACCGAAGCAGTAGATGCGCACAGGCGGCGCCGGCATGCCACTGCCCTCGATGAACTCGGCCATCTGCTTGAGGTAGGCCGGCGGGAAACAGGCGATGTCGATACGTTGCTCGTGCAGCGCTCGGCAGGTCTGCTCCGGGGTCCACAGGCTGCCATCGCGAATCACCAGCGTGCCACCGACCATCAGCGTGGTGAGCCAGCGTTCGTGGGCGCCGTCGAAGGCGAACGACATGAAGTGCAGCTCGCGCACGCCAGGTTCCATCTCGTACAGCTCGGCAATGGCCTGGCAATGCATGCTCAGCGGCCCTTGCGGCACGGCCACGCCTTTCGGCCGGCCGGTGGAGCCCGAGGTATAGATCAGGTAGGCCAGGTTGCCCGGCTGCGCCTGCGACACCGGTGCAGTTTCCGGCCACTGGCCCTGGTTTTCGGCATCGAGCAGCACGCGCTGCAGGGCAGCCGGTGCCGGCACGCGGTCCTGCAGCCCGTTCTCGGTGATGAGCAAGCCCATCCCCGAGTCCTCGACCATGTAGGCCAGGCGCTCGGCCGGGTAGTCGATATCCAGCGGCAGGTAGGCGGCGCCGCTCTTCATCACCGCCAGCAAGGCCACCAGGGTTTGCACCGAACGCTCCAGGGCGACGCCGACGACCACTTCGGGGCCTGCGCCCAGAGCTTGAAGGCGATGAGCCAGGCGGTTGGCCGAGCGTTCCAGTTGCAGGTAGTCGAGCTGCTGCGCGCCACAATGCACCGCCAGCGCTTGCGGGCGCTGCTCGGCATGGCGGGCGATCAGCTCGACCAGCGACTGTGCCTGCCAGGTGTTGCCGGGCGCCGTGCTCCAGCCCTGCAAGGCCGAGCGTTGTGCCGCAGGCAGGCGCTGCAGGTTGCCCAGAGCCACCTGCGGGTTGGCGAGGATCTCTTCCAGCAGGTGCTCCATCATGGCGCGAATACCCTGCACCACCGGCTCGCTGAAGCAACCACGCAGGTACAGGTACTCGATCGACAGCTGCTCGCCCAGGTGCACCGCCAGGTCCATCGGGAAGTTGGTGACGTCGTGGTTGGACGACTGGCCGAAGCTCAGCCCACTGGCCGCGCTGTCGCCCAGGCGCTGGTCGATCGGGTAGTTCTCGAAGACGATGATGCTGTCGAACAGCGGCTGTCCGCCCTGCCCCGACCAGCGCTGCACGTCAGCCAACGGCGCATGGGCGTGCTCACGCAGTTCCAGGTTGTCGCGCTGCAGGGCCTGCAGCCAGTCGAGCAGTGTCTGTTCGGCGTCCATCCGGCCGATCACCGGCAGGGTGTTGATGAACAGGCCCAGCATGCGGTCGGCCCCCGCCAGGCCCTCGGGGCGCCCGGCGACGGTCGCACCGAAACAAGGCGCCGCCTGGCCGGTGTAGCGCTGCAGCAACAGCAGCCAGGCGCCCTGCACCAGGGTGTTGGCGGTGATGCGCAGTTCGCGGCAACGCTGTTGCAGGCGGGCAGTACGCTCGCCATCCCAGCGGGTGTAGAGCGCGTGATGCCCCTGTTCGTCGCTGACATGCCGCGGGTGCACGGCCTGGCTCAGCGAGGTCGGTTCGTCCAGGCGCTGCAGTCGGTCTTTCCAGAAGCCCCCGAGAGCGCCCTGGTCCTGGCGCTGTAGCCAGGCGATGAAGTCGCGATAGCGGCCGACCTCTCCCGTGCTGCTGCCTTGGTGGTACTGCTCCATCACCTCGCCGAACAACTGCGAGCTGGACCAGCCATCCATGAGGATGTGGTGGCTGGTCCAGGCCATGTGGTAACTCTGCTCCGCCACGCGGATCAGCAGCAGCCGCTGCAACGGCGCGCGGGTCAGGTCGAAACCACGGGCGCATTCCGCTTCGGCACGCGCGGCGAGGCGTTGCTCGTCGACCGCCTCACCGCGCCAGTCGAGCACCTCGAAGTCCAGGCGTGCCTGGCGGTGCACCACTTGCACCGGGCGCGGCAGCCCTTGCCAGTGGAAACTGGTGCGCAGGATGTCGTGGCGGACCATGACACGCTGCCAGGCTGCGGCGAAACGCTGCGGGTCGAGGCCCTCGACAGGCAGGCAGACCTGGTTGACATACAGCGCCGAGCCACCGTCGGAGAGGGTGTGGAACAGCATGCCCTCCTGCATCGGCGACAACGCGTAAACGTCCTCGATGTCATCCACTGCCACCGGCAATGCGTCGAGCTGTGCCTGGTCGAGGCCGGCCAGCGGGAAGTCCGTCGCTGTCACGCCACGGTTGGCCGGTTGCTGGCAATGCTCCACCAGCGCCCGCAGGGCGTCTTCGAATGCCGTCGCCAGCGCCTGTACCCGGCTTGCCTCGAAGGTGCAGGCGCTGAACGTCCAGCTCAGGCTCAACACGCCTTCGTGCACCTGGCCATCCAGGCTCAGCCAGTTGCCCAGCGGTGCATCGTCGTCGATGCCGCTGCCGGCCGATTCATCCGCCAGGCGCCATAGCGCATCCTCTGCCGAGCTCGTATCGAACTGGCCCAGGTAGTTGAAGGTGATGCGTGGCTGCGGCAGAGCGGCCAGCGCCTCGCGGGCTGCCTGTGGGCCGAGGTGGCGCAGCAGGCCATAGCCGATGCCTTTGTTCGGCACGCTGCGCAATTGTTCCTTGATACGCTTGATCGACGTGCCGATATCGGCAGCGGGTTGCAGGCGCACCGGGTACAGGCTGGTGAACCAGCCCAGGGTGCGCGACAGGTCGATAGCGTCGAACAGTGCCTCGCGGCCATGCCCTTCCAGCTGCACCAGTGCCGATGCTTCGCCGCTCCAGGCGCAAAGTGCCTGGGCCAGGGCGGTCAGCAGCAGGTCGTTGACCTGGGTGCGATAGGCCGCCGGTGCCTCTTGCAGCAGCGCGCGGGTCAATGCAAGGTCGAAGTGGCTGGTGAGTGTGCGGGCATGGCGTTTGGCCTGGCTACCCTCGGGGTGGTCGACAAGAATGCCTTCGCCACCCTCGGCAAGCTGCGCCTGCCAGTAGCTCAGTTCGTCGTTCATCACTTCTGACTGCGCGTGAGCAACCAGCCTTTCGCCCCAGGCCTTGTACGCGCTGGTCTTGACAGGCAGGCGCGGTACATCGCCCTGCTGCAACTGGCGGTAAGTGGCTTGCAGGTCTTCCAGCAGAATGCGCCAGGAAACGCCGTCGATGACCAGGTGGTGAGCCACCAGCAGCAAGCGCTGGCTGCCATCGGCCAGGCTGGCAAGCAGCGCACGGCACAGCGGACCGTGTTCCAGCGACAGGCTGCGCTGGGCCTCGGCGGCCACGGGATCGAGGCTTTCGACCTGTACGCACTGCAACTGCACGGCCTGGTCGATGGCGGCGTGGTACTGGACCCAACCCGCTGCGTCCTGGCGATAGCGCAGGCGCAGGGCATCGTGGTGCAGCGTCACATGCTGCAGCGCGGTGCGCAGCAGCTCGCCATCCAGGGGCTCGACCGGCGTCAGCAGCAGCGCCTGGTTCCAGTGATGGCGGGCCGGAATGTCCGTTTCAAAGAACAGCTGCTGGATCGGCAGCAATGGTGCCTCGCCAGTCACCGGGCCTTGCTCGACCTGGCTGGCTTCGCCCTGGTCGACGACGCCGGCCAGGCGCTGCAGGGTCTGCTGCTCGAAAACGTCCTTGGGCGTGAAGCGCAGGCCTTGCTGGCGGGCACGGCTGACCAGCTGGATCGAGACGATGGAATCACCGCCCAGTTCGAAGAAGTTGTCGTTGAGCCCCACCTGCTCGACTTTCAGCACATCCTGCCAGATGCCAGCCAGGCGTTGCTCCAGTTCGCTTTGCGGCGCCAGGTACTCGCGCCGGGACTGGCCCAGCTCCGGTTTCGGCAGTGCCTTGCGGTCGAGCTTGCCGTTGGGCGACAGCGGCATGCGCTCAAGCACCACCCACTGCGCAGGCACCATGTAGTCCGGCAGCACGGCCGCCAGGTGCGCCTTGATCGCTTCCAGGCTGTCAGCCTGCTCGGCCACCAGGTAGGCCACCAGTTGCTTGCCGCTCGGGCCATCGGCGGCCACCACTACCGCTTCACGCACCGCGTCCTGCTCTTGCAGGCGCGCTTCAATCTCGCCCAGTTCGATGCGCAGGCCGCGGATCTTCACCTGGTGGTCGATACGCCCGGCGTACTCGATCACCCCGTCCTCGCGCTGGCGCGCCAGGTCGCCGGTGCGGTACAGCCGCTGGCCAGTGCCGAACGGGCTGGTAACGAAGCGCTCGGCGGTCAGCGATGGCCGACGGTGGTAACCCCGGGCCAGGCCGATGCCGCCCAGGTACAGCTCGCCGGTCACGCCGGGGCTGACCGGGTTCAGTTCGCCGTCCAGCACGTAGGTTTGCAGGTTGGCGATCGGCTGACCGATCGGCACCGCATCCTTGCCTTCTTCGACGCAGGTCCAGTGGGTGACGTCGATGGCCGCTTCGGTCGGGCCGTACAGGTTGTACAGGCCGCTCTGCGGCAGCAGCGCCAGGGTCTGGCGTTGCAGCTCCACCGGCAGTGCTTCGCCGGAGCAGATGATGCGTTGCAGCGAGGTGCAGCGGGCGGCGTTTTCGTCAGCGACGAAGGCCTGCAGCATCGACGGTACGAAGTGCAGCGTGCTGATCTGTTCGCGGTTGATCAGCTCGGCCAGGCGTACCGGGTCGCGGTGGTCACCGGGCAGCGCCATGACTAGGCGTGCGCCTTCCATCAGCGGCCAGAAGAACTCCCACACCGACACGTCGAAGCTGAAGGGCGTTTTCTGCAGCACGCTGTCATTGGCCGTGAGCGGATACGCCTCCTGCATCCAGGCCAGGCGGTTGTGCAAGGCGACATGGCGGTTGCCGGCGCCTTTCGGCTTGCCGGTGGAGCCGGAGGTGTAGATGACATAGGCGAGGTTTTCCGGGTGCAACTCTACAGCCGGATTGTGCGCCTCAAGGGTACTCCAGGCCTCGGCCCGGTCCAGATCGAGCACCGCCAGCCCGGCCGGGATCGGCAGGCCATCGCGAAGGTGCGACTGGGTCAGCAGCAAGGTAATGTCGCTGTCCTCGAACATGTAGGCCAGGCGGTCCTGTGGGTACTCCGGGTCCAGCGGCACATAGGCGCCACCGGCCTTGAGGATCGCCAGCAGGCCAACGACCATTTCCACCGAGCGCTCGGCGGCGATGCCCACCAGCACATCCGGGCCGACGCCCTGACCACGCAGATGCACGGCCAGGCGGTTGGCCTCGGCATTCAGTTCGGCATAGCTCAAGGTGCGGTCGGCGAAGGTCAGCGCGGGCGCTTGCGGTTGGCGGACGGCTTGCTGTTCGAACAGCTGGTGCACATACGGCGTACCTGGGTAGTCCCGTGCCGTGGCATTCCATTGCTCGACGACTTGCTGGCGGTCGTTTTCCTCCAGCAGCGGCAGCTCGCCCAGTGGGCTATCTGGGTGCGCCATGAACTGCAGCAGCAGTTGGGTCAGTTGCCCGGCGATGCGGCGGATGGTCGGCTCGGCGAAGTCCTGTGTCAGGTAGTTGAAGGCCAGTTCCAGCTCATCGCCGACCTGAGCGATCAGGGTCAGGGCATAGCCGCTTTGCTCGCTGTAGCCCAGGTTGCTGAAACCAAGGCCGCCCGGGGCCGCTTGCAGGGCTTCGGAAACCGGATAGTTCTCGAACACCAGCAGCGTGTCGAACAGCGCCGCGCCGTTACGCCCGGCCAGGCGTTGCACGTCTGCCAGCGGTGTATGTTCGTGGTCGCGCAACGCAAGGTTCTGCGCCTGCACCGCCTGGGCCCACTGGGCGACGCTTAGCGCGCCATCCGGGCTGGCGATCACCGGCAGGCTGTTGATGAACAGGCCCAGTTGCTGCTCGATCCCCGGCAGCTCCACCGGGCGCCCGGATACGGTGGCGCCGAAGGCCACGCTGCGCTGGCCGGTGTAACGCTGCAACAGCAGCAGCCAGGCCGACTGCACCAGGGTGTTGAGGGTCACCTGCTGCTGCCGGGCAAAGGCCTGCAGGCGGCGGGTCTGCTCGCCGTTCAAGCGGGCGCTGTGCAAGGCCTGGCCGGGCTCGGCCAGGTCCGCCCGGGCGCAGGCCAGGGCCAGCCGGGTCGGCTCCTCCAGGGGCGCCAGCTGTGCCTGCCAGAAGCGCTCGCTGGCCGCCTGGTCCTGGCCCTGCAACCAGGCGAGGTAGTCCTGGTAGCGGCCTTCCGGCGCGGCGACGGCCTGGCCGGCATAGGTTTGCAGCACCTCGCCGAGCAGGCGCGAGTTGCTCCAGCCGTCCATCAGGATGTGGTGGCTGGTGTAGATCAGGTGATGGCTGTCAGCGCCAGTGCGCAGCAGGCACAGGCGCAGCAGCGGTGGGCAGGCCAGATCGAAACCGCGGTCCAGCTCATGGCTGGCACGCTCGTCGAGCAGGCGGGCAGTGCCATCGCCGCCCTCCTCGACCACGATTTCCAGGCTGGCCTGGCGGTGAATCACCTGGCGTGGCGCTTCCAGCCCGGCGTCCCAGAGGAAGCCAGCACGCAGCAGTTCGTGGCGGTCGACCGCCTGCTGCCAGGCACTGGCGAAGCGCTCGACGTCGAGGCCACGGATATCCAGGCGCATCTGGTTGACATAGGTACGGCCGCTGGCTTCGTACAGGCTGTGGAACAGCATGCCTTGCTGCATGGGCGATAGCGGATAGATCTCGGCGATGGCCCGGGCAGGCAATGCCAGGGCATCGAGTTGAGCCTGGCCAAGCCCGGCCAGCGGCACGTCGCTCGGGGTCAGCCCGGCGTTGGTCTCGACCAGGCAGTGCGCGATCAGCGCCTCCAGGGCCTGCTGGTAGGCCTGGGCCAGGCGCGCGATGGTCGCCTCGGCGTACACTTCGCCGCTGAAGGTCCAGTTCAGGCTCAGCTCGCCTCCGAACACCTGGCCATCGACGCTCAGCCAGTTGCCCAGCGGCGCCTGCGGATCTTGCCCGGCACCACGCCCCTCGCTGGCGGGCACCCACAACGCACCCTCGGCGAAGTCGCCGTCGAACTGCCCCAGGTAGTTGAAGGTGATGCGCGGTCGCGCCAAGGCGGCCAACGCTGCGCGTGCCTCATCGCTACCCAGGTGACGCAACAGGCCATGGCCCAGGCCTTTGTCCGGAGTCGCGCGCAACTGCTCCTTGATGCCCTTGATGGCTGCACCAAGGTCGCTGTGTGGCGTCAGGCGCACCGGGAACATGCTGGTGAACCAGCCCAGCGTGCGTGACAGGTCGATGTCGCTGAACAGGTCTTCGCGGCCATGCCCTTCCAGTTGCACCAGCGCTGACGCCTCGCCACTCCAGGCACATACAACCTGGGCCAGGGCCGTCAGTAGCAGATCGTTGACCTGGGTGCGGTACGCCGCTGGCGCTTCCTGCAGCAATTGGCGGGTACGGGTAGCGTCCAGCCGGGTGGCGACGCTGCGGGCATGCCGGTTGTCCATCCCCCCTTGTGGATTGTCGCGCGGCAGATCCTGCGGCGCGCCTTCCAGCAGCTGCTGCCAGTAACCGAGCTGCGCGACCATCGGCGCGGAGCGGGCATGTTCACCCAGGCGCTCGCCCCAGGCCTTGTACGAGGTGGTCTTGGCCGGCAACTGCAGCGTCTGCCCCGCCTGCAGCTGGCGATAAGCCGTCTGCAGGTCCTCAAGCAGGATGCGCCAGGAAACGCCATCGATGACCAGGTGATGAATCGCCAGCAGCAAGCGCTGTGTACCGTCCGGCAAGGTGATCAGGCCCAGGCGCAGCATGGGGCCTGCGCCCAGGTCGAGGCTGCGCTGCACTTCGCTGCAGTATGCAGGCAGATCGTCGAGGCTGGCCAACTGCTGCTGCCAGATCAGTCCTTCGGCACTCGCCTGTGGCTGATGGTGCTGTACCCAGCCACCGTCCAACGGCTGGTAGCGCAGGCGCAGGGCGTCATGCTGTTGCATCACCGCGGCCAGGGCCCGGGTCAGCAGTTCGCTGTCCAGCGGCTCGGCCGGGGCCAGCAGCAGCGACTGGTTCCAGTGGTGACGGTTGGGGATTTCAGTGGCGAAGAACGTCTGCTGGATCGGCAGCAGCGGCGCCTCACCGGTCACCGGCCCCTGGTCGATCTGCACGGTCTCGCTCAGTTGCGCCACAGTGGCCAGGCGGCGAATGTTCTGATGCTGGAACAGGTCACGCGGCGCGAAGCGGATCCCGGCCTGGCGTGCCCGGCTGACGATCTGGATGGAGATGATCGAATCCCCGCCCAGCTCGAAGAAGTTATCGTCCACGCCGACCTGTTCCAGGCGCAGCACATCCTGCCAGATCAGCGCCAGGCGCTGCTCCAGGGCGTTGCGCGGTGCCTGGTACTCGCTGCGCGATTGCGCCGGGTCGGGCTTGGGCAGGGCCTTGCGGTCGAGCTTGCCGTTGGGCGACAGCGGCATCTGTTCGAGCAGCACCCATTGCGCTGGCACCATGTAGTCCGGCAACACATCCAGCAATTGCGCCTTGACGTCTTGCAGGTAGCCGCCCTGAATCTCGGCCTCAGCACGTGCCAGAGAAGTCGGCTCTGGCACCAGGTAGGCCACCAGTTGCTTGCCGCTCGGGCCATCGGCGGCCACTACCACCGCTTCACGCACCGCGTCCTGCTCTTGCAGGCGCGCTTCAATCTCGCCCAGTTCGATGCGCAGGCCGCGGATCTTCACCTGGTGGTCGATACGCCCGGCATACTCGATCACCCCGTCCTCGCGCTGGCGCGCCAGGTCGCCGGTGCGGTACAGCCGCTGGCCAGTGCCGAACGGGCTGGTGACGAAGCGCTCGGCGGTCAACGATGGCCGACGGTGGTAACCACGGGCCAGGCCGATGCCGCCCAGGTACAGCTCGCCGGTCACGCCCGGGCTGACCGGGTTCAGTTCGCCGTCCAGCACGTAGGTCTGCAGGTTGGCGATCGGCTGGCCGATCGGCACCGCATCCTTGCCTTCCTCGACGCAGGTCCAGTGGGTGACGTCGATGGCCGCTTCGGTCGGGCCGTACAGGTTGTACAGGCCGCTCTGGGGCAGCAGCGCCAGGGTCTGGCGTTGCAGCTCCACCGGCAGTGCTTCGCCGGAGCAGATGATGCGTTGCAGCGAGGTGCAGCGGGCGGCGTTTTCGTCGCCGACGAAGGCTTGCAGCATCGACGGCACGAAGTGCAGCGTGCTGATCTGCTCGCGGGTGATCAGTTCGGCCAGGCGTACCGGGTCGCGGTGGTCACCGGGCAGCGCCATGACCAGGCGGGCGCCTTCCATCAGCGGCCAGAAGAACTCCCACACCGACACGTCGAAGCTGAAGGGCGTTTTCTGCAGCACGCTGTCATTGGCCGTGAGCGGATACGCCTCCTGCATCCAGGCCAGGCGGTTGTGCAAGGCGACATGGCGGTTGCCGGCGCCTTTCGGCTTGCCGGTGGAGCCGGAGGTGTAGATGACATAGGCGAGGTTTTCCGGGTGCAACTCTACAGCCGGATTGTGCGCCTCAAGGGTACTCCAGGCCTCGGCCCGGTCCAGATCGAGCACCGCCAGCCCGGCCGGGATCGGCAGGCCATCGCGCAGGTGCGACTGGGTCAGCAGCAAGGTAATGCCGCTGTCCTCGAACATGTAGGCCAGGCGGTCCTGTGGGTACTCCGGGTCCAGCGGCACATAGGCGCCACCGGCCTTGAGGATCGCCAGCAGGCCAACGACCATTTCCACCGAGCGCTCGGCGGCGATGCCCACCAGCACATCCGGGCCGACGCCCTGACCACGCAGATGCACGGCCAGGCGGTTGGCCTCGGCATTCAGTTCGGCATAGCTCAAGGTGCGGTCGGCGAAGGTCAGCGCGGGCGCTTGCGGTTGGCGGACGGCTTGCTGTTCGAACAGCTGGTGCACATACGGCGTACCTGGGTAGTCCCGCGCCGTGGCGTTCCAGCCACTGATCGCCAGGGCTCGCTCGCCATCCTGCAGCATGGGCAAATCGCCCATGCGTTGTGTCGGCGCTTCGATGATCGCCTGCAACAGGTTCTGCCAGTGCACGGCCATGCGCTGGACGCGAGGTGCATCGAACAGGTCGGTCGAATAGATCAGCGAAGCGCTGAGCCCCTGTGGGTGCTCGACACAGTCCAGGCTCAGGTCGAATTGCGCACTGGGCATGGCCCACTGCATCTGGGCCACTTCCAGTCCCGGCAGCTTCACGCCGTCACTGATAGCGCCCTCGCTCACCTGATAGTTGAACATCACCTGGAACAATGGGCTGTGGCTCAGGCTGCGTTCCGGCTGCAGGGCTTCGACCAGCTGTTCGAAGGGCAGATCCTGGTGGGCCTGGGCTTCCAGTGCAGCCTGGCGCACCTGCTTGAGCAGGTCGAGGAAGCCTGCCTGGCCATCGACGTCCGCGCGCAGCACCTGTGTGTTGACGAAAAAGCCGAGCAGGCGCTCGGTCTCGGCGCGATTGCGGTTGGCCGAAGGCACGCCGACACGGATGTCAGCCTGGCCGCTGTAGCGATGCAGCAACAACTGGAACGAGGCCAGCAGCACCATGAACGGTGTGCATCCCTGGGCCTGGGCCAGTTGCCGGATGCCCAGCAGCAGCGCGGCTGGCAGCTCGAGAATTTCGCGTGAACCCTGGCTGCTGCGGCGCGCCGGCCGTGGGCGGTCGAACGGTAGTTCCAGCGGGCCTTGCTCCCCGGCCAGGCGCTGCGTCCAGTAATTAAGCTGACGCTCGCGCTCGCCTGCCGCCAGCCACTGTCGCTGCCAGCCGGCGTAGTCGACATACTGAATCGGCAAGGCCGGCAGCTGCGCTGCAAGCCCCTGGCAGTGAGCCTGGTACAGGTTGATCAGTTCATCGACCATCAACTGCATGGACCAGCCGTCGGAGACGATATGGTGCTGGGTCAGGACCAGTACGCGGTCCGCATCGCACACTTCCAGCAGCGCCACCCGCAACAGCGGGCCCGTCTCCAGGTCGAACGGGCGAGTCGCTTCGACTTCGATGGCGGCCAGCAATGCCGGCTCGTCAGCTTGCCCAAGCTGACGCGTGTCAATCGTCAACGACCCGGCCGCATCGATGCACTGGCGCGGCTGGCCGTCGGCATCGAGGAAGAAGCGCGTGCGCAGCGTCTGATGCCGCGCCGCCAGGTCCTCGAATGCCTGGCGCAGGGCCTCAAGGTTCAATGCCCCATGCAGGCGCAGCACGGTGACCATGTTGTAGGCAGCGCCTTCCGGGTCCAGTTGCCAGAGCACCCACTGGCGCTGCTGGGCATGGGAGAGGCGCAGCTTCTCGCCGTCGGCCAGCGGCACGATGGGCAGGCGGCCCAGATCGACACCTTTCTCCAGCAGGCGCTTGAACAGGGCGACACGCTTGTCGTGGCCCAGCCCGCTGATCCGCTGGACCAGCTCATTGCCCTGTTGGGTCCCTTGCTTAAGCATCAAATGCCTCCAATTCGTCCAAGGCGTCAAAAATGGCGTCGTAGTCTTGTTCTGCCGGGCCCGCTTTACCTGCCACCAGGGCTGCCAAGGCGCCGAGGTCGTCGGCGAGGTAGGCGTCCTGGATCGGCAATTCGACGGAGAACTCGGTCTTGATTCGGGAAACCAGGCGCACCATCAGCAACGAATGCCCGCCCAGTTCGAAGAAGTTGTCATTGAGGCCGACCCGCTCGACCTTGAGCACCTCCTGCCAGATGCCGGCCAGGCGTTGCTCCAGTTCGCTCTGCGGCGCCAGGTACTCGCGCCGGGACTGGCCCAGCTCCGGTTTCGGCAGTGCCTTGCGGTCGAGCTTGCCGTTGGGCGACAGCGGCATGCGCTCAAGCAGCACCCACTGCGCGGGCACCATGTAATCGGTTAGCACGGCCGCCAGGTGGGCCTTGATTACCGCCAGGCTGTCGGCCTGCTCGGCCACCAGGTACGCCACCAGTTGCCCCTCTGCAGCCACCACCACTGCCTCGCGCACGGTGTCCTGTTCCTGCAGGCGTGCTTCGATCTCGCCCAGTTCGATGCGCAGGCCGCGGATCTTCACCTGGTGGTCGATACGCCCGGCGTACTCGATCACCCCGTTCTCGCGCTGGCGCGCCAGGTCGCCGGTGCGATACAACCGCTGGCCAGCGCCGAACGGGCTGGTGACGAAGCGCTCGGCGGTCAGCGATGGCCGACGGTGGTAACCACGGGCCAGGCCGATGCCGCCCAGGTACAGCTCGCCGGTCACACCCGGGCTGACCGGGTTCAGTTCGCCGTCCAGCACGTAGGTCTGCAGGTTGGCGATCGGCTGGCCGATCGGCACCGCATCCTTGCCCTCTTCGACGCAGGTCCAGTGGGTGACGTCGATGGCCGCTTCGGTCGGGCCGTACAGGTTGTACAGGCCGCTCTGCGGCAGCAGCGCCAGGGTCTGGCGTTGCAGCTCCACCGGCAGTGCTTCGCCGGAGCAGATGATGCGTTGCAGCGAGGTGCAGCGGGCGGCGTTTTCGTCAGCGACGAAGGCCTGCAGCATCGACGGTACGAAGTGCAGCGTGCTGATCTGTTCGCGGGTGATCAGTTCGGCCAGGCGCGCCGGGTCGCGGTGGTCACCGGGCAGCGCCATGACCAGGCGTGCGCCTTCCATCAGCGGCCAGAAGAACTCCCACACCGACACGTCGAAGCTGAAGGGCGTTTTCTGCAGCACGCTGTCATTGGCCGTGAGCGGATACGCCTCCTGCATCCAGGCCAGGCGGTTGTGCAAGGCGACATGGCGGTTGCCGGCGCCTTTCGGCTTGCCGGTGGAGCCGGAGGTGTAGATGACGTAGGCGAGGTTTTCCGGGTGCAGTTCTACAGCCGGGTTGTGCGCCTCCAGCACGCTCCAGGCCTCGGCCCGGTCCAGATCGAGCATCGCCAGCCCGGCCGGGATTGGCAGGCCATCGTGCAGGTGCGACTGGGTCAGCAGCAAGGCGATGCCACTGTCCTCGAACATGTAGGCCAGGCGGTCCTGCGGGTACTCCGGGTCCAGCGGCACATAGGCGCCACCGGCCTTGAGGATCGCCAGCAGGCCAACGACCATTTCCACCGAGCGCTCGGCGGCGATGCCCACCAGCACATCCGGGCCGACGCCCTGACCACGCAGATGTGCGGCGAGCCGGTTGGCCTCGGCATTCAGTTCGGCATAGCTCAAGGTGCGGTCGGCGAAGGTCAGTGCCGGCGCTTGCGGTTGGCGGGCTGCTTGCTGTTCGAACAGCTGGTGCACATAAGGCATGCCTGGGTAATGCCGCTCCGTGGCATTCCAGCCCTCCACGATGCGCGAATGACCTGACGCGTCGACCAGCCCGAAGCTGCCCAGCAAGGCTTGCGGAGCGCTGGCGAAGCCTTGCAGCAGATGGCGCAGCTCGGCCGCTATTTGCTGCACCTGCCCATGGCCGAAGACCTGGCGTTGGTAGGCGAAGGTCAGCTGCATCTGATCCCGCGCTTCGGCAATCAGAGTCAGCGGGTAGCCGCTGTATTCCTGATAGTCCAGACCAGACATCTGCAACCCGGCACTGCTGTCCGACAGGCTCTGGGCCAGTGGATAGTTCTCGAACACCAGCAAACTGTCGAACAACGCCTCGCCATGGCGCCCTGCCGCTGCCTGGATGGCATACAGCGGCAGGTACTCGTACTCGCGCAGGCGCAGGTTGAGTGCCTGCACTTCACGCACCCAGTCGGCGACCGGCATTTGCCCTTGCGGCTCGGCGGCCACCGGCAGGGTATTGATGAACAGGCCCAGTTGCTGCTCGATCCCCGGCAACTCCGCCGGGCGCCCGGACACGGTGGCGCCGAAGCAGGGCCGACGCTGGCCGGTGCGGCGCTGCAACAGCAGCGCCCAGGCAGCCTGCAGCACGCTGTTGAGGGTGACTTGCTGGGCCTGCGCAAAGTGCTTCAGGGCCTGGCTCAAGGCCTCGCCCAGCTCCAGCACTACGGCGCCCTGCCCGGCTTCATTGGCATCACGTGTACCGCCGAGCAGTGTCGGGCCGTCCAGGTCGAGCAGTTGGGCTTTCCAGAAGGCCTCGGCAGCGGCGCGATCCTGCTGCTGCAACCAGCCGAGGTAGTCGCTGCGGGTGGCCTGCGCCAGCGCGGCAGGCTGCCCCGAGTAGGCCTGCATCACGGCGGCAAAGAGCAACGAATTGCTCCAGCCGTCCATCAGGATGTGGTGGCTGGTGTAGATCAGGTGATGGCGCTGCGGCCCGGTGCGCACCAGTACCAGGCGCAGCAGCGGCGCCTGGCCAAGGTCGAAGGCACGTGCCTGCTCGGCCTGCGCCAGCGCTTCGAGGCGTGCGTCGATATCGCCCTCGCCAGCCCAGTCGAAGCGCTCGACCGGCAGCTGGACGTGGCGCAGTACTACTTGGCGTGGCGCTTCCAGGCCCTGCTCCCAGGCAAACCCGGCACGCAGCGATTCGTGCTGATCCAGCGCCTGCTGCCAGGCCTGGATGAAGCGCTCGGGGTCGAGCTCGTCGAGGTCCAGGCGCAGGCGGTTGACGTAGCTGCTGGGCTGGCCGTCGTACAGGCTGTGGAACAGCATGCCTTCCTGCATCGGTGCCAGCGGGTAGATGTTCTCGACCTGGCGCAGGTCAACCGGCAATGCGTCCAGCTGCGCCTGGGTCAGGCCGGCCAGCGGGAAATCAGCCGGGGTGGCGCCGCCGGCCTGGCTGTCGAGGCAGTGTTCGACCAGCGCGGCCAGCTCACGGGCGTAGTCGGCGGCCAGGCTGGCGATTATCGGCTCGTCGAACATTGCGTGGCTGAAGGTAAAGCCCAACTCCAGTTCACCACCCAGCACCTGGCCGTTGACGCTCAGCCAGTTCCCCAAAGGCGCATCGGCCGCCTGAGTGGCGCCAACGCTTTCCAGGGCAGGTGCGAATAGCCGGTCTTCGCCGAAGCCCTGGTCGAACTGGCCGAGGTAGTTGAAGGTAACTCGCGCGGGTGGCAACGCCTGCAGCGCCGCCTGCTGCGCCGGGTTGCCGAGGTAACGCAGCACGCCATGGCCGATGCCGCGCCCGGGCACGCCACGCAGTTGTTCCTTGATGGCCTTGAGCGAACCGCTCAGGTCGTCGGTCGGGGTCAGCGCCACCGGGAACAGGCTGGTGAACCAACCCACGGTGCGGCTCAGGTCCACGCCGTCGAACAGGTCTTCACGGCCGTGACCTTCCAGCTGGACCAGCGCACTGCCCTGCCCGGTCCAGCGGCACAGTACCCGCGCCAGGGCGGTCAGCAGCAGGTCGTTGACTTGCGTGCGGTAGGCGGCTGGCGCCTGCTGCAGCAGGTTCTGCGTGGTGGCGGCATCCAGCCGGCAGCGCACAGTGCGTGCGTGACGCACCTGCAGCCCGGCGTCGCGGCGTGCCGCCGGCAGGTCACCCTCCTGCCCTGCGAGGGTCGCTTGCCAGTAGGTGAGTTCTTGATCACGGGCAGGCGCCTGGGCCCAGCCGGCCAGATGCTCAGCCCAGGCCTTGAATGCCGTGCCTTTCTCCGCCAGCGCGGGTGTGCGCCCGGCCAAGAGGGCGACGCAGACCTGCTCCAGGTCTTCCAGCAGCACCCGCCAGGACACACCGTCGACCACCAGGTGATGAATCACCAGCAGCAGGCGCTGCCCACCTTCGGCAAGGTCGCACAGCACTGCGCGCAGCAGCGGCCCTTGTGCGAGGTCGAGGCTCCCCTGTGCCTCTTCGGCGATGGCCTGCAGTTGCGCGGCATTGGCCGCCTGGCGATGCCAGAGCATTCCACCTGGTACGCCCGCACGGTGCTCGGCATGCCAGCTGCCGTCCGCCTTGTTGAAGGCCAGGCGCAGTGCGTCGTGCTGGTTGACCAATAGCGCCAGGGCCTGTTCGACGATGTTCGCCGTCAGCGCCTGGCGTGGCTGCAGCATGACCGCCTGGTTGTAGTGCCCAGGCTGGTTCAGGGCCAGTTCGAAGAAGCGCGCCTGCACCGGCAACAGCGGCATGCCACCGCTGACCTGCGCGACCGCGACAGGCTTGGCCGCTACAGGTGCCACTTTGGCGACCTGGGCCAGCTGGCCGATGGTCTGCTTCTCGAACAGCTGGCGCGGGCTCAGCTTGATGCCCTGACGCTTGGCCCGGGCGATGATCTGCAGGCTGAGGATGGAGTCGCCACCCAGTTCGAAGAAGTTGTCATCGACGCCGATGTCGTCACGCTTGAGCACCGCTTGCCAGATGGCCAGCAGCTGCTCCTCCAGCGGTGTGCTGGCGGCGACATGACGCTTGAGTTGCACTTGCGGCTGCGGCAGGGCGCGGCGGTCCAGCTTGCCGTTGGCAGTCAGCGGCAGGCGCTCCAGCAACAGCAGATGAGCGGGTACCAGATAGTCCGGCAGCAGCGCCTGCAACTGCTCGCGCAGGGCCTCAGCGCTCAGCTGGGGGTTGCCCGGCACGCACCAGCCGACCAGTTGCAGCTGCGCGGCGTCATCCCCTTGCGGGACGGCCAGCACCACCGCGTCATGCACGCCCGCCAGGCCACGCAGCACGCGGCCGACCTCCCCTGGCTCGACACGATAGCCACGGATCTTCACCTGGTCGTCGGCACGCCCGAGGAAGTGCAGCAAGCCTGCGTTGTCGCGCTGCACGCGATCACCGCTGCGGTACAGGCGCGTGCCCGGCGCGCCAAACGGGTCGGGCACGAAACGCTCGGCGGTCAGAGCCGCCTGGCCCAGGTAGCCGTGCGCCAGGCTGTCGCCGCCAATGTACAGTTCGCCAGCGACGCGCGCGGGCAACACGTTGAGCACATTGTCCAGCACCCGCACGCTGGCCCCCGGCAGCGCCGCGCCCAATGGCATTGCTTGCGTTACTGCACCTTGCAGTTCGTGGGTCAGCACGCCGACGGTGGTTTCACTGGGACCGTAGTGGTTGATGAAGCGGCAGCCGGGCTTGAGCTCGCGCACTTTCTGGTACAGCGCGGGCGAGCAGGCCTCGCCACCGACGATCAGGGCATGCTCGGGCAGCACGTCGGCGGCATTGGCCGCCTGCAACAGACCATTGAGGTGGCTGGGGACGATCTTCAGCACGCCGATGCGCTGCTCGGCCATGTAGGCGGCAAACGCATCCGGGTCGAAGCCCAGCGCCTCCGGCAACACATGCAGTGTGCGCCCGGAGCACAGGGCGCCGAACAGCACCGTGTGACCGAGGTCGGCGGCGATGGTGGAGACCAGCGCCATGCTCGCGTCCGTGGCCAGATCCAGGCGTTGCAGCAGGCCATCGACATAGCTGGCCAGCGCGCCATGGCTGACCACCACACCCTTCGGTTGGCCGGTGGAGCCGGAAGTGTGGATCACGTAGGCCGGCGCACCTGCCAGTGTCCCGGTTTCTGGCGCATCACCCGGCAACGAGGCCCAACGCTCTGGCGCATAGGGCTGTACCTGGCAACCAGGCGATGCCAGCGCCTGCTGGCGCAGTTCAGTAGCATCGCACAGCAAAACCTGCGCGCCGCTGCGCTGCAGCATGCCTTGCAGGCGCTCGGTCGGCGCCTTGATGTCCAGCGGCATGTACACGCCACCGGCCTTGAGAATGCCCAACAGGCACACCAGCCAATCCAGCGAGCGCTCCATCAGCACTGCGACCGGTGCACCCGTGGCGACACCCAGGTCGCGCAGGTGATGGGCCAGGCGATTGGCCTGGCTGTCCAGTTCGGCATGACTGAGCCGCTGCCCCGCACAGGCCGCCGCGATGCCTTCGGGCTGACGGCGCACCTGCTCGTCCCAGCACTCCAGGACCAGGGCAGGTTGCTCTCGGTGGCCGACAACCTCTGCGGCAGGCGCCTTGACCAGGGTATGCAGCGGCGCGTCTGGCGCAGCCAACAACGTCTCGAACAGCTCACGCAGCGCAGCGATGAACCCTTCGATGGTGGAACGCTGGTAGAGATCGCTGGCGTAGGTCATCTCGCCGTGCACCAGGCTGCCGTCGTCGGTAACGTCCAGGGCGAGGTCGAAGTGGGTGCCTTCCTTGCGCAGCGGATACTCGCTGACGGCCAGCCCCGGCAGTTGCAGCGCGGTCTGCTTCTGCACGCCGACGTTCTGGTTGAACTTGGCCTGGAACAGCGGGTTGTGGCCAAGGCTGCGCTCGGGCGCGAGCACTTCCACCAGCTGCTCGAACGGCAGCTCCTGGTTGGCCTGGGCGGCGAAGGTCGCCTCGCGCACCTGCACCAGCAGTTCACTCAGCGACAGGCGCTCGTCGACCACGCAGCGCAGCACCTGGGTGTTGACGAAGAAGCCGATCAGCCCTTCGACCTCTTCGCGCCCGCGGTTGGCGTTGGGCACGCCGATGCGGATGTCGCGCTGGCCGGAATGGCGCGAGAGGAACAGCGCGTAGCCGGTCAGCATCAGCATGAACAGCGTCACGCCCTGGGCCCGGGCGGCATCGCGCAGGCGCTGCGACAGCGGCCCGCCGAAAGCGAACTTGAGGGTCTCGCCCTGCAGGCTCTGCACGGGCGGGCGCGGAAAGTCGGCCGCCACCTGAAGCAGGTGGTGTTCGTCGCCCAGCTGTTCGCGCCAGTGCTGCAACTGCCGCTCACCCTCGCCCGCTTCCAGCCAGCGGCGCTGCCACACGGCGTAGTCGGCATACTGCAACGGCAGCGCTGGCAGGCCCTGGGCGCCGCCCTGGTAGCACTGGACGAACTCGCGAACCATCACGTCCATCGACCAACCGTCGCAGACGATGTGGTGCATGCACACCACGAGCACGTGTTCATCCTGGCCTAGGCGGAACAGGCTGGCGCGCAGCAGCGGGCCATCGAGCAGGTCGAACGGGCGACCGACTTCGTCTTCCACCTGGCGAGCCAGCTCGGCCTCGTCGGCCATGCCGAGGTCGACATGCCGCAGGGCCAGGGGCTCGGCCGCGAGCACCCGTTGCAGCGGCTGTTCGCCGTCGACCTGGAACACGGTGCGCAGCGCTTCATGACGCTCGATCAAAGCGTCGAAGGCGCCTTGCAAACGGCTTTGCTCCAGTTCTCCCTTCAGGCGCAGGCCGGCCGCCATGTTGTAGGCCGCGCTCTGCGGGTCGAGCTGCCAGAGGAACAGCAGCCGCTGCTGTGCGTAAGACAACGGAATGGCTTCAAGGCCATGGCGGCTGACCGGGATCGGCAGCAGGCCGAAGTCCTTGCCATCCTGGCGCAGCTTGGCGAGGAACTGGCGGCGTTGTTCGAGCGGCAACCCGATGAACTTCTCAGCGATACGCAGCGTAGTGTTGCGGGTCATGCTCAAACCTCCTCCAGTGAATTCATGAACGCTTCCATGTCGGCCCAGTCTTCGTCGGCAGTGCCACCCAGGGCCTGCAGCTCCTCGGCCAGAGCGGCCAGGTGCGGGCGTTCGAACAAGCTGCGCATGGGCAGCGCGACGCCCAGTTCGGACTTGATCCGGGCAATGACCTGGGCTGCCAGCAACGAGTGCCCGCCCAGGTCGAAGAAGCTGTCGTCGAGGCCGACGCGGGGCACCTGCAACACTGCCATCCAGATCGCCGCCAGCTGTTGTTCCTGCTCGCTGACCGGCGCACGGAAGCTGGCCTGCAACTGGCTCGGGTCGGGCGCAGGCAAGGCCTTGCGGTCGAGCTTGCCGCTGGGGGTCAGCGGCAGGCGTTCCAGCAGCATCAGGTGCGAAGGCACCATGTAGTCCGGCAGCGTCGCGCGCAGGCCATCGCGGATCGCCTGGCGCTGCGCTTCGGCACGGGTGCCATCCGCTTCGCTGACCACATAGGCCACCAACTGCCGCCCGCCGGCCATGTCCAGGGCCTGCACCGCCGCCTCGCGCACGCCAGGGCATTGCTGCAGGCGCATCTCGATTTCGCCAAGCTCGATGCGGAAGCCGCGCACCTTCACCTGATGGTCGACGCGGCCGATGTATTCGATGGCGCCACTGGCGTCGAAGCGGGCGCGGTCACCGGTGCGGTACAGGCGCTCGCCGGGGACTTCGGGGTCGGGCAGGAAGCGTTCGGCGCTGAGCGCGGGCTGGCCGTGATAACCGCGTGCCAGGCCGGGCCCACCGATGTACAGCTCACCAATGGCACCGGCCGGCACTGGCTGCATCTCGCCGTCGAGAATGCACAGGCGGCGCCCGGCGAGGCCCTGGCCAATGGGGATGCCGCGCCAGGACACATCTTGCGATGCCAACGCCGTGCAGTCGTGGATGCTGGACACCACCGTGGCCTCGGTCGGGCCATAGGTGTTGAGCAGGCGCACCCCACCCAGGCCGGCGCGGCGCCACAAATCGAGGCCGTCCACCGCCATGGCTTCGCCGCCGACATGCACCTGGCGCAGTGCGGCAAACGCCCGTGGCGTTTCGCGCGCAAAGTCCTGCACCAGCATGTGCCAGTAGGCGGCCGGCAGGTCGGCGACCGTGATGCCGTGCTGCTCCAGTGCCTGCAGGAAACTGCCGCTGTCCCACAGGCGGCTGTCGCGCAGCACCACGCGGGCACCGACGCACAGCGGCGGGTAGAACTGCTCGACGAAGCCGTCGAAGCTGCAGGTAGCAAACTGCAGCACGCGATCATCCGCGGTCAGGCGCGAATAGTCGGTTGCCAGTTCGCAGAACTCGGCCAGCGCACCATGGCTGATGGCGACGCCTTTGGGGCGGCCGGTGGAACCGGAGGTGTAGATCACATAGGCCAGGTTGCCGGGCTGCAGTGATACCCGCGGGGCATGCTCAGGTTGCTCGCCCTGCGCCTGGTCCAGGCACAGAACCTCGATACCCTCAGCCACTGGCAGCTGGCTCAGCAGGTTCGATTGGGTCAGCAGCAGGCGCAGGCCGCTGCCGGCGAACACCTGGGCGATGCGTTCGCTGGGTGCTTGCGGGTCAAGCGGCACGTAGGCACCGCCGGCCTTGAGCACGGCCAGCAGGGCAACCCCCATGTCCAGCGAGCGCTCCAGCGCCACACCGACCAGCACCTCGGGGCCGACGCCCGACTGCACCAGGCGTTGCGCCAGACGGTTGCTGCGGCGCTCCAGCTCGGCGTAACTCAGGCTGGCGCCCTGCCCTTCGCCGGCCAGCACCAGCGCGACCGCCTCGGGCGTGCGTGCTGCCTGGGCCTGGAAACGTTGATGGGCCAGCGCCGAGGCCTGCGGGGCGGGTGCGCGCAGTGCCCAATGCTGCAACTGACGGGCTTCTGCAGCATCGAGCAACGGTAGCTCGCCGATTCGGCGCTGCGGGTCGGCCAGCACGCTGCGCAGCAGGTTGCGCCAGTGGCCGGCCATGCGCTCGACGGTGGCGGCGTCGAACAGATCGGTGGCGTAGGTGAAGGCGGCCAGCAAGCGCTCGCCTTCCTCGCGGGTTTCCAGCATCAGGTCACTGGCCGCGGCATGGCTGCGGGCGCCGGCCACGCTTTGTTCGGCGTCCAGATGCGCCAACTGCAGGCCGCAACCCAGGCGCATGCCCTGGATGTCGGTGACCAGCGGCTGGTGGTTGTACATGACCTGGAACAGCGCGTTGTGGCTCTGGCTGCGACTGGGCTGCAGTGCCTCCAGCAGTGCATCGAACGGCAGTTCCTGGTGGGCCTGGGCGCCGAGGGCGGTCTGGCGCAGCGCTGCCAGCAACTGCTCGAAGGTCTGGCGCCCATCCAGCTGGCTGCGCAGCACCTGGGTATTGACGAAGAAACCGATCAACCCCTCGACCTCACTGCGGTTGCGGTTGGCAATCAGGCCGCCGACGCGGATGTCGCCCTGGCCGCTGTAGCGGTACAACAGGGTCTTGAAGGCCGCCAGCAGCACCACGAACAAGGTCGTGCCCTGACGCTGGGCCAACGCCTTCAGGCCGCTGCGCAGCTCGGCGTCGATGGCGAATTCAAGGCGCGCCCCGGCATGGCTAGGCTGTGCCGGGCGCGGGCGGTCGGTGGGCAATTCCAGTGGCTCATGCTCCTCGCCCAGCTGGGCTCGCCAGTAGTCGAGCTGGCGGGCCTGCTCGCCGGCTTCCATCCAGCTGCGTTGCCACAGGGCGTAGTCGCGGTAGTGCACGGCCAGCGCCGGTAGCTGGGTCTGGTTGCCAGCGCTGCGGGCATCCAGGCAACGCATGAACTCCTCGATGAGGATGTTCATCGACCAGCCGTCGGCAATGATGTGATGCATGGTCAGCAGCAGCACATGCTCATCCGCCGCCAGTTGCAGCAGGGCCACCCGCAGCAACGGGCCCTGCTGCAGGTCGAACGGCTGGCCGGCTTCACGGGCGACCTCCTCACGGGTCCGCTGCAAGCGCTGATTCGCCTCCAGGCCGGACAGGTCGACATGGCGCACCTGCACCAGCGCGCCGTCACCGACGCGCTGCAGCACCTGACCGTCGAATTCCGCGAAGGTGGTACGCAGGCACTCATGGCGCTGCACCAGATCGGCAAAGGCCAGGTCCAGCGCCCGGCGATTCAGGTTGCCGAGCAGGCGCACGGCCCCTGGCAGGTTGTAGGCCGCGCTCTCTGGCTCCAGTTGCCAGAGGAACCACATGCGCTGCTGGGCATAGGAAAGCTGATCGCGGCCGGCGACACCGCTGCAGTCGGGAATGGGGTAACTGGTGAAATCGACCTGCTCGTCGCGCAGGGCGGCGAAGAAGACACGGCGTTTTTCCAGCGGCAGTTCAATGAAGCGGCGCGCCAGCTTCAGGGATTGATCGAGGGTGCTCATAGGTCGTCCGAACCGGTGATGGGAGCCGCCCTGGGCTCCGCGATACCTGTTGAACGAATGATTACGGCTCGCATTTAGGTGTCACGTGCAAAACCCGCCGGCGTGTCCGAAGGCATGCCGGCGATCGCTGTACCGCCGCAAGTCTCAGGCCGCGCCGTGCCCTTCGGCCATGGCCACGATCACCTTGCGCTTGCCGGTGAAGGTGCTGCGGGCGTGGGCGGCGAGCATGTTGTCGAGCATCAGCACATCACCTTCCTGCCACGGGAAGGCGATGGTGCATTCATCCAGAACACCGCGCACCTCGTCGAGGATCGAGTCTTCGATGGGCGAACCGTCGCCGTAGTAGACGTTGCGTGGCAGGTCTTCCTCGTCGACGACCTCCAGCAGGCTCTCGCGCACCTCGGGCGGCAGATTGGAAACATGGAACAGGTGGGCCTGGTTGAACCATACATCCTCGCCGGTTCGCGGGTGGCGGGCCACGGCCTGGCAGACCTGGCGGGTGCGCAACTCGCCATCGTCCTTCCAGTCGCAGGTGATCGCATGGCGCTCACAGTAGGCTTCCACCACTGCCGGGTCGTCACTGTTGAACACCTGCTCCCAGGGCACATCCAGGCCATTGCCGAAATTGCGCACGTACATCAGCCCATGGCGGTTGAAGCGTTCGTGGATGCCCGGGTCGATCCGGCGGAACACCTCGCGGCTGTCGGCGATTGGCGTCTCCCCTCCACTCTCGGCGGCGATCATGCTGTAGAACCAGATCTTCATCGGCCATTCACGGGTGTAGGCCTGTTCGTTGTGCAGCGGGATCTTCTGGTGCGGCGGGTACTCGGTGGAGGTGTACACGCCTTGGGTAACGTTGCTGCGTGGAGTAGAGCCGAACTCGTAATTGAGCAGCGGGTGGCCAAAGCCGCCGGCGAAGCTGCGGAAGGCCTCGGCGCCGCCCACATCAAAGCCGCGAAAAAGGATGCCGCCGACGTCGAGCAAGTGGCGCTCGACCAGCGCGCGGATCGGCTCCAGCGCCTCGTTGAGGTCCAGGCCGGCGTGGGGCGCCTCGACCAGCAAGGGCAGGCTGCGCTGGCCTGGCAGCAGGGGCCGGGCCAGCAGTTCCAGTATGGCGCTCATGATCTCCCCCTTACGGCAGTTGGCCGCAGCGGATAAAGCAGCAATTGATTGGCAACAGGCAGCGCCTGGCTGGCCTTGAAGCAGGTGGCGGCAAGCATCCTTCGACCCTCGATGAAATGACGGCAAGCTCCGGTCCGGGCGCGCGCAGCGCACGTCGGCCTTGTGCAAAGGAAACGAGGGGCAGAGGGAGGGATTTAGCGTGGATGGCGTCCCCGGCAGGAATCGAACCTGCACCAGAGTCTTAGGAGGACCCCGTTCTATCCATTAAACTACAGGGACTGAAACCCGCCAGCCATGTGTGCTGCCTGAATGCAGCAACAGCGGGACGGCGAGCATGTTAACCAGCGCGCCACCGTTTGTCATGCCTGAATCGGGCTTTTTGCACGTAGGAGTTTTCTGAGAGCCGCTCAGGCAATCAGCTTTTCCTGACGCAGCAGATCGAGCAAGGCCGCAACTGCCGTTGCCAGCTCACCTGAATTGTCGAGGTGGTGGACCGACGGTGCGGCCTCCAACTGCAACCGGGAATTGCGCGCCAAGCGCTGGTCGACTTGCTCCGGGGTTTCCCGCCCGCGGGCGAGCAAGCGTTGACGCAGCACCTCGGGTTGCACTTCCAGGCACACCGCCAAGAGATCTGGGTAGCGCGCCTGTGCTTCAGGCAGATAAGCCCGCGAACCATTAACCAGCACCGAGTGCCCTTGCGCCAGCCACTGATCCACCTGGGCCGGAATCCCGTACTCCAGGCCATTGGCTCGCCAGTGCATGGCGAACGCGCCCTCCTCGCGCATCTGCGCGAACCGCTCCGCGCTTACGCCATGGGCGGCCTCCCCCTTGGCCTCGGCGGAACGCGTGATCACGCGACGGGCGATTTCCACCCCGGCGGCAGACAACTGCGCGCGAGAAGCATCGATCAGGGAATCTTTTCCCGAACCTGAGGGTCCTACCAGGAATATCAGGCGGCCTGAGGCTCCATCTTGGGCGCTTGCGTCATGTTGCATAGCCACTATGCTCTAGGGAAGGAAACCCGCGCATTCTAGGTGTTTTCTGGGGCCTTTGCTGCGTTTTACAGGTTTTTGACGGCAAAAGGCTGACGGTGCGGCGGGCTGGATAATGCAAAACTTTTCAAACCAGTGCTCATTTCTGATAATTGGTACTGGCAAAAAGCCTTTATCCGGCTCACTATTTGTCACAGAATTGACGCCAAGGAATCGGCGACCATGAGGCAAGATGACCATCCAAATTTTCATGACGGTTGAACATTTTGTCGTCGCCACGGTCGTACTTCCACCCCGTGCGGCCAATTTGAGAACCGCTTCCCCTGAACCAGTAAATCCGGTCAATTTATATGCGCCCAATGAAACAGGCTATTTATTCGAGCCGCACCGCTGACAAGTTCGTCGTCCGCCTGCCAGACGGGATGCGTGAGCGCATTGCCGAGGTAGCGCGCAACCATCACCGCAGCATGAACTCCGAGATCATCGCGCGCCTGGAGCAGAGCCTTATCCAGGAAGGTGCGCTGGGCGACGAGCTGAGCATGCGCCTGGACAGCCCGGAGCTGTCGTTGCATGAGCGCGAGCTCCTGCAACGTTTCCGCCAGCTGTCGCACCGTCAGCAGAATGCGCTGGTGGCCCTCATCGCTCACGATGTGGAAATGGCCGCCGACGCCTCCTGAGGCCGGCAGCAAGCAGACACGAAAAAGCCAGCGTAAGCTGGCTTTTTTCGTTGTGCCTTACAAGCGACGCGGCCACTGTAGGAGCGGCCTTGTGTCGCGAAAGGGGCGCGTAGCGGCCCCAGGATCTTGAGCACATCGAGATAGTTGGGGGCGCTACGCGCCCCTTTCGCGACACAAGGCCGCTCCTACAGGATCCGTCTCAGAGCAGGAACAGTGTGGCCAGGCCCAGGAAGATGAAGAAGCCACCACTGTCGGTAACAGCCGTGATCATCACGCTGGCACCCATCGCCGGGTCACGCCCCAGGCGGGCCAGGGTCATTGGAATCAGCACACCCATCAACGCCGCCAACAACAGGTTCAAGGTCATCGCCGCGGTCATTACCACGCCCAATGACCAGCTGCCATACAGCCAGAACGCCACCGCACCAATCACCCCGCCCCACACAAGGCCGTTGATCAGCGACACTGCCAATTCCTTGCGCATCAAGCGACTGGTATTGCCCGGCGATACCTGGTCCAGCGCCATGGCGCGGACGATCATGGTGATGGTCTGGTTACCTGAGTTGCCACCAATACCGGCAACGATCGGCATCAGCGCAGCCAACGCTACCAGTTTTTCAATCGAACCCTCGAACAGGCCGATCACGCGCGAAGCAACGAAGGCGGTAATGAGGTTGATTGCCAGCCATGCCCAACGGTTGCGGAACGAGCGCCAGACCGAGGCGAAGATGTCTTCCTCCTCGCGCAGACCCGCCATGTTGAGCACTTCGCTCTCGCTCTCCTCACGGATCAGGTCGACCATCTCGTCAATGGTCAGACGGCCAATCAGGCGCTCGGCCTTGTCGACTACCGGCGCCGATACCAAGTCATAACGCTCGAAGGCTTGCGCTGCATCGTAGGCATCTTCCTCGGGCTGGAACGATACCGGGTCGGTCGCCATGACCTCCGCTACCTTCTTCTCCGGGTCGTTGACCAGCAGGCGCTTGATAGGCAGCACGCCCTTGAGAATGCCTTCATAGTCGACCACGAACAACTTGTCGGTATGGTTGGGCAGCTCTTTCAGGCGGCGCAGGTAACGCAGTACCACTTCCAGGCTGACGTCTTCGCGGATGGTGACCATCTCGAAGTCCATCAGCGCACCGACCTGCTCCTCGTCGTAGCTCAGCGCCGAGCGCACACGCTCGCGCTGCTGGGCATCGAGGCTTTCCATCAGCTCGTGCACGACATCGCGTGGAAGCTCTGGCGCCAGGTCGGCCAGTTCGTCAGCATCCATTTCCTTGGCGGCAGCCAGGATCTCGTGATCGTCCATGTCGGCGATCAGCGATTGACGAACAGAGTCGGAAACTTCGAGGAGGATGTCGCCGTCACGATCCGAGCGCACCAGCTGCCAGACCGTCAGGCGGTCTTGCAGGGGCAAGGCTTCGAGGATGTAGGCGACGTCGGCAGGGTGCAGGTCGTCCAGCTTGCGTTGCAGGTCGACCAGGTTCTGGCGGTGGACAAGGTTTTCCACCAGGTCATTGTGCTGACCTTCCTGACGGTGGGTCAGGTCTTCTACCACACGTTGGCGCTGCAACAGTTCGACCACCTGGGCCAGGCGATCCTGCAGGCTTTCTTGCGCTTTTTTTACTTCTACTTCAGTCATAGGCGAACTCCACTCCCAGCAGCGGAGCACGCCGGGAGAATCAATCAGTCAGATCTAGCTGTATGAAACTTGTTAAGGAGTAACTACTGGGTAAGTCCATGGTGGTTTTCCACAAGCCCCGGCGGGGCTGACGGGCGCAATCATACACTGCCTAAGCTGTCAGATCGCTTAAAATTTTGGCCAGAACAATCGTTTGCGCGATAAAGCTGGGACAACGCTCGAAGCCATCAGTGCGACGGCGGGCGGGCAATAAAAAACACATCCGCCGCGCAAAAGTCTGTCGGGCGGATTACTGTGCAGTCTAGTCAGGCATCACTGACAAAGCAGTGAAATAGAAAACAAAAAGCCCGCTCAATTGAGCGGGCTTCTTGATTGTATGGTGGACTCAGCAGGATTCGAACCTGCGACCGCTCGGTTCGTAGCCGAGTACTCTATCCAGCTGAGCTATGAGTCCGTGGTGGTAGTTTTAGACCAGATTACCACTGGTGGTTGAAGCGTCTTTGCAAGCAGAGCCACTTCAAAAGTGGTGGACTCAGCAGGATTCGAACCTGCGACCGCTCGGTTCGTAGCCGAGTACTCTATCCAGCTGAGCTATGAGTCCGTGGTTGGCAGTTTCAAACCAGATACCGCTGGCGGGTGAAGCGACTTTGCAAGCAGAGCCACTTCAAAAAGTGGCGGACTCAGCAGGATTCGAACCTGCGACCGCTCGGTTCGTAGCCGAGTACTCTATCCAGCTGAGCTATGAGTCCGCGATTGGTATTTTTAGACCAGGTTACCACTGGTTGATTTGAAGCAGCCTTGCAAACAAAGCCACTTCAAAAGTGGTGGACTCAGCAGGATTCGAACCTGCGACCGCTCGGTTCGTAGCCGAGTACTCTATCCAGCTGAGCTATGAGTCCAGTCTTGCCGCGCATGATAGTTCGCTGAAACATTTTTGCAAGAACTTTTTCGTTTAACTTCAACGACTTAGCGTTCCTACCGGTTACAGCGCCCTACGCAAATAATGGCGGTGAAGGGGGGATTCGAACCCCCGATACCCTTATGAGGTATACTCCCTTAGCAGGGGAGCGCCTTCGGCCACTCGGCCACCTCACCGCAACACGAGGCGAATATTAAAGAACCTCTTTCACCTTTGCAACCCTTTTTTTGAAAAAAACTTCAAAAAAATTAAAGGCTTGGCTCTTCATCCTTCTCCTTCTTGATCCGCAGGTAGATTTCCTCGCGGTGAACAGCCACTTCTTTAGGGGCGCTGACACCAATACGCACCTGGTTGCCTTTGACGCCGAGCACCGTCACGGTGATCTCGCCGTCTCCAATGATCAGGCTCTCGGCGCACCGACGAGTCAGAATCAACATAGCTTTCTCCTTACGCAAAACATTCAGGGATTTCAGTCTTGGGATGTCAGGCCAGTCGTGGACGACGACACACAGCCTGGATGATCGCCCCGCCGGCAGGACAGGGCCTGCGTGGCGACCAGAAACGCGAAGGGCGCGGCCAAGCCGCGCCCTCCGGGCAACGCGTTACTCGCCCTGTCGGGCAGGAGCGTCGAGTTCGAACGCGGTGTGCAGCGCGCGTACGGCCAACTCCAGGTACTTCTCTTCAATGACCACCGAGACCTTGATTTCGGAGGTGGAGATCATCTGGATATTGATGCTCTCTTTGGCCAGGGCTTCGAACATGCGGCTGGCAACGCCCGCGTGGGAGCGCATGCCGACGCCGACGATCGACACCTTGGCGATCTTGGTGTCGCCGATCACTTCACGGGCACCGATTTCACGTGCGGTGTTTTCCAGCACGCTGTAGGCCTTCTCGTACTCGTTGCGGTGTACGGTGAAGGTGAAGTCGGTGGTGTTATCGTGCGAAACGTTCTGCACGATCATGTCCACTTCGATGTTCGAAGCGCTGATCGGGCCGAGGATCTTGAAGGCAACGCCCGGGGTGTCCGGTACGCCACGAATGGTCAGCTTGGCCTCATCACGGTTGAAGGCGATACCGGAAATGATCGGCTGTTCCATGGATTCCTCTTCATCAATGGTAATGAGGGTACCTGGACCCTCCTTGAAGCTGTGCAGCACGCGCAGCGGAACGTTGTACTTGCCGGCGAACTCCACCGAACGGATCTGCAGCACCTTGGAACCGAGGCTGGCCATTTCCAGCATCTCTTCGAAGGTGATCTTCTCCAGGCGACGGGCCTGTGGCACGACACGTGGGTCGGTGGTGTAGACGCCATCGACGTCGGTGTAGATCTGGCACTCGTCAGCCTTCAGCGCAGCCGCCAGGGCCACGCCGGTGGTGTCGGAGCCACCACGGCCGAGGGTGGTGATGCTGCCGTGCTCGTCGACGCCCTGGAAACCGGCCACCACGACCACGCGACCTTCCTTGAGGTCGGCACGGATCTTCTGATCGTCGATCTGCAGGATGCGCGCCTTGTTGTGCGCGCTGTCGGTGAGGATGCGTACCTGGTTGCCGGTGTAGGATACCGCTGGCACACCACGCTTGATCAAGGCCATGGTCAGCAGGGCGATGGTGACCTGCTCACCGGTCGACACGATCACATCCAGTTCACGCGGAACCGGCTGATCGGTGATCTGCTTTGCCAGATCGATCAGGCGATTGGTTTCACCGCTCATGGCCGACAGCACAACCACCAGGTCGTCGCCCGCTTCACGGTGTTTCTTGACCTTTTCGGCTACCTGCTCGATCCGCTCGATGGAACCGACAGAGGTGCCGCCAAATTTCTGTACGATCAACGCCATTTCAATGGTGCCTCAGCCCGTACCGGGCCTCAAAAAAACCATCCAACATGAAGGGGCGGATGACTAGACCACCCGCCCCTTCATCTCAAAGTCCCTGCTCTGCGAACGGCACGGCCAGCGCCAGGGCCTGGTCCAGTGCAGCGACGTCGACGCCACCACCCTGAGCCATGTCCGGACGGCCACCGCCCTTGCCACCCACTGCCGCAGCGGCTTGTTTCATCAGGTCACCAGCCTTGAGTTGGCTGGAGAGGTCTTTGGTCACGCCGGCCACCAACACGACCTTGCCCTCATGCTCGCTGCCCAGCAGGATCACTGCGTGGCCGAGCTTGTTCTTCAGCTGATCGACCAGCGCCAGCAGTGCCTTGCCATCCTGCCCATCCAGGCGGGCGGCAAGCACCTTGGCACCCTTGACCTCAACGGCCGCATTGGAGAGATCGTCCCCGGCGGCGCTGGCGGCCTTGGCCTGCAGCTGCTCGAGCTGCTTTTCCAGCTGGCGGTTGCGCTCGAGCACAGCCGACAGCTTGTCGATCAGGTTGTCACGGTTGCCCTTGACCAGCTGCGCGGCTTCCTTGACCTGCTCTTCGGCAGCGTTCAGGTAGGCCAGTGCAGCGGCGCCGGTCACCGCTTCGATACGGCGTACGCCCGAGGCCACGCCGCCTTCGCTGATGATCTTGAACAGGCTGATATCGCCGGTGCGCTTGGCGTGGATACCGCCGCACAGCTCGACAGAGAAATCCCCGCCCATGCTCAGCACGCGCACGGTATCACCGTACTTCTCGCCGAACAGGGCCATGGCACCCTTGGCCTTGGCGGTTTCGATATCGGTCAGCTCGGTTTCAACCGGGGTGTTCTTGCGTACTTCACGGTTGACGATGTCTTCCAGAGCCTTGATCTGTTCCGGCTTCACCGCTTCGAAGTGGCTGAAGTCGAAACGCAGGCGCTGGCTGTCGACCAGCGAGCCCTTCTGTTGCACGTGCTCGCCCAGTACCTGGCGCAGCGCTTCGTGCAGCAGGTGAGTGGCCGAGTGGTTAAGCGAGGTGGCGTGCTGCACCTCGGCATCGACCTTGGCCTCGACCGGCGAACCGATGACCAGCGCTCCGCTGGCTACCACGCCGTGGTGCAGGAAGGCACCACCGGTCTTGGTGGTGTCGCGCACGTCGAAGCGTGCGGCGCCGGCCTGCAGGAAGCCGCTGTCGCCGACCTGGCCACCGGATTCAGCGTAGAACGGGGTGCGGTCGAGGACCACGACGCCCTGCTCGCCTTCGCCCAGCTGGTCGACGGCCTGGCCGTCCTTGTACAGGGCGATGATCTTGCCCTGGCCTTCGGTGGCGTCATAACCGAGGAACTCGGTGGCGCTGTCGACCTTGACCAGGCTGTTGTAGTCCATGCCGAAGCTGCTGGCGGAGCGCGCACGCTCGCGCTGGGCTTCCATCTCGCGCTCGAAGCCGGCTTCGTCGATGGTCAGCTCGCGCTCGCGGGCGATGTCGGCGGTCAGGTCCATCGGGAAGCCATAGGTGTCGTACAGCTTGAACACCACGTCGCCCGGGACCACATCGCCCTCGAGCTGGGCCAGGTCCTGCTCGAGGATGCGCAGACCCTGCTCCAGGGTCTTGGCGAACTGCTCCTCTTCAGCCTTGAGCACGCGCTCGATGTGCGCCTGCTGGCTCTGCAGCTCTGGGAAGGCCTCGCCCATCTCGGCGGCCAGGGCGGCGACGATCTGGTAGAAGAAGCTGCCCTTGGCGCCCAGCTTGTTGCCGTGACGGCAAGCGCGGCGAATGATGCGACGCAGCACATAGCCACGGCCTTCGTTGGACGGCAATACGCCGTCGGCAATCAGGAAGCCGCAGGAACGGATGTGGTCGGCCACCACTTTCAGCGAAGCCTGGCCGTCGTTGCTGCAACCGATGGCCTTGGCCGCGGCGGACAGCAGGTTCTGGAACAGGTCGATCTCGTAGTTCGAGTGCACGTGCTGCATGACCGCACTGATGCGCTCCAGGCCCATGCCGGTGTCCACCGACGGCGCTGGCAGCGGGTGCAGCACGCCGTCGGCGGTGCGATTGAACTGCATGAAGACGTTGTTCCAGATCTCGATGTAGCGGTCGCCGTCTTCTTCCGGCGAACCGGGTGGGCCGCCCCAGATGTCGGCGCCGTGGTCGTAGAAGATCTCGGTGCACGGGCCGCAAGGGCCGGTGTCGCCCATGGTCCAGAAGTTGTCGGAGGCGTACGGGGCGCCTTTGTTGTCGCCGATGCGCACCATGCGCTCGGCCGGCACGCCGACTTCCTTGGTCCAGATGTCGTAGGCTTCGTCGTCAGAAGCGTAGACGGTGACCCAGAGCTTTTCCTTGGGCAGGTTCAGCCACTTGTCCGAGGTCAGGAAGGTCCAGGCGAAGGTGATCGCGTCGCGCTTGAAATAGTCACCGAAGCTGAAGTTGCCCAGCATTTCGAAGAAGGTGTGGTGACGCGCGGTGTAGCCGACGTTTTCCAGGTCGTTGTGCTTGCCACCGGCACGCACGCACTTCTGGCTGCTGACAGCGCGGGTGTAGGCACGCTTCTCGGCACCGAGGAAGCAGTCCTTGAACTGGTTCATGCCAGCGTTGGTGAACAGCAGGGTCGGGTCGTTGTTCGGGATCAGCGAACTGGAGGCGACTCGGGTATGGCCCTGCTCTTCGAAGAAGCGAAGGAAGGCTTCACGGATTTCTGCGCTTTTCATAGGTTCTTCCACGGAAACGGCGGCCGTTTGGGCTAATACGTCGGATCGACGAAACGACGGCAAAGGGCGCCATTATAGCCAGCCTGAACGGGAGATACAGTGTGTTTGTACACCAGAACAGCAATCAATGGATGAAAAGCCTTTCATCCACAGACCAAGGCTATCGATGACGCTCGGTCAACAGCACTGACGGTAGATATGCAACACCTGAAAATGCGCCGCTTCAGCATGCTGCAGCCTCATCTTCGATCCAGGAGCGCATCATGAGCGACCCAGACCTGTCCAAACTCCATTCAGACCCGCACCCGCTGCCGTATTCGGGCACTCACGCCAATCCAAGCCCGATCTACTATATCGATGCACGCAAGCCAGGTTATGCACAAACCGCGTTCAATAACAACGAGCTATACCCACAGCAGCAAAACGAGGTGAAGTACATCCAGGCCGACGAAAATGTGCGCATCACCTTCGAAAGCACATTCCCCTTGGGGCGAGGCTACCGGCGCCTGGCACAAACCAGCGAACTGCTGGTTTTCAACCTGCCGCCCCGCAAGCGAGACAACACACCGCAGCCCGGCAATCGTGTGCATATCGCCGCGCGCGACTGCCTGCTGGAAGTCACCATCAATAACGCAACATTCATGGTCGCGCCCCACAGTGCGCCAGCGGTTGCCATTCGCGCTATCGACGGTCACAACCACATCACCATCGCTCCAACCGTAGAAAAGACCGTGCTGATCGACATGCTGGGGGGCGATAACCAGATCCAGACCGGTGCGGGCATTGTCCACGTTGACTTCCACAGGGGCACGCAGCGCATTGACGCAGGTATCGGCCCGGTACTTGTCGATAAGGGCCAAGCCTTTGTCAACGTCAACGGGCATCGCTTGCTTGGCCAGGAACTTTCCAGGCTCAACCTTTATCGCAATGCCGACAACGACGAGCAATTGCTGGCCCCTGTACCGCAGGAATATCAGGCGCTAGGCAACCTTGGTGTACGTGTACGTGGCGACGACGGTTTTCGGCAAGCAACAGAGGATGCGCTGCAGCTATTGCGCAAACTGCCTTGCGGTCAGCTTCTGCTGGCAGCCCTGGACAAGGAAGTCGCACGTACCGGTCACCCGATCACCATCACTGAAGGCGCCAGGCATCAATATACGTCCTACACAGCAAGCGACTACGAAGATGATGAAGATGACGGCCACTTCATCCGCAATGAAGATTTGAGCGGCTGGGGACGCAGTGGTGGCGATCTGGTGTACAACCCAGCATGGTCGACAGCAGCACAACTGCCACTATTGGACCTGTATCGCTGCCTGTGCCAAGGCTGGAACTCAATGTCGGGAACTGTATTTCCGGGGCAGACGCAGATTCATGGCGATAAAGGCAACTATGCGGTGGATAACCTGCTGTTGCAGAGCATCGGGCTAGCAACCAATCGCCGCTTCAAGTTCGGTAATCCTACAGTCGACAATACCAACCCGCCCGCCTTCACCGAAAACGGCTTACGCCAGGCGCTGCGCCTGGAGCCACGCAACCTGCCATAACTTTGGCCCTCATGCCCCTCAGCCCAGAAGCTGGCCCGAGTCAGGCACGATCAATATCCCCGCCCTGAGGCCATTCTTGACCCTGGGGTTGGGGAAGATGATCCGCGCGCCCTCCTCCTCGACCACCCAGCGCATCTCGGCCAGGTCCTCGGCCAGCAGGTAACCCTTGCTCAGCTCGGAAAAGTTCTCGATGTCCGCCGGCAGGTGCAGGTGGAAGCTGTCGCTGTGCTTGATGATCTCGCGGGCGACACTGAACAGCTTTAGGCCATCCAGCGAGCCGTCGATCTCGGGCTCGGTATCCTCGATGATGTGGATCAGGCGCTCTTCGAGCTTGTCGAGGTTGACCTGCTCGTTCTGCCCGAACGGTCGCGCCTTGCCCAGCTCCAGGGTGAATGCCTCGGCATCCAGCTGTTCGTAGGTGAAGGCACTGAAGGTGATCGACGATTTGCTCTGCAGCAGCACCGCCTCCATGCCGGCAGCAGCCAGGCGGGCCAGCTCGCGACGGGAATGCTTGCGCCCCTCTTTATAGGGGTACAGGGCGAACTGCTCGATCTTCGAACCACGGATCGCAGTGTGCAGGTCGTAATGCAGACGGGTGCGCTCAGGCTTGCTGAAGAACACCCGGGCGAACTGCTCGAGCTCAGCCGCACGCAATGCCTCGAAGCCACTGGACAGCTCGTGACGACCGTTGAACAACCGGTTGATGTCCTGCTCGACGAAGCGCTCACCCTTGCGGATGGCGACCGGGTTGCCGAACAGGAACAGAATCCGCGCACGCGGCTTGATCTTGCCGTTGGCCACGCCATGCAGCAGCCGTTCGAGCAGTTCGATCGGTGCCGTCTCATTGCCGTGGATACCGGCAGAGAGCAGTAGGTCCAGCCCACAATCCTCGCCTTCGGGCGGACGCACTTCCAGTGCACCTTCCCCCAGCCAGCGCAACCGCACGCCCTTGGGTGTCACTTGAGTCTTCTCGGCCGGCTCGTGATCGGTCAGGGTCAGCTCGAGCAATTTGCCAAGGGCGAGCATAGGCGCTTCCTTAGTGGTGGTGGCCGCAGTCGGGGCCATGGACGTGATCGTCATCTTCGCCGACTTCCGCCGGTTCCATTTCCAGCTGCAGGCTGACCAGGTTGGTGGCCATCGGGCGCAGCAGCAGGTTGGCGTATTCAGCATCGCCTTCCTCGACATCCACGCCGATCAGCAGCTGGCCACGGCCGTCCTGCTGAACCCACACTTCCTTGCCTTGCCAGACGATGGCAAAACGGGTGCAGGAGGTTTCCAGCTGGGTGCCGTCTACATCTTCGAGGATCAGGCGCAGGGCGTCGGTCATTGCAAATTCTCTCTTCAAGGTTGGCGTTGGAACGGGTACACCGAGCCCAACTTCAGGATCTGGGTCAATTCATCCAGTGCGGTACGGCACTCCAGCAGCAGCTGCGGGTCGGCAAGGTCAGCTTCGCCAAGGCGATCGCGGTAATGCTTGTCGACCCACTGCACCAGAGTGTCGTACAGCGGGACGGTCATGATAACGCCTGGATTGACCGCCGCCAGTTCCGATTCCTTCAATGCCACGCGCAAACGCAGGCAAGCCGGGCCACCGCCGTTCTGCATGCTCTGCTTGAGGTCGAATACCTTGACCTCCTTCACCGCGCCGCCCTGGGCGGTCAACTGGCTCAGATAAGCCCAGACCCGCTCGTTGTTGCGGCACTCTTCCGGGACCACCAGCAGCATCGAGCCATCGTCACGGCTGAGCAGCTGGCTGTTGAACAGGTAGGAGCGCACTGCATCCTCTACCGTCACCGCCACACGTGGCACACGGATGGCCTGGAAGTTACCACCCTTGCTGGCCAGTTTAGCCTGCAGTTGGCCAAGCACCGCGTCGGTCTCGAGGAATGCGTCCTCGTGGTAGAACAGCACTTCACCGTTGCCGACCGAAATCACGTCGTTGTGGAACACACCCTGGTCAATCACTGCCGGATTCTGTTGAGCGTAGACTACACCGTCATCGCTCAGGCCGTGCAGCCTGGCCACGGCCTGGGAGGCCTCCAGGGTCTGCCGCGCCGGGTACTTCTGCGGTGCGGGGTAGCGGCTGTCGAAGGCACTGCGGCCATAGACGAAAAACTCCACCCCGGCCTCGCCGTACTCGCGGCAGAAGCGCGTATGGTTGGCCGCGCCCTCGTCACCGAACTGTGCCACGGCTGGCAGGGCTTCGTGGTGGGCAAAGTGTTTCTCGTTGTTGAACATCGCCGCCAGCACGCGGCTGGTGGTCGGGTGCTCGATGCTGCGGTGGTACTTGCAGTTGAGGTTGGCGGCGGTGAAGTGCACGCGGCCATCGGCGGTGTCGGCGCTCGGGCTGACGGTGGCGGCGTTGGCCACCCACATGCTCGAGGCCGAGCAGCTGGCGACCAGCAGTGGCATGGCCTCCTTGGCGGCACGCTGGATCACTTCGGCATCACTGCCGCTGAAGCCCAGGCGGCGCAGGGCGGCCACGTCCGGGCGCTCCTGCGGTGCCAGTACGCCCTGCTTGAAGCCCATGTCGGCCAGCGCCTTCATCTTGGCCAGGCCCTGGCGCGCCGCTTCCCGCGGGTTGGACCCTTGCTGGCTGTTGCTCTGCGAAGCCACGTTACCGTAGGACAGGCCGCCGTAGTTGTGGGTAGGCCCCACCAGGCCATCAAAATTCACTTCATAGGATTTCATCGGCTAGGCTCCGTGACCTGTTGTTATAGGGTGACGCCCGGCGTCAGGGTCGCCGGCAAGGCAAGGCTGGCGGTCTCCAGCGAAGCCACGGGGTACGCGCAGTAATCGGCTGCATAGTAGGCGCTGGCGCGGTGGTTGCCACTGGCGCCCACGCCACCGAAAGGCGCGCTGCTGGCGGCGCCGGTCAGCTGCTTGTTCCAGTTGACGATACCGGCGCGACTGCGCAGCCAGAAGTACTGGTAGCGCGCACGGGAATCGGACAACAGGCCGGCGGCCAGGCCGTACTGGGTGTTGTTGGCCTCGTCGATGGCGGCATCGAAGTCGGCGTAGCGGATCACCTGCAGCAGCGGGCCGAAGAACTCTTCGTCCGGGCGATCGGCCACGGCAGTGACATCGAGAATGCCGGGTGTCAGCAGCGCGGCGTCGGCCTGGGGCTGGGTCATGGCCAGCAGCTTCACGGCACCCTTGGCCAGCAGCTCGGCCTGGGCCGCGATCAGTGCCTGCGCTGCCTGCAACGAGATCACCGAGCCCATGAACGGCGCCGGCTGCTGGTCGAAGGCACCGACGGTAATGCTCCGGCACACCTCGACCAGCCGCGCAACCAGCGCATCGCCCCAGGCGCCCTGTGGCACCAGCAGACGGCGGGCACAGGTGCAGCGCTGGCCGGCAGAAATGAATGCCGACTGGATGATGGTGTACACCGCGGCGTCGAGGTCCTTGACCTCATCCACCACCAGCGGGTTGTTGCCGCCCATTTCCAAGGCGAGGATCTTGTCCGGGCGGCCGGCGAACTGTTGGTGCAGCAGGTTGCCGGTGCGGCTGGAGCCGGTAAAGAACAGGCCGTCGATACCTGGATTGGCGGCCAGCGCCACACCGGTTTCACGGGCGCCCTGAACCAGGTTGAGCACACCAGCTGGCAGGCCGGCGGCGATCCAGCAGTTGACCGTCAGCTCGGCAACCTTGGGGGTCAGCTCGCTGGGCTTGAACACCACGCAGTTGCCAGCCAGCAGTGCAGGCACGATATGGCCATTGGGCAAATGGCCGGGGAAGTTGTAAGGGCCGAACACCGCCACCACGCCATGGGGCTTGTGCCGCAGCACGGCCGTGGCATCGGCCAGCGGGCCGCTCTTCTCGCCGGTACGCTCGCGGTAGCTCTGCACCGAGATCGCCACTTTGTTGACCATGCTGGTCACTTCCGTGGCCGACTCCCACAGCGGCTTGCCGGTTTCCTCACCGATGCAGTGAGCCAGCGCCTCGGCATGCTGCTTCAGTTGCTCGGCGAACTTCTCTAGCACGTCAATACGCGCCTCCAGGCTCAGCTGCGCCCAGGCCGGGAATGCCTGGCGTGCCGCCTTGACAGCGGCGTCAACCTGGCCGGCATCGGCGCCCTGCCCTTGCCAGACAACGGCCTGGCTCACCGGATTGAGCGACTGCAGGGCTTCGCCCTGGCCAGCCAGCCAGTTGCCTGCGATGTAATGCGTGGTCATTTACTGGGCCTCCCGGCTTGCCGACAGCGGCACGGCGCGTACGTTGTCGCCGGCGCCCATGCGCAGTCGCTTGGCGGTCTGTGGGTCGACCACCAGGGTGCCTGCAGCCAGACGCGCAGGCGCTGCGGTAATACGGCAGTCGTCGCGCTTGCGGTTGTGGATGATGTAAGGGGTCGCGTCATCGCCCGGCGTGCCCACGGCCAGCACGAGGGTCTCGCTCTCGCGCACGGCGCGAATCTTCGACGTCTCGCATTCGATGGCGGGGCCTGCGTCGAAGATGTCGACGTAACCCTGATAGCTGAAGCCTTCCTGCTTGAGCATCGCCAGCGCAGGCTCGGTGTCGGTGTGCACGCGGCCAATGACATCGCGCGCTGCCTCGGACAGGAAGCAGGTGTACAGCGGGAACTTGGGCATCAGCTCGGCAATGAACGACTTGTTGCCTACGCCCGTGAGGTAGTCGGCCTGGCTGAACTCCATCTTGAAGAAGTGCCGCCCCAGGCTTTCCCAGAACGGCGAACGGCCTTGCTCATCGGACATGCCGCGCATTTCAGCGATGATCTTGTTGCCGAAAAGTTCTGGAAACTCGGCAATGAACAGCATGCGTGCACGCGACAGCAGGCGACCGTTGAGCCCGGAACGGTAATCGCTGCGCAGGAACAGCGAGCACAGCTCGGAGTTGCCGGTCAGGTCGTTGGCCAGGAACAGCGTGGGGATTTCGCGGTAGATCTTCAGCTCCTGGGAGGCGCTGACGGTGAGGCCGACCCGGTAGTTGTACCAAGGTTCACGCAGGCCCACGGCCCCGGCGATGGCGCTGATGCCGACCACCAGGCCTTCATCGTTCTCCAGCACGAACAGGTAATCGGTGTCGCCGCGCTCGGCTTCGCCACGGAAGCTCTTTTCGGCCCAGCCGACGCGGTGGCCAAGGCGCTCCTCGTTGGCCGGCAGGGTGGTCAGCCCGGTGGTGCCGGTGCTGCGGGCCAATTCGATCAGCGCGGGTAAATCGCTGCTGCGTACAGGACGAACGATCATGCTATCTCCTTGTGCGGTGGCCAGTGCCTGCCGCGAAACTCATTGTTCCGGCTTGCGTGCCGTGGCTCAGGCGGCGACCAGACGCACGCTGGCACCTTCACCGACGCCCAGGGCCTCGGCCGCCTGGCTGCTCAGGCTGACCGGCTTGCCCGGCACCCAGTCCAACTCCAGCAGCACCGCGCGGTAGTCCTGCAACTGGCCGTTGCACACCAGGTATGGGCGCCCGCCCTTGACCGGCGCGTCGTCCACCTTGACCGGCACCACGCGGCTCTGGGCAATCGAGCGAATGCCCGAGGCACGCGCATGCAGGGTCGGGCCACCGTCGAAGATGTCGATGTAGTGCTCGGTCTCGAAGCCTTCGCGCATGAGGATGTCGAAGGTGATCTGCGCCCGCGGGTGGACCTGGCCCATGGCTTCCTGCGCTTCATCGGGCAGCAGCGGCACGTAGATCGGGTAATGCGGCATCAGCTCGGCGAGGAAGGTGCGGCTCTTCAGGCCGCACAGGCGCTCGGCGTGGGCGTAGTTGAGGTCGAAGAAGTTACGGCCGATGGCATCCCAGAACGGCGACTCGCCCTGCTCGTCGCTGTAGCCGACGATTTCGGTGACCACCGAATCGGCGAAGCGCTCCGGGTGCGAGGCCATGAACAGCAGGCGGCCACGGGAGTTGAGTTCGGCCCAGCCGCTGTTCACCAGTTCCGGCAGCACATAGAAGCTGGTCAGCAGGCTGTTGCCGGTGAGGTCGTGGCACAGCGAAAGGACATGGATCTTGTTGTGGATCCTCAGCTCGCGCGAAGCGTGCACGAAGGTCTCGTTGCGGAAACTGTAGAACGGCTCGGAGTAGCCGGCCGAGGCGACGATGGCAGAGCAGCCGGCGAGCTGGCCGGTGTCGCTGTCCTCGAGCACGAAGAAGTAGCTCTCTTCACCGTTGAAGCTCACTTCAGCGGCGAAAGAAGTTTCCGAGGCGGCAATCTTGTCGCCCAGGCGGGCGGCATCGTCCGGCAGCGAGGTGACACCAACGGGGCTGTCGGCAGCCATGCGCTGCACTTCGTTCAGATCAGCCATTTGCGCGGGGCGCATCACCAGCATGGTGTCACTCCTTTGGGAAAACGGGCCATTCAGGACGGCACGGAAAAACGGCGGGCGCATCAGCACCCGCACTGGAATTCGGGGTTCACCCCCCGGCGCCGCGAAGCGCCCGGGACGGTGAACGGACCGCAGGCCGATCAGCCCTTGGTCAGTTGCGCCACGGCGCGCTCGAAGCGGTCCAGGCCTTCGTCGATGTCGGCATCTTCGACCACCAGGCTTGGGGCGAAGCGGACCACGTCAGGGCCGGCCTGCAGCACCATCACGCTTTGTTTTTCAGCGGCGTTGAGCACGTCCTTGGCCTTGCCCTGCCAGGCTTCGGTCAGCACACAGCCGATCAGCAGGCCGACGCCACGCACCTGGCTGAACAGGCCGTACTGCTGGCCGATCTTTTCCAGGCGGGACTTGAAGCGCTCGTGCTTGGCCTTGATGCCAGCCAGGGTTTCCGGGGTGTTGACCACATCCAGTACTGCACAGGCGACGGCACAGCCCAGCGGGTTGCCGCCGTAGGTGGTGCCGTGAGTGCCGACGGCCAGGTGCTTGGCGATGTCGGTGGTGGTCAGCATGGCGCCAATCGGGAAACCGCCGCCCAGGCTCTTGGCGCTGGTCAGGATGTCCGGGGTCACGCCGTAGTGCTGGTAGGCATACAGCGAGCCAGTGCGGCCGACGCCGGTCTGCACTTCGTCGAAGATCAGCAGGGCGTTGTGCTCGTCGCACAGCTTGCGCGCGCCTTCCAGGTAGGCCTTGTCGGCCGGCACCACACCGCTCTCGCCTTGGATCGGCTCGATCACCACAGCGCAGGTCTTGTCCGAAATCTGTGCCTTCAGCGCTTCCAGGTCGTTGTAGGGCACGTGGCTGATGCCGGTGATCTTCGGGCCGAAGCCGTCGGAGTACTTTGGCTGGCCACCGACGCTGACGGTGAACAGGGTGCGGCCGTGGAAGCTGTTCACGGTCGCGATGATCTCGTGCTTCTCAGGGCCGAAACGATCGTGGGCGACGCGGCGGGCTAGCTTGAAGGCAGCCTCGTTGGACTCGGCGCCGGAGTTGCAGAAGAACGCACGGTCGGCAAAGGTGGCGTCGACCAGCTTGTGCGCCAGGCGCAGGGCCGGCTCGTTGGTGAAGACGTTGGAAACGTGCCAGAGGGTGTTGGCCTGTTCGGTCAGGGCCTTGACCAGTGCCGGATGGCAGTGGCCCAGGGCGTTCACCGCGATGCCGCCGGCAAAGTCGATGAGCTCGCGACCCGACTGGTCCCAGACGCGGGAACCCTCGCCTCGCACAGGAATGAAGGCCGCCGGAGAATAGTTGGGAACCATGACCTGGTCGAAATCGGCACGTTGCACCGGGGCTTGCTCAACGGACATCTGAGTCTCCTGAAGAGGAACGCTGGCCTGGAAGTGGCGAGCGATGGGGGGATTGTAAGGACTGATCCGCGCCTGTCCTTGCGGCCAAGCGACAACTTGTTACAGCGCAAAACCCAGTTTTACCAAGGCTTTCGGCAATGCGACAAACACTGTCGCAATCGCGCAGTGTACGGGAGAGAGGGAGCTGGGTGAACGGGTGTGCACATTAAGAAGAGGGGCAGCCTGTTCCGGCCTTTTCGCGGGTAAACCCGCTCCCACAGGACCTGTGCAGGGCTTGAAGCTTGTGCGGTCCCTGTGGGAGCGGGTTCACCCGCGAAAGGGCCGGTACAGGCGACAGAAATTTCAGCCTTTTTCAGCCGGTGCCGAGCTCAATTCGAACGGGCTGCTGCTGCGCCGCTGGTTACGATCTTCCCGCGGCGTAGCGCCGAAGAAGTTGCGATAGGCGCTGGAAAAATGCGGCCCCGAGGAGAATCCACAGGACAACCCGATCTGGATGATCGACTTGCTGGTCTGCATCAGCATCTGCCGCGCCTTGTTCAGGCGCAGCTCCAGGTAGTACTGGCTCGGCACACGATTCAGGTACTGCTTGAAGATCCGCTCCAGCTGCCGGCGCGACACGCAGACATGCTGGGCGATTTCGTCGGTGGTCAGCGGCTCTTCGATGTTCGCTTCCATCAACAGCACGGCCTGGGTCAGCTTCGGATGGCTCGAGCCAAGGCGGTTCTGCAGCGGAATACGCTGACGCTCGCCACCCTCGCGAATACGCTCGACCACCAGTTCCTCGGACACTGCCCCGGCAAGCTCCGCCCCATGATCGCGACCCAGCACCGCCAGCAGCAGGTCGGTAACGGCCATGCCACCACAGGCGGTCAGGCGGTCACGGTCCCAGTCGAACAAGTGGCTGGTGGCGATCACCTTGGGGAAGCGCTCGGCAAAGTCGTCCTGCCAGCGCCAATGCACCGCAGCGCGATAACCATCGAGCAAACCGAGCATGGCCAGCGGGTACACCCCGGCGGACAGGCCGCCGATCATGCAACCACTGCGCGCCAGCTGCTTGAGCGCCGTCGACAGCGCCGAGCCCACCGCCTGGGGCAAATCGTCAGCCAGCAGGAACAGCTTGTGGCAACCTTCCAGGCGCCCGCTCCACGGCTCGCCCGGCAGGCGCCAGGCGCCCTCCTCGGCAGGTTCCGCCTGGAGGAAGGCGATCTCGTAGACCACCTCCGGATGCACCCGCTGGGCCACCTGCAACACTTCCTCCGCCAGCGCCAGGGTCAAAGGCTTGGTGCTTGGCCAGATGAGAAAACCGATTCGCTGGGTGGTCATAGGGTACGGTCCGAAACCTGGGTTCGTTCGAGTCTGTGGCGCCGGGTCAGGCTGCGCTCGCTGCGCAGCATGCCCTATTCTGGTGCAAAGGTGCAGCGTTTTACTTCAAGCTGCCGGAAAGGAACTGCTTGAGCCGCTCCGATTGCGGGTTGGCCAGCACTTCACGCGGGCAACCGGTTTCTTCGACCAGGCCTTTGTGCAGGAACACCAGCTGGTTCGACACTTCGCGGGCAAAGCCCATTTCGTGCGTCACCACCACCATGGTGCGGCCTTCCTGGGCCAGGGCCTGCATGACCTTGAGCACATCGCCCACCAGCTCGGGGTCGAGCGCCGAGGTCGGTTCGTCGAACAGCATGACCTCTGGCTCCATGGCCAGGGCACGGGCAATTGCCACACGTTGCTGCTCACCACCGGACATGTGGCCCGGGAAAGCATCCTTGCGGTGCGCCACACCAACCTTGGCCAGGTAGTGCTCGGCCTTCTCCAGGGCTTCTTTCTTGTTCACCCCCAGCACGTGCACCGGGGCTTCGATGATGTTCTCCAGTGCAGTCATGTGCGACCACAGGTTGAAATGCTGGAACACCATCGACAGGCGCGAGCGCATGCGCTGCAGCTGGCGCGGGTCGGAGGCCTTGAGCGCGCCGTCCTTGCCAGGTACCAGCTTGAGCTCTTCGTTGTTGAGCAGGATCTTGCCTGCGTGGGGCTGCTCGAGCAGGTTGATGCAGCGCAGGAAGGTCGACTTGCCCGAACCGCTGGAGCCGATGATGCTGATCACGTCGCCTGCCTTGGCCGCCAGGGACACGCCCTTGAGCACTTCATGGCTGCCGTAGCGCTTGTGCAGGTCTTGGACTTCGAGTTTGTACATGCTGTCGGTTCTCACAGAGCGTTCAGTGCTTGCGCGGCGCCAGGTAGCCGAGCCAGCGGCGTTCGGCCATCTTGAACAGGCGCACGAGGATGAAGGTCAGGCACAGGTAGAACACGCCCGCCGTGATGTAGGCCTCAAAAGGCAGGTAGTACTGGGCATTGACCGTGCGTGCGGCACCGGTGATGTCGATCAGGGTGACGATCGACGCCAGGCTGGTGGTCTGCAGCATCATGATCACTTCGTTGCTGTACTGCGGCAGCGCCCGGCGCAGGGCCGATGGCAGCAGGATGCGGCGGTACATCTTCATGCGCGACATGCCCATGGCCTTGGCCGCCTCGATCTCGCCATGGGGCGTGGCCTTGAGGCTGCCGGCGATGATTTCCGCGGTGTAGGCGCTGGTATTGATGGCGAAGGCCAGGCAGGCGCAGAAGGTTGCGCTGGACAGCCACGGCCAGAAGATGCTCTCGCGCACCGCCTCGAACTGGGCCAGGCCGTAGTAGATCAGGAACAGCTGCACCAGCATCGGCGTGCCGCGGATGATGTAGGTGTACAGCCAGGCGCCCATGTTCACCAGCGGCTGCTTGGAAACGCGCATCAGGCCCAGCGGAATGGCCGCCAACAGGCCAAACAGCAGCGACAGCGCCAGCAGCTTGAGGGTGGTCAGCAGGCCGCCAAGATACAGCGGCATGGCCTCCCAGACGACGTTGTAGTCGAAAATCATAGTTCAGCCACCTTGACGCCTACCGAGTAGCGGCGCTCCAGATACTTCAGCGCCAGCAGTGAAATACTGGTGATCACCAAGTACAGCGCGGCCACGGCCAGGAAGAAGGTGAAAGGCTCGCGGGTGGCGTCGGCCGCCTGCTTGGCCTTGAACATCATGTCCTGCAGACCGACCACCGAAATCAGCGCCGTGGCCTTGGTCAACACCAGCCAGTTGTTGGTGAAGCCCGGGATGGCCAGGCGGATCATCTGCGGCACCTGGATGCGGAAGAACACCTGGCGCGCGCTCATGCCATAGGCCACGCCGGCTTCGGCCTGGCCCTTGGGGATACCGAGGAACGCACCACGGAAGGTTTCCGACAGGTACGCACCGAAAATGAAGCCCAGCGTGCCGATACCGGCCACCAGCGGGTTCAGGTCGATGTAATCGTCATAGCCGAGCAGCGGTGCCACCCGGTTGATGATGTCCTGGCCGCCGTAGAAGATCAGCAGGATCAGGACCAGGTCGGGGATGCCACGAATCACCGTGGAATACAGATCCCCCAGCCAGGCCAGCCAGCGCACCGGCGACAAACGCAGCGCCACGCCGATCAGGCCGAGGACGATGGCCAGGGCCATCGACGACAGGGCGAGCTGTAGCGTCAGCCACGCCCCGTCGAGGATGACTGCCCCATAGCCTTTCAACATGATTGGGATTCCTCAGGGCTTGGGAATGAAAAATGGTGCAAACCTCAGAGCCTCTGCTGTTTGCACCATTGCACAGGTGAAACCCGACGTCTTAGTTCGAGTCTGGACCGTAGATATCGAAGTTGAAGTACTTCTTCTCGATTTCTTTGTACTTGCCGTTGGCGCGGATGGCGTCGATGGCCTTGTTGATGCGCTCGCGGTTGGCGTCGTCGCCCTTGCGCACGGCGATGCCGACGCCGTCACCAAAGTACTTCACGTCGGTGAACGATGGGCCGACGAAGGCAAAGCCCTTGCCGGCGTCGGTTTTCAGGAAGCCGTCTTCGAGCAGGGTGGCGTCGGCCACGGTACCGTCCAGGCGGCCGGCGGCAACGTCGAGGTAAATTTCGTTCTGGGTGCCGTATGGAACGACGGTGGCGCCCTTAGGAGCCAGCACTTCCTTGGCGAAGCGGTCGTGGATCGAGCCGCGCTGCACGCCGATCTTCTTGCCTTTGAGCTCGTCGAGGCTGTCGCTGACGGTGGTACCGTCCTTCATGACCAGGCGGGCCGGGGTCAAGTAGTAGCGCTTGGTGAAGTCGACCGACTTCTTGCGATCATCAGTGATCGACATGGACGACAGGATGGCGTCGATCTTGCGCACTTTCAGCGCCGGGATCAGGCCGTCGAACTCTTGCTCGACCCAGGTGCACTTGGCCTTCATCTCTTCACACAGGGCGTTGCCGATGTCGTAGTCGAAACCGGCGATGCTGCCGTCCGGCTGCTTGAAGGCGAACGGTGGGTAAGCGGCTTCGATGCCGATCTTCAACGGTTTTTCATCGGCCTGCGATACCAGGGAAAACACGGAAAGCGCCAGGGCGCCAAGCAGTGCGAGCTTCTTCATCAGGTAACTCCATCGGTACGGGGCAATACGAGGCAGGGGTAACAGCTGCCCGATATGCGAATGGGTACAACGCGAGCCGCGCAGGGTTCGACCAAGGTCGCAGACCACGAGCGAGTGAGTGGCATTTTAACGACAGCCCGGTAGTCGATATTTCTTCAAAGCGACAACTACTTACAGAAGCGCTTGAAATCGCGGCGGGCGATGTTGACAGCTTTTGCAAAACATGCAAGAGCTCGAGAGAAATAACCTGTAAGCCAAGCAATTACCGGGCCTATTATTGGCAAACCCTTGCAATACGGCAAGTGTAGCGTTCCACCTTGCTGAAAATGCCCACGCCAGCGCACCGAAACGGCTCGGATCTGTTTCCGAGCGCCCCGATCCTGTGCGAAATCGGTGACAGAAGAGTTACCGATGATTGTCGGGTAACAGTAAAGCAAAAAACCCCGCCGGTTGCCCGGGCGGGGTTTTACACACGCGAGGCCTATCAGGCCGAAGCCAGGCTCATCGCCTTGTGGGTATCGATCAGGTGCTGCACCACGCCCGGGTCGGCCAGGGTCGAGATGTCACCCAGGGCATCGTACTCGGCGGTGGCGATCTTGCGCAGG